>NZ_CP017448.1:3016408-3363634 GCF_001753165.1 Acidihalobacter aeolianus
GCTCATGCTTGATATGGACGCGTGGGGCTATAGCTTCCGGCTGGGCTCGACTCTGGACTGGTTTCTGCGGGATGCTGCAGATGCCCGTACCTGGCTTATGGATGAAGGGCTTATCGATCAGTGCGAGCAACCGGTCCCGCAGTTGCGCGAAGGACTCCCTTGGCAGCGGCCGCCGGATACCCGATGATTGCACAAGAAACTACAGAAGCGACGCCATGCCGATCCTGCTCGAAGAAATCGACGATCTGATCCCCCTGAACGGGCTATCTACCGAAAATCGCAATCGCCTGGCCGAGAAGGGGCAAGTAGTCACGCTCAAAGCGCGTGAGACGCTCGACGGCAAAGACGCAGACCGATGGCTGACCTATCTGCTCGACGGCACGGTGACACTGAAGCATGGGAACGGCAACGAGGTTGTGTCCGGCGGCACCTCACGGGCCAAGCGTCCCTTATTCGGTGAGGGCCGCCAAATCGCTGCTGTCGCGAGCGTCCCAAGCCGACTTCTGCGTCTGGACCGACGCCTATTCGATATCATCCTGCGTGAACAGCGGCAAAACGACTACGAGGTCGAGCACACCGCCATCACCGAAGAAGAGGGCCAGCTGCTCGCGCACATCCTGCGCTCACTAAGCAGCGGCACCCTTGAATTACCCAGCATGCCTGAAGTGGCCATGCGCATCCGCGATGCAACACTGCGCCCGGACATTTCCCTCCCAGACATCGCCAAGATCGTGCAGATCGATCCCTCGGTCGCTGCAGGCATCCTGCGCGCCTCCAATACGGCCGCGCGCCGCGGCGGACAACCGGTTACCAACCTGTCCGATGCCGTGATCCGGCTCGGACTGGAAACTACCCGTACCCTGGCCATCAGCCTGGCACTCACCACGGTGTTCCATACTCGCCAGCCGGCGGTTAGGCAACGCATGCATGAGCTATGGGAACACAGCGTACAGATATCCGCCTTGTGCGAAACGCTTGCCTCGCGCTGCCATCCCAAACTCGACCCCAGCCATGCGCTGCTGGCTGGCCTGCTTCACGACATCGGCGGCATCCCCATCCTGCAGCACGCAGAACGCTATGGGTTGCTCGGAAAACCCGAGCGTCTCGAAAACGCCATCGTCAATCTGCGCGTGCCCGTCGGGCTGCTGATCATCGACCACTGGCAAATCGACAGTGACATGCAGAGCGTGATCCAGGGTGCTGAGGACTGGACTCGCAATTCCGGCACCCAGGCCGATTACGCTGACGTCGTCGTCGTAGCGCAATTGATCCTTATGGAGCAGCAGAACACATCCTCCGTACATCCTGTCTTATCTGAGGTGCCGGCCTTTGCCAAGCTGGGCTTGGCGCCAGCCACCCCGGAGCGTATTCAGGAATTTCTCGACGAAGCCCAGCAAGACATTGACGAGATCAAACAATTGCTGAGCGGCTGAGCACCCGCCCGGGCCGCGCGCTGGGCAGATATGGCCTCATCACGTAAACTAGCGGCGAACACACGCCCAGGGGGCCATCGATGCAAATCACCAACAACACCGTCGTCACCATCGACTACACACTGACCAATGACGCCGGAGATGTCATCGACAGTTCCAATGGCGGCGAACCCATGGCCTATCTGCACGGCGCCCGGAATATCATCCCCGGGCTCGAAGCGGCGCTTGAAGGCAAGAGCGCGGGCGACGTCGTCAAGGTTCACGTCGAGCCCGACGATGCCTACGGACAGCACCACGAAGGCCTGATCCAGGCCATCGACCGCGCCATGTTCGAAGGAGTCGACACCCTCGAAGTCGGCATGGAGTTTCATGCCCAGGCGAACGACGGCTCGATGCAGATCGTGCGCATCGTGTCGATCGACGGCGACGACGTCACCATCGACGCCAACCACCCGCTCGCCGGCGTGCCGCTGAACTTCGACGTCACCGTGGTCGAAGTACGCGACGCGACCGAGGAAGAACTGTCGCACGGACACGTGCACGGCCCAGACGGACACGCACACTAAACCGGATGCTGCGGGGCGGGTCTACTTGTACGGCCCGCCTTCCACCCGCGGCGTCGGCGCCTGCGTACTGCCCAGCAAGGCACGCGACGCCAGCACTCGCTTGAGGGGTGGCCACGCCCCGGCGATACCCAGACCCTGGGCGCGCAACCAGGCGAGGCCGGGCACGCGGCTTCCAAACATGTGTTTGAAGCCCTCCATGGCCCGCATCGTGATCTCGTTCTCGGCACGGCGGGCACGCTCGTAGGCGCGCAAGAGACGCAGACTCCCGGCGTCGCGCCGTGTTTCTGCGAGTTGCGCGGACAGCGCCACCACATCCATGAAACCGAGATTGGCTCCCTGACCCGCAAGGGGATGGATGGTATGCGCGGCATCGCCCACCAGGGCGATGCGCGGCTTGACGTAAGGATGGACGCGACTACCCACCAGCGGGAAGGCGGCGCGCGCACCGATCTCCAGGATGCGCCCAAGACGTAACTCTGTAGCCAGACCGAGCTCCCGGCGGAAGGCCTCGTCGTCCAAGGCCATCAGACTCTCGGCCAGTTCGGTCTCTGCTGACCACACCAGCGAGCAGCGGCCATCCGCCAATGGCAGCAGCGCCACCGGTCCGGTCGGCAGAAAGCGCTGCCATGCGGTTGCCTGATGCGTTTTCTCGGTGGCGACGGTAGCGACGATCGCCTTCTGCCCGTAAGGTCTCTCCTCGCGTTCGATGCCGGCCAGCCCGCGCACTCGCGAGTGCGCCCCGTCGGCCCCGACCACCAGCGCGGCGCTCAACTCGCTGCCGTCGTTCAATTTCAGCGATACCGCAGACGCCCCGACGTCCATCGTTTCCAGTGTCGCCGGGCGATAGACGGTCACCGTTTCCGGCAGGCATGCCTCCAGGGTTTCCTGGATGACGCGGTTTTCGATGATGTGACCGAGATCCGGCTCACCGAGCTCGGCCGCATCGAAGGTGATCTCGCCCTTGCCGGCCGTGTCCCATACATGCATGCGCCGGTAGGCGCTCACGCGCCGTTCGCACATGCCCTGCCAGGCGCCGAGCCGCTCGAACAGGCGCTGGGAGGCGCGGTTGATCGCGGAAACCCGCAGATCGTACTCACCGCCTGGCTGCCAGGGACGTGCCGGGTATGCCTCGATCAGCGCCACCCGACGACCCTGCGCCCCCAAGCTGCAGGCGAGTGCCGTTCCGACCATGCCCCCGCCGACGATGGCAATCTCGTAGTCTGCCGCACTCATGTTCGCTGTCCGTGTTTGTGCACGGCATGCTTGGCCACGACCGCACCGTGCAGACCCATGTGCTGGCGGGCAAGCCAGCGGTTGAGCGAGGGCTCGCCGTCGGCGGCGAGCAGACCCAGGCTGCGCAGCAGCCCCGGCAACGGGCGCTTTCCGGAAAATGCCCGTACCATCGCGTCCGTCAGCCTGACCACGGTACGCATGTCTGGCTCCCTGAGTCTTGCATACTCCGCCAACACCTCTGGCGCTCCCGGATCCCCCACCGGCTCGAGCGCGCGGGAAAGCGCGTCCACGTCACGCAGGGCCAGATTGAAACCCTGCCCCGCGACCGGGTGCAGGGTATGCAGTGCATTTCCCATCAGGGCCAGACGGCCGCGCCAGACCTCGCGCGCCCGAGTCAGCCCCAGCGGATAGGCGGCTCGCCGACCAACCGTAGAGATACGCCCGAGCCGCCAGCCGAAGCGTGCCTGCAGGGAACGCAGAAACGCAGCGTCGTCCAGGGCCAGGGTCGCCGCAAGGTCCTTGTCGCGATGCGTCCAGACCAGAGAATAGCGATCCCCGCCCATGGGCAGCATGGCGAGCGGGCCGTCCGGTGTGAAGCGTTCGTACGCCCACCCGGCTCGCGGACGGCTCACGCTGACGTTGGCGATCAGCGCCGACTGGCCGTAGGGTCGGGACTCGATGCCGATGCCGGCCCGCTCGCGCATCGGCGAGGCCGTGCCGTCGGCGGCGATCACCAGCCGCGCGCGCAGTGTGCCGGCCGCCTGCCCTTCGCGCAGATGCAGCGAAACCCATTCATCGTCATTTCCGGAGGACCCTTCGAAGCCGGCCACCTCGGCGGGTGCGATCATTTCCACCCCCTCGGCATCCTGCAACGCCCCCATCAGCGCCGCACCGATGGCGCGATTGGGCACCACATAACCCAGCGCCGGAACACCCTGCTCGCCTGCATCGATATGCGCAGCTCCGAAACGCCCGCGGTCGCTGACGTGGATATGCGTAATGGGGGCTGCCTCGCGGCTCAGGTCTGACCATACGCCCAGACGCTCCAGCATGTGGCGAGAGCCCAAGGCGAGTGCGGTGCTGCGATCGTCGTAGCTCGGCTGACCCGGTTCGCCGTACGGACGCGCCTCGAGAATGCCGACACGTCGCCCGGAACCAGCCAGCGCAACGCCAAGGCTGGCCCCGACCATCCCACCGCCGACGACGAGGATGTCGAAATCCCGGCTCATGCGCGACGCCGCGCTCGGGCCGGGACCTTCGGTTCCGCGGCGCTGCCCACCAACGCCTCGATCTCGTCAGGTGACTTGGGCATGGCCTGGGTCAGGACCTCGCAGCCCTGCGCGGTCACCAGCACGTCGTCCTCGATGCGGATACCGATATTGTGGAATCGTTTCGGCACGTCGCGTGCGGGCGTGATGTATAGACCCGGCTCGACGGTCAGGGTCATGCCCGGTTCGAGCAGTCGCCACTGGCCGTCGATCTTGTATTCGCCCACGTCATGCACGTCGAGGCCGAGCCAATGGCCGGTACGGTGCATGTAGAAGCGCTGATAGGCACCTTCGCGCATGAGTTTTGCCGGCTGCCCCTTGAGCAGGCCCAGCTCGACGAGGCCGCGCGTCAGCGTGCGCAGAGCCGCCTCGTGGGGGTCGTTCCAGTGGTTTCCGGGGCGGGCCTTCTTGATCGCGGCCAGCTGCGCCTCCAGCACCAGCTCGTAAACCTCGCGCTGCGCCGGCGTGAAGCGGCCGTTGACGGGGAAGGTACGCGTGATGTCGCTGGCGTAGCCCTCGTATTCGGCACCTGCATCGATCAGCAGCAGATCACCGTCGCGCAGCTCGGTCGCATTGTCGACGTAATGCAGGATGCAACCGTTCTCGCCGCCGCCGACGATCGACTGATAGGCAAGGTCCGCCCGGTGGCGACGTACCGTATAGATGAACTCGGCCTCGACCTCGTATTCGTACAAGCCAGGGCGGCACATCGCCATCATGCGACGATGCCCTTCGATGGCGATCTCGGCCGAGCGGCGCATCAGCTTGAGCTCCGCGGACGACTTGAACAGGCGCATTTCGTGCAGCAGGAATTCCAGCGACACGAATTCATGCGGCGACTGGCGGCCGGACCTGACCTGGGCGCGCAGACGATTGACCCAGTCCATCAGCTGACGGTCGAACACGGCGTCGCGTCCCATGCTGTAGAACACCCGGTCGCGGTTTTCGAGCAGCCCCGGGAGTATCTCGTCGATGTCCGCAATCGGGAATGAGTCGTCCGCACCGTAACGCTCCACCGCACCCGCCTGACCCGCGCGGCGGCCGTGCCAGGTTTCCTGCAAGGGGTCGCGTTCGCGGCAGAAGAGAATGAACTCCCCCTGCTTGCGTCCCGGTATCAGTACCGCCACCGCCTCAGGTTCCTCAAACCCGGTGAGATACAGAAAGTCGCTATCCTGGCGATAGCGGTAATCCGCGTCGCGATTGCGCACCCGGACCGGCGCCGCCGGCAGGATGGCGATGCCCCGTTCGCCGATCTGGCGCATCAGCTGGCGGCGGCGGCGAGCATATTCGGCGGCGGGAAGCATCATCGTTTGAAACTCCTTGTGGCGATATCCCGGGTTTCAGTGCAGTCCCGAGAGCGGCGTTCTGGGTTGCATCTCCTCGAACAACAGCAACACGCCGATGCGCACGTACTCCAGCAATTCGGCATAGTCGGCCTCGCCCTCCTCGTAGGCCACGCTGTCCGACGACACCTGGGCGATCCGCCCCAGATCGTCGATGAATTCCCGCACCTGCTCCGGCAGCGCCTCCAGGCGTTCGGCCTGCAGGCCGGCCAGCACTAGGCCCGTGCTGAAGCCATAGCACCACTGTCCCAGCGCGGCGACGCGTTCGTTCAGCTCGGCCTCATCACCGGGCAGAAAGGGTTGGAAGGAAATCTCCGCATCGTCCAGTTGCAGGCGCGTATTGCGATAGAGTTCGGACAGACCCTGACGGCATGGAACGGACGCATCCGCCGAACTGCCCAGCGTTTCCTGCAGCCAGCTTTCCTCGTCGCCCAATGTACCCAGCGCGAGTCGGGCGCACAGCAATCCATGACCTTCCGCGGCACCCATGGCCGCGCCGGCGCCGCGCAGTTCCTCATCCAGCGATTCGAAATGGAGGTCCATGCTCAAAAAGCCTCGATCCTGGCCTCGTAGGGGAACAGCACGAAGCGATACACCGTTTCACCGAACTGGATATGGGTGAAATCGGGCGCCCCGATCACCATGCGGCTGTCCCCGGCCAGCGAGCGCCCGGAAAGACCGAAGCGACCGTCCTCGATCAGCTGATCGAGCAGTGCACGCAGCTCGGCAATATCGATGGACCCCGTGTTGTCCACGATCCTGCAGGCCTTGCCGTTGCGGGTTTCGCCGGTGACCACGATGGCTTCTGGCGACAGTGGGTTGGCCTGGAAAAAGTCTTCGGGCTCGGTCTGCGGGTTCATGAGCGGCTGCAAATGTCGGAATGCGAGGCAATGTGCGATCTTAACACTCGGGTTTGCCCCCGGCATCCCCGCTCACCTGTTGACCCTGTTCATTCAGCGCGCCTATATTTGCCGCATGAGCGACGCCGCCACCCAACCGGTCTACGAAGCAGCGCTGCGCGAGCTGGAACGGCGCGTGCTCGAACTGACTTCGGCCTGCGAGCGGCAGCACAAGGAAAACACCGCGCTCAGACGCCAGCTCCAGACCCTGCAACACGAGCGCAGCGGCCTGATCGAGAAGCACGAACTCGCCAAGCAGCGTGTGGAAGCCATGATCGGCCGACTCAGGAGCCTGGAGGAATCACCCTGAGCCAAGTGCCCGTCAGCGTGCACATCCTCGAGCGCGAGTATCAGGTCATGTGCGACGAGGGTGAGCAGGAAGCCCTCCTCGCCGCCGCTCAACAACTCAATGCCCGCATGCGCGAGATCCGCGCCTCCGGCCGCATCGTCGGCGGCGAGCGCATTGCCGTGATGACCTCGCTGAACTTGATTCACGAACTCATGCAGCTGCGCGGCGATCGCTCCCAGGCCGAGCAAACCCTGGCGACGCGGATCAAAGGCCTCAACACCGCCATCGACCTCGCCATGGACCGCCTCGATGGGCCGGAAAAACAGGACAAGCCCCTGGCGCCGCGATCGTGATATAGTCGTTCGCAGGACACCTCTGGGGTGTTCGTGAGTGACTGGGTAGTACCCTTGAGCCTAGTTTTATACCCCGGGAGCCGGTTTTGCGGAGGGCATGTGCAGGTCCGCACTGCGGAAAGCCTACGTCCCCCGCCGAAGCGCCCACTTGAACCGCTGGTTCAAGGTCGAAAGTCACCACGGCACTTACGGAGTGTGTCCTCTTTTTTGCCATGACGGACCGCAATCGACTCCGCCACGAGATCAGACGGCGTCGTGCCGCCCTCACCGCCGCCCAGCGGGAACGCGCCGCAAGACATGTTGCCGCGCGACTCACCGCCACCGCCTGGTTCCGCCGGGCCCGGCACGTAGCCGGGTATCTCGCCGTCAGCGGCGAACTCGACGCCCTGCCTGCATTGACCGCAGCCCGTGTCGCGGGCAAGCGGCTCTACCTGCCCGCCCTCGCCACGCATGGCGGACTCTGGTTCCACCCATGGCGCCCCGGCATGCCGATGCGCGGCAACCGGTTCGGCATTGACGAGCCGCTTGCAACCCCACGTCGGCGGAAGGACCCTCGCGCACTGGATATCGTGCTGACGCCGTTGGTCGCGTTCGACCGGCACGGCCATCGCCTGGGCATGGGCGGCGGCTTCTACGACCGGACCTTCGCCTATCAACTGTGCGTTCCCGTGCGGCGCCCCATCCTGATCGGCCTTGCCTACGACTTTCAGGAAGTCGAAAGCCTCGCGGCAGAGTCCTGGGATGTTCCGCTCGCCGCCGTGGTCACACCGAGAGGCGTATACCGCTGCACCTGAGCCCGCCGCTCGGCAGCGCGAACGGCCCCTGGTTTATACTCCCCCCTCTGCTGAATTAAGGGTGGCTCATGCGATACTGGCTGATGAAATCCGAGCCCGAGGCCTTCGGTATCGACGACCTGGCACGCGTCGGACGCGAGCCCTGGGACGGCATACGCAACTACCAGGCGCGCAACTTCATGCGCGACGACATGCGTCCGGGCGATCTGGCGCTGTTCTACCACTCGAACGCCGACCCGACGGGTGTGGCCGGCATCATGCGCATCGCCGGCGAGGCACGCCCGGACCCGACCGCCTTCGATCCCGAGGCCAAATACTACGACCCCAAGAGTCGTCAGGATGCGCCGCGCTGGTATCTCGTGGACGTCGAATTCGAGCGCAAACTCGGCCGCATCATCACCCTAGCGGAACTGCGCACACGCCCGGAACTGGCGGACATGCCTTTGCTGCGCAAGGGCAATCGCCTGTCCATCCTGCCGGTGGAACCGCAGCACTGGCAGGCGATTCTCGACCTCGAGTAGACCATGCCGGCTCTGTACCATTTCTGGTCGTCGCCCGAATCGCAGCGCGTGCGCCTGGCCCTGGACTACAAGGGAATCGATTACGAGGACCGCGCCCTCGAATACACCGACGACGAAACCTTCTTCGACCTGGGCGTCGCCCGGCAGGTGCCGATTCTGCAGCTCGACGACGGACGCCTGCTGACCGATTCGGAAGAGATACTGATCTCGATCGACGCCCTGTTTCCGCAGACGCCGGCACTTGTCGACGAACGCCTCGACCCTGCGGCCTGGGGCGCTCTGCTCGACTGGCGCCGCCGCGTGCATCACGTGCTGGAACGGCTTTACGCGCCCATTCGCCCCGCCTACCGCGATATCGGCCAGGATCCCGAGATTCTCGCCGCCTACAAATCCGAGGTCGAAGCGCGTTTCGGCATGTCGCTGGAAGCCCTGGCCAATGATCGTTACGATGGGTATGCGCAACTGCGCCAGCTATCGCGGCTGGACGATCTCGCCCGCCACCTCGCGCAGCGGCGCTTCTACATGGGACAGATCAGCAGCGCCGATCTGTTGCTCGCGGCTGACCTCTACCCGATCCAGGTCCACGACGGCCTCTCGCTGCCGATAGACCTCATGTATTACCTGCAACGCGTCGCCGACACCTGCAACAGCCCGCTAGCAGCCGGGCTGATCGCAGCCTAGTCGACGCCCGACACCGCTCACGGAGACCCACATGACCTTTTCCGAACTGCTGACCTACCTGGATCGCCACAGCGGATACCCCATGCTCGACGGCGATCCGGCCGCCTCGCTGAGCAAGGCCCGTTCCGGCGAACACGCCAACCCCTATGCCGGCGAGATCATTACCCAACTGGCCGACAAGCTGGGCCTCGACGGCGTCGATGCCGTACTCGGGGAGCGCGTTCAGGTGATCAACGCCCTGGGTGCGCTGCGCCTCAAGTACATGGCCGACGACGCGCCCGTGGAGGGATTTCGCACCGTCGAAAAGGTCATTGCGACCATCGACGCGGCCTTCAATGAAGAGGCGCTGGCGAACAAGGGCCTCTGAGGCCGCGAAGTTCAGGCCAGAAACAACCGATAGGCCGGATTCTGGGTTTCCTCCCAGTGGGGGTAACCCAGGTCGTCGAGAAACTGGGTGACCAGGGTCTTTTCCTCGGGCGGCACCTGCATGCCCACCAGCACACGACCGTCCGCGGCCCCGTGGTTGCGGTAGTGGAACAGGCTGATGTTCCAGGCCGCACCCATGCGCATCAGGAATTCGAGCAGCGCGCCGGGACGCTCCGGAAACTCGAAGCGAAAAAGAATCTCGTTGTCCGCGCGCGGCGCGTGGCCGCCGACCATGTAACGCATGTGCAGCTTGGCCATCTCGTTGTCGGTCAGATCGAGCACCGGATAACCCTTGGACTCAAGGCGTTCGACGATGGCCTTGCGTTCGGCGTCGCCTTCGCTCAAGCGGATGCCCGCGAACACGCGCGCGGTCTCCGGGTCCGCGTATCGGTAATTGAACTCGGTGATCGCCCGGCGCCCGAGCACGCGACAGAACTTGCGGAAACTGCCCGGGCGCTCGGGGACGGTCACCGCCAGCAAGGCCTCGCGCCGCTCGCCGATCTCGGCGCGTTCCGCCACATGGCGCAGGCGGTCGAAATTCATGTTCGCGCCACTGTTGATGGCCACCAGAGTCTGTTCGGTGACGCCCTCGCGCGCCACCCAGCGCTTGAGGCCGGCCAGCGCCAGCGCACCGGCGGGCTCCGAAATCGATCGCGTATCGTCGAAGATGTCCTTGATCGCCGCGCAGATCTCGTCCGAATCGACCAGCAGCACCTCGTCGACATATTGCTTCGCGAGCCGGAAGGTCTCCCGCCCGACCTCGCGCACGGCGGCACCGTCGGCAAAGATCCCGACCTGCTTGAGCCGAACGCGCCGGCCGCGACGCAACGCGGCGTGCATCGAGGGCGCGTCGTCGGGCTCGACGCCGATGATGCGGGTCTGCGGGCTAAGCGCCTTGAAATAGGCCGCGATGCCGGCGATCAGGCCGCCGCCGCCGACCGGCACGAAAATGGCGTCGATCGGATCGCGATGCTGGCGCATCAGTTCGACGCCGATGGTGCCCTGCCCCGCGATGACGTCGGCGTCATCGAAGGGCGGTACGAAGACCAGACCCTCTTCGGCAATGAGCTTCTGGGTGTAGGCGAAGGCCGCGTCGAAGTCGTCGCCCTCGAGCACGGCCTTGGCGCCATACGCCCGCACGGCCTCGACCTTGATCGATGGCGTGGTCACCGGCATCACGATGACCGCGCGTACGCCAAGCTGCTTGGCCGCCAGGGCCACGCCCTGCGCATGATTTCCGGCCGAGACCGTGATCACGCCGCGCGCGCGCTCGGATTCCGGAAGATTCACGATCTTGTTGTAGGCACCGCGCAGCTTGAAGCTATAGACCGGCTGCAGATCCTCGCGCTTGAGCAGCACCGTGTTGCGCATGCGGCGCGAGATCCCCTGCGCCATGTCCAGCGGCGTTTCCTTCGCCACGTCGTAGACCCTTGCGGTCAGGATACGTCTGACATATTCGTCCATCGGCGCACGATACAGGCGGACCCTCTGCCCCGCAATAGCGCGGCTTCCGGCGCATCGCCCGATCCGGGTATGATGGCTCGACAGCACACTGCGCAGGAGTTCAGATGGATCAGGACAGCATGAAAAAGGCCGTGGCGGAAGCAGCCCTCGCCTATGTCGAGAACGGCATGGTGGTCGGCATCGGCACCGGCTCGACGGCAAACCATTTCATCGATCTGCTCGCAGGCATCAAGGGTCGCATCGACGGCACCGTGGCCAGCTCCGAGGCTTCCGCGCAGCGCCTCAAATCGCACGGCATTCCCGTGTTCGACCTCAACGCCGTCGGCGGGCTGCCGCTCTACGTGGACGGCGCCGACGAGGCCACTCGGCAGCTGCACCTGATCAAGGGCGGCGGCGGCGCGCTCACGCGCGAGAAGATCGTCGCCGGCGCCAGCGAGCGCTTCGTGTGCATCGCCGACGGCAGCAAGCTGGTCAACTACCTGGGGCGCTTTCCGTTGCCGCTGGAGGTCATTCCGATGGCGCGCAGCTTCGTCGCCCGCGAACTGGTCAAGCGCGGCGGCAAACCGGTACTGCGCGAGGGCTTTACCACCGACAACGGCAATCTCATCCTCGACATCCACAACCTCGAGATCATGGACCCGGTCAAGCTCGAAACCGAGCTCAACATGATCCCCGGCATCGTCACCGTCGGGCTGTTCGCCGCACGGCCGGCCGACGTGCTGCTGCTGGGCATGGAGCAGGGTGTCGAGACTCTCAAGTGACGCCCGAGGACGGTCATTCCCCGAGCGTCGTGCGCGAGGCGCAAACCGACGAGGACATCAGCCGCTGCTACGCGGTCATGCGTCAGCTCAGGCCACACCTCGTCGCCGACGAGTTCATAGCCCGCGTCCGCAGTCAGATGACCAGCGGTTTTCGTCTGGCCATGCTCGAGGAGGAAAGCCGGGTATGCGCGGTGGCGGGGTTCCGCATCGTCGAAAACCTCTCCATCGGCCGGCATCTCTATGTCGACGACCTGGTCACCGACGAGGCCGGTCGCTCGCAGGGTTTCGGTACCGCCGTGATCGCATGGCTGGATGAAACGGCACGGCGGACAGACTGTCTTCAATTGGTGCTCGATTCGGGCGTACAGCGGTTCGATGCCCACCGCTTCTATCTGCGCGCAGGCTTTGCCATCACCGCCCACCACCTGACACGCAAGCTCTAGCGGCTGTGCCCGATCGTCAGAGCAGCACGCGCTCGATGCCGCCGTTGCGCACGCGCCCGACGAAGCCTTCCGCCCAGGTCTCGCCGAGACGATGGCGAGCCAGCTCGACCACGATGTAGTCCGTATCGAGCCCCGTGTCGCCCGCGTAGCGCGCGAGTCCCTGCTGGCAGGCGGGGCAGCTGGTCAACAGCTTCACGTTGCCGCCCTCGGCCTTCTCTTCGCCGGTGAGTGAGCGGATACCGGCACGGATCTCCTCCTCCTTGCGGAAGCGGACCTGGGTAGCGATGTCCGGACGGCTGACCGCGAAGGTACCCGCTTCGCCGCAGCAGCGGTCGGACAGGGTCACCGCCTGCCCCATCAGATCGGAGGCGACACGGATCGGGTCGTGGGTCTTCATCGGCGTATGGCAGGGATCGTGATACAGGTACTGCACGCCCTCCACACCGTCCAGCTTGACGCCCTTCTCCATCAGGTACTCATGGATATCGAGCAGACGGCACCCCGGGAAGATGCGCTCGAATTCGTACTTCAGCAACTGATCCATGCAGGTGCCGCAGGACACGATCACCGTCTTGATGTCGAGGTAGTTGAGCGTGTTCGCGACGCGGTGGAACAGCACCCGGTTCTCGGTCGTGATCTGGCGCCCCTTCTCGATATCGCCGCCGGCCGTCTGCGGATATCCGCAGCACAGATACCCCGGCGGCAACACGGTTTGTGCGCCCACCTCGTAGAGCATCGCCAGCGTCGCGAGACCGATCTGGCTGAACAGTCGTTCGGACCCGCAACCCGGGAAATAGAACACCGCCTCGGACTCGTCCGTGGTCGTGGCAGGATCGCGCAGAATCGGCACCAGTGCGGGGTCTTCGAGAGCCAGCAACCCGCGCATGGTCTGTGCCGGCAGCATGCTCTTGGCCGGCATGGGCTTTCTGACGAACTGCACGACCTGCGCGCGCAGAGCGGGTTTTCCGGTCGTCGATCCCGGCGGCCGCTTGGTCGGCAAAGCACCCAGACGACGCAACACGTCGTGACCTAGGCGCTGCAATCGATAACCCCATTCGATCAAGCCCTTGCGCATCAAGCGAATGGTCGCGGGGTCCTTCACGTTGAGAAAGCCCATCGACAGGGCGGTCATCGGGCTGGGGCGGCGTTTCCCGCGCTGCTTGAGGATGTGGCGCATGCGCACGCTCACATCCCCGAAATCGATGTTCACCGGGCACGGATTGAGGCACTTGTGGCAGACGGTGCAGTGATCCGCGACGTCGTTCATCTCCTCGAAATGGTGCAACGAGATGCCTCGGCGGGTCTGCTCCTCGTACAGGAAGGCCTCCACGATCAACCCCGTCGCAAGAATCTTGTTGCGCGGTGAATACAGTAGATTGGCCCGCGGCACGTGCGTGGTACACACCGGCTTGCACTTGCCGCAGCGCAGACAGTCCTTGATGTCGTTGTTAAGATCGCCCAGCTCACTGGCCTCGAGGATCAGGGCCTCCTGCTCGACCAGGCGCAGCGACGGCGTATAGGCGCGTGCCAGCCCGGAACCCGGCATCAGCTTGCCGCGGTTGAAGCGGCCCTCAGGATCGACACGGTGCTTATAGGCCACGAAGGGGTTGATGTACTGCGATTCGAGATACTGCATCTTGGTCAGACCGATGCCATGTTCGCCCGAAATCACCCCGCCAAGCGATTTGGCCAGTTCCATGATCTCGTCGACCACCGATTCTGCCTCGCGCATCATCGTATAGTCGTTCGAGTTCACCGGGATGTTGGTATGCACGTTGCCATCGCCGGCATGCATGTGCAGCGCCACGAACAAGCGGCTCGAAAGCACCTCTCGATGGATGCCGTCGAGGCGCGCGCACAGCGGCTCGAACGCATGACCGTCGAAGATTTCCTTGAGTGGGCGCTCGATCTCGGCACGATACGACACGACGAGATCGCGTCTGAGCAGCAGGCGCATCAGGGTGTCGTCCTCACGCACCCGCGATCTGATCGATTCGGGGATCCATGCCTCGTGCGCCGAGGCCGGCGCCTCTGCATAGGCGAGCAGACCGCGCCAGCGGCTTTCGACCGCGCGCAGATGCGCCTGGGCGGCCGCCAGCTTGATCGAAAGCAATTGCCTGCCTTCGTCGCTGCCATCGTATCCACCGCTGCGCGCGAGCTCCGGCAGATCCCCTTCCAGGTAGGCCGTCATGCGCTCGATGACGCGTAGCTTGTTGCCGATCGACAGGCGAATGTTGATGCGCTCGATGCCCTCGCTGTAGGCCGCCAGGTGCTCGAGAGGAATGACCACATCCTCATTGATCTTGAAGGCGTTGGTATGCGCCGCGATAGCCGCGGTACGCGCCCGGTCCGCCCAGAAACGTCGCCGCGCCTCTGCGCTGACGGCGACGAAACCCTCGCCTCCGCGCTGATTGGTGATGCGCACCACCCGCGAGGCCGCCTGGGCCACGGCGTCGGCGTCGTCCCCGGCGATGTCCGCGATCAAGACCATCTTCGGCCGCTCGCCGCGCGCACCCTTCGGCGTGTATTTGACTGCCCTGACGTAGCGTTCGTCGAGGTGCTCCAGACCCGCCAGTTCGACCCCTGCGGCGGCATCGAGCAGCTCCTTGATCTCCACGATCGCCGGCACGGCAGCGTGGAGATCCGCGCCGTAGAATTCCATGCACACCGTGCGGGTGTGGGCCGACATGCGGTGCAGAATGAACACGGCGGACGTGATCAGGCCGTCGCAACCCTCTTTCTGCACGCCCGGCAGGCCGCCGAGAAACTTGTCGGTCACATCCTTGCCGAGCCCGGTCTTGCGAAAGCTGCCCCCGGAAAAACTCAGTATCTCCGGCTCGCCGCGCGGCGTCCTGCCGTCCGCCTTGTAGTGCGTGACGCGGAAGCGCACGGTTTCCTGTTCGTGAATCTTGCCGAGGTTGTGATCGAGCCGTTCCACCTCGAGCCAGTCGGCATCGGGTGTCACCATACGCCAGGACACGAGGTTGTCGAGCGTCGTTCCCCAGCGAACGGCCTTCTTGCCGCCGGCGTTCATGGCGACATTGCCGCCGATGGTCGACGCGTCCTGCGAGGTCGGGTCGACCGCGAACACCAGGCTATTCGCCGCCGCGAGATCCGACACCCGCTTGGTTACGACCCCAGCCTCGGCACGCACCGTGGCAACGCCTCGCGGCCCTTCCGGCAGATCCATGAGGCGCACCTCGGAAAGCCCTTCGAGCTTTTCCGTATTGATCACGGCACCATCCGGCGTCAGCGGGATGACGCCCCCCGTATAGCCGGTACCGCCTCCGCGCGGAATGACCGTGAGGCCCAGGGTGATGCAGTCCTGCACCAGCGCCGCCATCTCCGCCTCGCTGTCCGGGGTGAGCACCACGAAAGGCAGTTCCACACGCCAGTCCGTGGCATCGGTCACATGCGAGACGCGCGCCAAGCCGCCGAAATCGATATTGTCGCGTCGGGTATGTCGCGCAAACCGGCGCAACGCACGTGCACGGCGTTTACGCTCTGCGGGAAAGCTTTCCGCGAAGCGCGTCACCGCCTGGCGTGCGGCGTCGGCGAGGCGCAGTGCGTCGTCGTTGCCTTCCGAACGCTCGACAATCTGATCGAGGCGGTGACGCATCGCATCGATCAACTGGGACAGGCGTTTGCGGTTGCCGAGCAAGTCGTCCTGGATGTAGGGGTTTCTTGCCACCACCCACATGTCGCCGAGCACCTCGAACAGCATGCGCGCAGAAATCCCGGTGCGCCGGGTACCGCGCAAACGGTTGAGGATGTCCCACATGGCTTCGCCGAGAAACCGGATTACGATTTCCCGATCCGAAAACGAGGTGTAATTGTAGGGAATCTCGCGGATGCGTTCGGACATTGCGGACGGATCGATGCAAAGCGCCAAGCATACGGGGAACGGCGCCAAACAAAAAGCCGTGCGTTATACTGGCTTTCAAGCCATCATTCGGCGCACAAAAAAACGGGCGCCCGAAGGGCGCCCGTCATCGTACGTCTTTTCCGCGATCTTAGAAGGAAACCATCAGACCGGTGGAAACGGCGGACGGGTTCTTGCCAGGAGCCACGGTGTAGGAAGCCGCGCCAGAGTTCTGACCGACATACGAACCGTATTCCTTGCCACCGTACCAAGGCGCGGCACCAGCGAGGTTCTGGTTATTCATCACTGCGTAGTCGACGAACGCCATGACCTTCTTGCTGAAGTGATGCTCGGCACCCACAGCCCACATCGTGGAATTGTTGTTGCTGCCATCCGGGTTGGACTGGTAGACCTGGGTCTTCAGAACGTTGGAACCCATCGTGTACGCCACGCCGAGACCATAGACATTCACATTCGCCTTGTCGGTCTGGCCGTTGCTGTAGGTCACATTCTCCACGCCGCCGAGGTGGCTCAATTGTTCATACAAGCCGACGAACTTCAGGGCACCCACCTTGTAGGAGCCGGCCAGACGAATACCGGTCTCGCTCTTGGTTGCGCCGGAGTACAACCCCTTGCCATGGCTCTCGTAGGCCAAACCGACCATCATCGGGCCCATCGAGTACTGACCCAGGAGGCTATATGCGGCACCATTGTTCACGCCTCCAGCCATGGCATAGGCACCAACCGCCTTGAAACCACCCATGCTGGGCGTGACATAGGCAACCGTCTGCGGCGTGCGCAGATCGAAGCCTGCGGTCTTGTTGATGCTGCCATTGCCCGGAAGATACTTGGTGCCTGATATCAGGTCACGGGAGTCGCCGATCTGGTCACCGAAGAGATCAACGCTGCGACCAAGGGCCTTCATCGGCGTGTCGTGACGACCCGCGATCACGGTACCCCAACCGCCGCTCAGACCCACGAAGGTGTTGCGGTTACCCAGTTTCGCTTTGCCTTCGGCAGTGATCGTGCTCTCGACCTGGAAGATTGCGCGCAGACCGTCGCCCAGATCTTCCGAGCCCTTGATGCCCCAACGCGAGCTGTTCAGGTTTAAGCCGGAAAGGGACTGGTTCGTGCTGGTGCCGTTCGTAACACCGTAGTAGGTGCCATTCACCGTCGTATTGCTGGCGGTGTTGAGGTAGTCGAGCGAACCCTCGAACTTGCCGTACAGGGTTACATCGGCCTGCGCGATCGCAGGGACTGCAAGCGCCGCACTCACCGCGGCCGCGATAAGGGTTTTCTTCATGAGCCATGACTCCTTGCGAATATTGTTGTCAACAAGCCCTGTGTTGCAGGACCCGGCCTTTATACGCGGCAGCGCAAACACAAGCAAGAATTTTTGTGCGCAAAACACACATATGTGCACCCGTGTAACATAATTGCAACATTAGGATTACCTAGGATAGTGCAGCATACCATGTCATAACAAGTTGTTCGCGCAAAAAATGGGGGCACACCAAACCCAGTGAACCGATGGCATTCCGCTGCAAAACAACAAGGCCCCGAAACGGGGCCTTGATAATGGCTGGGGGACTAGGATTCGAACCTAGGTTGACGGAGTCAGAGTCCGTAGTCCTGCCGCTAGACGATCCCCCAAGAACCGGAGAACGCTGCGCTTAACGCTTGGAGAACTGCGTCGCGCGGCGGGCCTTGCGGAGACCAACCTTCTTGCGCTCCACTTCACGGGCATCGCGAGTCAGGAAGCCATGGTGTCGCAAGTCACCGCGCAGCGATTCGTCGTAAACCTGCAGGGCACGGGCGATACCCAGGCGAATCGCGCCAGCCTGTCCGCTGGAACCGCCACCCTCGACTGTGACCTTGACGTCGAACTTGTCGCTCAGCTGGACCGCCTCAAGGGGCTGGCGCGCGATCATGCGCGCAGTCTCGCGCCCGAAGTATTCGTCGATGGGCTTCGCATTGATCGTGATGGCGCCCGAGCCAGGGCGGAGAAAAACACGCGCCGCGGAGCTCTTGCGACGACCGGTACCATAATACTGCGTCAGTGCCATGAATCTTTCCTGATACGTTAGAGTTCGAGCGGCGCGGGCTGCTGCGCCACATGGCGGTGCTCGGCACCGGCGTAAACCTTGAGCTTCTTCTGCATGGCACGACCCAGCGGGTTCTTGGGCAGCATGCCCTTCACCGCGAGCTCAAGCACCTTGGCAGGGTTCTTCTGCATCATCTTCTCGAAGCTCGCCGACTTCATGTTGCCGATGTAACCGGTGTGGTGGTAGTACATCTTGTCGGTGGTTTTCGCTCCGGTCACGCGCAGCTGGCTGGCATTGACGACCACGATGTAATCGCCCGTGTCGACATGCGGCGTATATTCGGGCTTGTGCTTGCCCCTCAGTCTCCGGGCGATCTCGGTGGCGAGACGCCCCAGGGTCTTGCCCTTGGCATCCACCAGATACCACTCGCGCCTGACTTCGGCCGGTTTCGCACTAAAGGTCTTCATCGCGTATCACTGCTCCGCTAGGGTTCACGCTGTCGGGCGCAAACGCCGCGCCACATAGAAAGGGGCGGAATATTAACTGACGTATGCCTCGTGCGCAAGCAGACACGACAAGCCACCAGCAAAAAGAAAGCGCGGCACAAAGCCGCGCTCCAACGTAAATCAAGAACGAATCAGGGGAGATGCCGAAATGCCAAAAAGCAAATCAGCGTATTTATATATAAACAAGCTCTTAAATATAGTCAAGCTTGAGAGGAATTGAGACATGCACAGGCGGGGCATAAAAAAGTGCGCGACCAGAAGGCCGCGCCCAATACCACCAAAGGAGGATGGGATGTCGGATGAGACTTACTCAGCCTTATCCACACCACGCTTGAATATTAAAATTTAAGAATATACTTGTCAATTAGATTTTGAGCGCCTCTACGACACGCCCATTTAAGAGATGCTCTTCAATGATTTCATCGATGTCGTCCCGATCCTCGTAGGTGTACCAGGTGCCCTCGGGGTAAACGACCAGTACGGGCCCCTCTTCGCAGCGCCCCATGCACCCCGCATTATTGACACGTACACGCCCAGCACCGGCAATCCCCAATGCTTTGGTTCTGGCCTTTGCGTAGTCGCGCATAGCCGAAGAACCACGATCACCACAACACGCCTTGCCACCATCACGTTGATTGGTGCAGAAAAAGACGTGCTTCTCGTAATAGCTCATCGCAATCCTCTATATCACGGTCACGCCATGTGTGGCTGACGGATCAAAAATCATACTCCAGGGTGACCGAGGAAATCGTATCCGTCTTGCGCGTGCCAGCCGGCACATTGCTGTTGTGTGTGACGGTGTACGTCAGATTCGCGCTCAACGCCCCATATATGCTCATCTTGAGCCCGGAAACCGACTTGATATACGTGTTGTCCTTACCGATCTCGGCCGACACGTGTTGGCTGAACATGGAATGGCTACTGATGTCGAATTCGTATCCGGCTCCGAGCCTGGCGATAGCCGTATCTTGTGCCACGCCCTGCGTCAGACGACTCTGGCGAGCACCAACACCCGCCTCGACATCGAGAGTCTGACGGGCAGTGTCATATAGCCTCCGCCCCAGCCCCGCAACTTCGGAAACCTGGTAATCGTAGCCGCTGAATCTCACCGCCTGAGCATTCAGCAATCCGAAGAGATAATTGTGTTTGGTGTAGGAATAGCGCGCTTGATTGGAACCCTCCCAACTCTGCGCACTGGTCGTACCGTAACTTGAGGCATAGAGACCACTGAGTCTGAAAGTATTTTGCCAAGGGTCTCGCAGGTAGTTGAGCTTGAACTTGCCATCAGCCGTACTCGACTCAGTATTACCTGTGGTCTGCACGCCTCCCAATTGAATGTAACCTGACCATCCCACTGGCGGCGCAGCTGCTTGGGCCGAATTCAAGCAAGCAAACGCCATGAGGCCGATGGCGATAACATAGACAAACGAACGCATGAGTACCTCTCTCAAGTCGCTTCACAGGATGAAATGAGCCCACGCCTGCCTCCCGATGCATCTTTGCCTCATCCAGAACGCTTCCTTGCCACTGACAGTTGCGTGCAATGCGGACTCTGTCTGCCGCACTGCCCCACCTACCTGCAGAGCCGCCAGGAACCCGATTCGCCGAGAGGCCGGATATCGCTGATCCAGGCCTTGGCGCGTGGCGCGATCAAGGCAGACGCGCGCGTCATCGAGCACCTCGACGGCTGCCTGGTCTGTCGCGCCTGCGAGGACATGTGCCCTTCTCGCGTCCCCTACGCATCGCTGATCGACGCCGTCCGCAGCGAGTTGGCTGGAAATACCCGACCGGCCGGGCCGCAGCCCTTGGAGTCTCGCGTCCTCCGGCAGTTCACGCGTAGCCGCAAATTGAGGCGGCTGGTCTATGCGGCACTGCGTTTCTGGCAGGACAGCGGGGTCGATCGATGGGGGACTCAATTTGCCGACGCCCTTCCCGCCGGCCTCGGCAGGCTACACAGCCTGATGCCCAAACTGCAAAAAACCCCACTCATCGACATGGATGCACAGACCGGAATGGATTCGTCCTTCGATGAGGATACGGACAAGCCGACGGTACAATTGTTCACCGGCTGTGCAGGAGAGGTCTTCGATCGCGCCACGCTGCTGTCGGCACACACGGTATTGATGTATCTGGGTTACCGCGTGGTCGTGCCGGAAGCGCAGACCTGCTGCGGGGCCCTGCCATTGCACGCCGGCGACGAAACCTCCGCACAGGCCCTGGCACAAACCAATCTCGCCGCGTTCACGCCGACTCTGCCGATCCTTTCGACCGCCAGTGGTTGCGGCGCCACGCTCAAGGACATGGTCAGCTGGCACGGTAACGCCGCCGCACCCTTGGCCCATGCTACCCAGGACATCTGCTCGTTCCTGCTGACAGCCGACTGGTCCGGCATCGCCTGGCCAAAAACAGACCTGCGGGTAGCCGTACACACGCCCTGTTCCTTACGACGCGTGTTGCATGCCGACAGCGATGTCCTCGCGTTGCTGGCACGCATCCCGGGGGTCAACACGTACGAGATCGCTCGCAACGACCAATGCTGCGGCGCCGCCGGCCGCTATATGCTCGACCACCCCGAAATGGCCGATACGCTGGTCGCGGACAAGGTCGCCGACATCGCGCGTACCGCCCCCGACTGCGTGGTCAGCACGAACATCGGATGCTCGCTTCACCTCCAGGCCGCGTTGCGCCGTGCCGGCCATGAGGTCGAGGTCGTCCACCCCGTGACCCTCATCGCACGACTCCTGCCGCCTCTTGCGACGACCAATGACGTCGCTTAGTCTTGCGGCATGAGAAACCTAAGCCAGATCGATCGTCTCCTCGGTGCCATCGACCAATCCTTGCGCACCGTCTACGCCGCGCCGCCGACGACCGGACGCCCCAATCCAGCAAGCGGCCTACAGGAAGCCGAACTGGACGATGCACGTCGACGACTCGCCGGGCGGTTGCTGCGTGTCGATCACGCGGGTGAGGTATCCGCCCAGGGGCTATACCAGGGGCAAGCCGCCACGGCGAAAAATGCCGAGGTCCGCGAACAGATGCAGCGCTCCGCGGACGAGGAAAACGACCATCTGGCCTGGTGCGAGGCTCGTCTGCAGGCACTGGGCGAGCACAAGAGCTATCTCAACCCGTTCTGGTACTGGGGCAGTTTCGGCATCGGCGCCCTGGCAGGGCTCGCCGGCGACCGCTGGAGCCTGGGATTCGTCGACGAAACGGAACAGCAGGTGGTGCGGCATATCGACGAGCACCTGCAGAAGCTGCCGATGGACGACCAGCGCAGCCGGGCGGTCCTGGTGCAGATGCGCGAGGACGAGACGCACCATGCCTACAAGGCGCGGACGGCCGGCGCGGCCAAGCTGCCCGCCCCGGTACGCGGGATGATGCGCATCGTGTCCAAGGTCATGACGACGACGGCAGAGCGCCTGTAGTCAGCGCGCACGCACCATGTTGCGGCCGTAAAAGATTTCCGACATTTCCCGTTTCAGGCGGCGCTCGATCTTCTTGAGCTCGGCGGCCGTGTAATCGCCACGGCCCATGCCGAACAGGTAGTTGTCGATATTGAAATCCTTGAGCAGCATCTTGGTATGGAAAATGTGCTCCTGATAGACGTTGACGTCGATCATCTGATAGCTCTCGCGGGTGTCGCTGGCGAGGAAGTTCTGGATCGAGTTAATCTTGTGGTCGATGTAGTGCTTCTTGCCGCGGATGTCGCGGGTGAAGCCGCGGACGCGGTAATCCACCGTCACGATGTCAGACTCGAAGCTGTGGATCAGATAGTTCAGGGCGCGCAACGGGGAGATTCGCCCACAGGTGGATACATCGATATCGGCGCGGAAGGTGCTGATGCCTCCCTGCGGGTGACTCTCGGGATAGGTATGCACCGTGATGTGGCTCTTGTCCAGGTGCGCGAGCACCGTCTCCGGCAGTGGCCCGGGTTCCTCGACGTTTTCAACCTGCTCGGAAACGATGGGCTCCTCCGAAATCAGCATCACCACACTGGCGCCCTGGGGCTCGTAGTCCTGCTGGGAAACGTCGAGGATATTGGCACCGATGATGTCAGCCACCTCGGTGATGATCTGCGTCAGACGCGTGGCGTTATAGACCTCATCGATATACGCGATGTACTCGGCCCGGTGTTCTTCGGTCTGCGCGTAGCAGATATCGTAGATATTGAAGCTCAGGCTCTTGGTCAGGTTGTTGAAACCATGGAGCTTGATCTTGCGCTGCTTGGCCTTGGGCACCCGCTGCGTCCTCCTAAAAACAATGCTCGATTCAGCCGCAGGCGGCGGCGACGGGCGGATGATAGATCATTTGCACCCGATTGCCATCCGGGTCGAAGCAATAGAAGCTGCGCGCGCCGTCGCGATGGGTGCGAGGCGGCTTGTCGATCGGCACGTCATGCGCCTGGAGGAACTCGAACCAGGCGTCAACATCCTCCGGCTCGCGCAGGATGAAACCCAAGTGATCCAGACGCTGCCCCGATTCCGCGTGCGCGGATTCGGCCGCGCGGTGCAGGGCCAGATTGTCGCAACCCGAACAGAGATAGAGGTTGTCCGGATCGGGGCGCCATTCCACCCCCATGCCGAGCAACTCGACGTAGAATCGCTCGGCAGCCTCCAAATTGATGACGTTCAACGCCAGATGGCGCATCCCGCCCGTCGCCGGTGGACGCTGCATATCCTGCTCCTGTACCTGAGGATGAAAGTGGCTCAGACGGCCACGATCTCAAAGTCGTGGGTGATCCGGGCCATCTGCCCCAGCATGATCGAGGCGGAACAGTACTTTTCAGCCGAAAGCTGTACCGCCTGGGCGACTCGCTTCTCGCTGAGATCGCGACCGCTCACCACGAAATGCGCATGAATCCTGGTAAACACCTTGGGGTCTTCACTGGCGCGTTCAGCCTCCAACAGCACTTCGCAACCGACGAGATCCTGTCGCCCGCGCTTGAGGATGTTAACCACGTCGAAGGAAGAGCAGCCGCCCATACCGAGCAACAGCATCTCCATCGGCCGCAGGCCAAGATTACGTCCACCGAATTCCTGTGCGCCGTCCATGACCACGGAATGCCCGCTCTCGGACTCCCCGACGAAGCTCATATGATCCAGCCATTTGACCCGGGCTTTCATAATCATCCACCTCCAGGATGCGCCGACGGCGCAGCGTCAATCGAACAATGCGGCCAGCTGCGTACCGGGATCGTCGGCACGCATGAAGGTCTCGCCGACCAGAAAGGCGTGTACACCCGCCGCCCGCATGCGCGCGACATCCTCGCGGGAACGGATCCCGCTCTCGGTAATCACACGACGTGCCGACGGTATGCTTTCCAGTAGGTCCAGCGTATTTTCCAGCCGAGTTTCGAAGGTGCGCAGATTGCGATTGTTGATACCCAACAGACCACCCGGCAAGGCAAGTGCACGGCGCAGCTCATCCGCGTCGTGTACTTCGATCAGCGCGTCCATGCCCAGCTTCTGGGCAAGCTCCAGACATTCGGCAAGCACGACGTCGTCGAGCGCGGCCACAATGAGCAGTATGCAATCGGCACCGAGCACCCTTGCCTCATAGACCTGATAGACGTCGATTACGAAATCCTTGCGCAGCACCGGCAACCCACAGGCCTCGCGCGCCGCCATCAGATAGGCATCGTCGCCCTGGAAGAAATCGCGGTCGGTGAGCACCGAAAGACAGCTGGCACCGCCCGCCGCATAGCTGCGCGCTATCGCGGGGGGATCGAAATGCTCGCGGATCAGCCCCTTGCTCGGCGACGCACGTTTGATTTCGGCGATCACGCCGGCCCGCCCATCGGCGATTCTCGCCTCGAGCGCGGCGGCGAAGGGGCGCACCGGCGGGGCATCGGCGGTACGGGCCCGCATCGCATCGAGCGGGACGGCGGCACGCCTTTCCGCCAACTCCTCGGCCTTGCGTGCGAGGATGGTGCGCAGGATGTCGCTACGGGGCATGTTCACGTTGCCTCGCCACCCGCCAGCGCTTGTGCTAAGCGAACAAAGGCATCCAGCCGCGCGCGGGCAGCACCGCTGTCGATGGCGCGTGCCGCCAGGGCCACACCGTCGCACATGTCCTGCGCATGCCCGGAGACGTACAGGGCCGCGCCGGCATTGAGCAGTACGATATCGCGGGCTGGGCCGCGTTCGCCCGCGAGCACGCCCATCACCATCGCACGGCTGGCTGCAGGGTCGTCAACGCGGATCGCATCGAGCGGCGCGAGTGCCAACCCGCAGTCTTCGGGATTGAGCCGATAACTCCGAATCCGGCCGTCGCGCAGTTCGGCAACCCGCGTCGGCGCCGCGATGCTGATTTCATCGAGTCCGTCCTCGGCATGCACCACCATCACATGGCGACTGCCGAGACGCTGCAGCACCTCGGCCAATGGCTCGACCCAGCGCGGACTGTAGACACCCAGCAACTGATTCTTCACCCCCGCCGGGTTGGTCAACGGTCCCAGCACGTTGAAGATCGTGCGCACGCCCATCTCGCGGCGCGGCCCGATCGCGTGCTTCATTGCGGCATGGTGCATGGGCGCGAACATGAAGCCGACGCCCACTTCGCGCACGCAGCGCGCGATCTGCGCCGGCTTGAGATCGAGTGGGATGCCGAGGCTTTCGAGTACGTCAGCAGAACCCGACGATCTGGATATCGAGCGATTGCCGTGCTTGGCCACGCGACCACCCGCCCCTGCCACGACGAAGCTTGCTGTGGTCGAAACATTGAAGGTCCGCGCGCCGTCGCCTCCGGTGCCGACAATATCGACCACGCCCTCGGTATCGATGTCCACGGGCAGGGCGAGTCCGCGCATGACATGGGCCGCCGCCGCGACTTCGGTCACGGTTTCGCCTTTCATGGCAAGGCCCATCAGGAATGCCCCGATCTGCGCCGACGTTGCCTCGCCGCCCATGATCAGCCCCATCACATCGTTCATCTCGGCGGTGCCGAGATCCTCGCGCGCGAGCAGTCGCGCGATGGCTTCGGTGAGGTTCATGCGGCCGCCCTCCGCGGCGAATCGACGCGCAGGAAATTGGCCAGCAACGCATGGCCCTCTGGCGTGAGGATGGATTCCGGATGGAACTGCACACCCTCGACCGCGAGATCCTGGTGGCGCAATCCCATGATCTCGTCGAACTCGCCTTCGCGGAGCTCGGTCCAGGCAGTCACTTCCAATGCCTCGGGCAGACCTTCGCGCGCGACCACCAGCGAGTGATAGCGGGTGGCCTGCATCGGCTGGGGCAAACCGGCGAAAACGCCTCGATCGGCATGATGGATCGGCGAGGTCTTGCCATGCATGATCTCGCGCGCATGGATGACCCGACCGCCGAACACCTGACCGATGCACTGGTGGCCAAGGCACACGCCGAGAATGGGGATGCGTCCGGCGAAACGCTCGATCGCCGCCATCGAAATACCGGCTTCGTTCGGCGTACAGGGCCCAGGCGAGACGACGATATGCGAGGGCGCGAAGCGTTCTATCTCGTCCAGCGTGACGGCGTCGTTGCGCCGCACCGCGACGTCGGCGCCCAGTTCGCCCAGATACTGAACCAGGTTGTAGGTAAAGGAATCGTAGTTGTCGATCATCAGCAGCATGACGGCACTCCTCTCACCGATGGCCACCATCGAGCCCGGCCTCAGCCAGGGCGACGGCGCGGAACATGGCACGACGCTTGTTCAACGTCTCCTCCCACTCGGCAGCGGGTACCGAGTCGTAGACAATGCCGCCACCGGCCTGGATATGCAGCGTGCCGTCTTTGATCACGGCCGTGCGGATGGCGATGGCGGTATCCATGTTGCCGTTCCAGGCAAGGTAGCCGACGGCTCCGGAATAGACTCCCCGGCGCACCGGTTCGAGCTCGTCGATGATTTCCAGCGCGCGGATCTTCGGCGCGCCGCTCACGGTACCGGCCGGGAAGGTCGCGCGCAGTACGTCCATCGCCCCCAGCCCGGTGCGCAGGCGCCCGGTGACATGAGAGACGATGTGCATCACGTGCGAATAGCGCTCGATGGTCATCTGTTCGGTGACCGTGACCGAACCCACCTCGCTGACGCGGCCGGCGTCGTTGCGACCGAGGTCGATCAACATCAAGTGTTCGGCGATCTCCTTGGGGTCGGCGAGCAATTCCGCCTCCAGATCTCGATCCTCGCGGGCATTGCGCCCGCGCGGGCGCGTGCCGGCGATCGGACGCACGGTGACCTCGCCGTCCTCCAGCCGCGCAAGAATTTCCGGGGACGAACCGACGATGTGGAAATCGTCCAGATGGAGATAGTACATGTAGGGGGAGGGATTGAGCTGGCGCAGCGCCCGGTAGAGGTCCAGCGGGCGGGCGTCGAAGGGAATCGACATACGCTGCGAGGGCACCACCTGCATGACATCGCCCTCGACGATGTACTCGCGGATACGTCGCACCGCGTCTTCATAGCCTTCGCGTGTGAAACTGGACGTGAAATCGGCCTCGTCGACCTGGCGCGTACCCGATTTGGCGCGATAGGCCGCGCGGGCATCTCGCAACCGCGCGGCGAGCTCGTCCAGCCGGCGTTCGGCGCGCGTCAACGCATCGGGCGCATCGGGGTCCGCATGCACGATGCAGGACAGCTTTCCGCTCAGGTTGTCGAACACCACCACTTCCTCCGACACCATGAGCAGGATGTCGGGGGTGCCAATGGGGTCCGCCTTATCCTCGGCCCCGCGCGCGAGCCGCGGTTCGATATAGCGGATAGTGTCGAAACCGAAATAGCCGACCAGACCGCCGGTGAAACGCGGCAGGTCGTCGCGCTCGGCCACGCGGTAGCGCGCTTGCAAGTCCTCGATCCAGGCCAGGGGATCGTCGACTCGAAGACGCTCCACAACCCGTCCGGCGGATTCGACCGTCACCTCGTGACCGCGAACGCGCACCACATCGCGCGCGGACAGGCCGATCATCGAGTAACGGCCCCATTTCTCGCCGCCCTGCACCGACTCGAACAGGTAGGTATAGGGCGCGTCGGCGAGCTTGAGGTAGGCGGAAAGCGGGGTGTCCAGATCCGCGAGCACCTCGCGGACGACAGGTATGCGATTGAACCCGCGCGCGGCGAGTTGGGCGAACTGTTCAGGGCTCATGGCTAGATTCCGAGTCTGGGGTTGCGAACGTGCGGTAGGGGCGAAGCTGAATCAGCGCCACCATCGCATCGTGCACCACATCGCTTTGACTCGGAAATTGGCCATGCCTGTATCTTTCGAAGATTGACGTACGTTTATCGCGGCATCGGCCGCGGCCCGATTATAAACACAGGCATGCGGCGCTTGGCTAGTGGCCGCATGTCCCGCATTTCAACCCGCAACAGACGTTTCAAACAGCGCGGGTATCTCCGCCATCGAGTCGACCACGGCATCGGGCTGCTCCTCGCGGATATCGACGCCGTGGTTGTAGCCGTAGCTGACGCAGACGATCTGGAAGCCCGCGGCCCGCGCGGCGGCCACGTCGCTGCGCGAATCGCCGATCATGGTCGAATCGCCCGGCGCAACGCGGAAATGTTCGGCCGCGTACAGCAAGGGCCGCGGAGAAGGCTTGCGTTCGGGCAGCTTGTCGCCGCTCACCACCAACCCGAAACGCCCCAGAATGCCCAGATGTTCCAGCAACGGGAGCGTGAAGCGCTCGGCCTTGTTGGTCACGCATCCGAGATGACAGCCCATCGCCGCAAACGCGTCCAGCCCCGCCTCGACCCCGGGATACAACCGGCTGAGCTTGGCGGTGTGTTCGGCATACAGCTCATAGAAGACGGGCAACGCTCGGGTGCGCAGGTCGGGTTCCGGCATCCCGTCTATGTCATTGACCAGCGCTCGTTCGACCAGACGGTCGACACCGTTGCCGACCCACTGACGTATCGCCGACTCGGGATGTTGCGCCATGCCGAGGCGGTCCAGCGTTTCGTTCACGCACCACGCCAGATCCGGCACGCTGTCGACCAGCGTCCCGTCCAGATCTATGAGTATCAGCCTGGGACGCGCGAGCACGGAGCTACTCCGCCTTGGCCAGTTCGGCGCGCATCGCCGCGAGCACCGAATCGTAGCGATTCGGGTCGCTGTCCTTGCCGGCGCCGAAGATCGCAGAGCCGGCGACGAAGGTGTCGGCGCCAGCGGCCTTGATCTCGCGGATGTTGTCTACCTTCACGCCGCCGTCGATCTCCAGGCGGATCGGCAATCCGGATTCGTCGATCAGGCGGCGCGCCTGACGCAATTTTTCCAGGGTTGCCGGGATGAACTTCTGGCCACCGAAACCCGGATTCACCGACATCAGCAACACCATGTCGACCTTGTCCATCACGTACTCGAGATAGGACAGCGGCGTGGCCGGATTGAACACCAGACCGGACTTGCAGCCGCTGTCGCGGATCAGCTGCAGACTGCGGTCGATGTGGTCGCTGGCCTCGGGATGGAAGGTGATGTACGTGGCACCGGCCGCGGCGAAATCGGGAATGATGCGATCAACCGGCTTGACCATCAGATGCACGTCGATGGGTGCGGTCACGCCGTGCTTGCGCAGCGCCTCGCAGACCAGCGGGCCGATGGTCAGATTCGGCACGTAGTGATTGTCCATCACGTCGAAATGAACGATGTCGGCACCGGACGCTAGCACGTGGTTGACCTCCTCGCCCAGACGCGCGAAGTCCGCCGAAAGGATGGAAGGTGCAATCAGGTTGTCGTTAGCCATGATGGACGCCTGCCTCAGTGTCGTTTCCAGGGACGCGAACTCTAACGCATCGGATAAGGATTTACAGCCCTCTGCCAGTCACCGGTTGTCCGGCGGCAGCGCGTTGAAGCACAATGCCCGCGCGTCCCGGCTTCGCGGGACACCGATTCGCCGAGGAACCATCATGCTGATGCTGCTGCTCACCCTGCACCTGCTCTCCGCCGTCGTCTGGGTCGGCGGCATGTTCTTCGCCTATGTGGCCCTGCGTCCCGCAGCGGTGGCGGTACTCGAACCGCCACCCCGCCTGCGCCTCTGGGAAGCCACCTTCGCCCGCTTCTTCCCCTGGGTCTGGCTGGCCGTGATCCTGCTGCTCGGCACTGGCCTGTGGATGATGTTCGCCTTTTTCGGCGGCATGAAGAGCGCGCCGTATATTCACGCCATGTTCGGCATCGGTATCGTGATGATGCTGATCTACGCGCACATCTTCTTTGCGCCATATCGCCGCCTTCGCCAGGCCAACGCGGCAGAGAATTTCGCCGAAGGCGGACGACGCCTGGGACAGATCCGCAAGTTGATCGGCGTCAACCTGATGCTCGGGCTGGTCGTGATCGTGATCGCCGGTCTCGGCCCCACGCTATAAACCGCAAATCTGCCGGCCAGACCGCCTTCCGCTACTTGCTCTTGAGGTAGCGCGCATCGCTGTACGTGATCTGCCAGCCGGGGCGCACCATCACCAGAGCCGTGACCAACATGCCGTTGAGCATCCCTTCCGGCAGCGCGAGCAGCGGCAGGTAGACCAGGTAATCGTGCAACAGACGGGATGGCGGGTAGGCACCCGCCATCCCCTGGCGCAGGCGACGGTCACGCAACTGGCGACCACGCTCAATACGCCGCCCAGGAACGCGCACAAATACAGATAGACGAACAAGTGCGCCGGTAGACGGCGCACTACCAGACGGTGCGGCCCCCACACCACTGCGGCCGGCAGCACCGCGCTGCTCAATAGATCCACCGGCAGTTGAGTCCCGCCCCCGATGCCCCAGAGCACGGCGGGAACCAGGAGAGCCAACATGCCGGCCAGGGTGGCAAGCGCCCAGCCCAACATCAATGTAACCGTTGCGGCGCCGAGCAGGTGCAGCCCCAGATCCGGTGCCGTGCCCGCCCGTAGTCTCCACAGCGCGGACAGGCACAACGTGCAAATCACGAAGAGATGAACCAGCGAAGGCTGGTCCAAGAATCGGCGCCATCGGACTGCGCCCAACGCCAGCATCACGCCCGCCGCCGCCGCGGACCACGTTGCCCAGCATGCTTCAACCGGATAGCCAGCCCACAAACCTTCCATTACCGCCCCGCGGGGCGGTGCCGTCGGGAGCAATCCCGCCGGCACCCGACCTCCGAGTCCGCCGTCTAGAAGTTATAGCTCAGCGTCAGATCGAAGTTCGTCTGCTGGGTTTCGCTGTTTGGCTCGAACGTCAGCAGGGTGCTGCTGACGGGATACTGCCCGGACATGCCATATTTGAAGCGCGTATAGCTAACGCCCACCCCCAGGTGAAGATTTTCATACGCTGCGTAATCCAGCTTCAGGCCGATTCGGGCCCACGGCTTCGTCCCTAAATAATAGGTCAGGCCTGGATGCGAGCTGTTCGTCATCGTCGGATTGAGCGTCGTACCGTAGGCGCCGCTCAGCGACAGCACGGTAACCTGATTGATCGCGAACTGCCCATCCAAGGTGAATGCGGCGTATTGATTGCCGTAGCGCTCCTGCCCGCCGGCCACAACCGTGTTGGCGGCCGGATAGTAGATATCCGCGTTGTGGCTGATATTGCGAGTCCAGCTATGTTCGCCGTACTCAACTCCGGGAATGAGCGCGAATGAACCGAAACCGAAGGCGTAGCCGAGGCCGATATGGGCATCGAGGATGTGATTCCCCGTTACCGTGTTAAACGGCGTGCCATTCTGCAAGCTGCCGATGTAATGGGTATCGCCACTGGCGTAATTCAGCCCCAGCACAAAGCGAAACGGACGATCCAACCCCAGCAACGAGTACTCGATACCGATACTTGGTATCGTTCCCTGCTCCTTGTCAGGCACCGTCCCGTTATACGTCTCGCGATAATTCTGCTGCATGCCGCCCAACTGGACCGACAGATACCGATCGGCATTGACGATGGCCGTATTGACCTCGCCTGCCCAAGCTGTGCCACACGACGCCAGCAGCAGGCCGGCGGCTACCAAAGTCCGTCTACACATTCCATCGTCTCCTGTTTCTTATCGCTTCGTATGGATATTTTCAGTGTAGCGCGACCGCCTCGGCAGGCGGCCAATGCCGCAGTAATCATAGCGCTTTCGCGTTACGGTGCGCAGCCACCGATATCTGTGCAGCGTCGAATGCACCTCAATCCACCTCAGTCCGGCATGCCTCCGGCCTCTGCCTCACCTGCATTGGGTGCTGAAACCATACAAACACCCTATACGCGGAAACTTGCATCGACGACAAGACTTAGAATTAAATTAAGCTATACTATATTTGTTTTGCATAACACAACCTGATGTATCGCATAAGCTTAACCCTTGATTGCGCAACCGACGCTTGGCCAAGAAACCGCCTGGCCAACCGGAGATCACGTCATGAAGAGTCGATGCCAGGAACCCTGTCCCGCCACCGGATACCACCGCAGCAACCAGGCGCATCGGATCGCAGCCCCAGTGCCAACCTGCAACGCGCGGCCTACATTTGATTCAGCCAACAGGGCGAGCGGGTGATGGAAATATTGCTCCTGCTTCTACCCACACTCCCGTTGCTCTCGGCAGCGGCGATCAGAGCGATGCCCCAGGGCACGGCGCTGCGCGCGGGTAGACTTAGCGTAATCCTCATCGTGGTAGAGCTGGCGCTTGCGGGCGCGCTGCTCGTAGGTCAGCTGGCAGGCTATCAGGCACCTGTCGGTCACGGTATTTACCGATTTCTGCTGCTCGACCCGCTGGGCACGCTGATGGCCACGGTCATTGCGGCGATCAGTCTCGTCGTTCATGTCTATTCCCTGCGCTACATGGCCGAGGAGCCGCGCTACGCACATTTCTTCATGCTGCTCGACCTGATGACGGCGGCCCTGATGCTGATGGTGCTTGCCGGCAACCTGATTCTGTTGCTGGTCGCCTGGCATCTCATCGGCATCCTGCTGTATTTCCTGCTCGGCTTCGAAACCCGCAGCCGCAGCGCCCAGCGTTATGCGCTCTGGACCCTGTTGACCTACCGTCTTGGCGACATTCCCATGGTCCTGGCAGCAGCGCTGCTGTATCACGCCTACGGTACGCTATACCTACCCAAGCTCTTCGAACTGGTGCGCATAGCGCCAGGACTGGACATCGGCGGCTGGCCGGTCGTCGGCACCGCAGCGGCCCTGATCGTGCTGTCCGCGTTCGCCCGCTCAGCGCAGTTCCTCCTGCACACCTGGCTGCCCTACACGATGGAGGGCCCAACCCCGGTTTCCGCACTGATGCACGCAGGCATCGTCAACGCTGGCGCCTTCATCATCAACCGCTTCGCACCGATCTTCATCAACGCCGGCAGCGTATTGCACTGGGCCTTCGTAGTGGGATTGCTGACTGCCATCATCGGCTCCATGCTCATGCTCATCCAGAACGACATCAAGAAGTCTCTGGGCTACTCGACCATGGGCCAGATGGGCTTCATGATCATGGAATGCGGTGTCGGCGCCTTTCCGCTCGCGATCTTCCACCTCATCGCACATGGCCTGTTCAAGGGCACGCTGTTCCTCAATTCCGGGGGAGTCATCGGCAGCGCACGACACACCGACAATGTGCCGAAAAACAGCGTGTACACCTTCGTCGTTGAACGCCAACCCAGCGCCAGCAAACCTTCCTGGCTGGCGATGGCCTTGCTCACCGTGGCCGTACCTGCGCTGCTGCTTGGCTTCGCCCACTGGTTCGTCGTCAGCGACCTGTTCCAGGAACAGGGCGCCATCGTGCTGCTGTTCTTCGGCTGGATGACCGGCGCACAACTGCTGTACTCGATCCATCGCATGGAAAGCGGCGACCCTTGGCGCATGGTGATCCTCGCGATCGTTTCGTTGCTGATCATCGTGGTCGGTTATACCCTGATCAGCTACGGATTCGGCGTCTTCCTGTATCCCGACGAATCGATGAGGCTCGCCATCTACCACGCTGCCAGCATCGACCAGCCTTGGTTCTATATCCTCGTCGCGCTCATTACCCTGGTCATTTTCGTCGGCTGGCTGCTGGTCTACCGCACCGACCGCCGCCAGGGTGAGCTACACAACCGCCGGGCGTTGTGGGTGAATGCCTACACCCACCTCTCGCGCGAGCTATATATCTCCGATCTTTACTCGCTGCTGGGTCGAGCCCTGTTCAGACTCTCCGGCCGACTCAATCGCTGGCTGAGGTGGCTGTAATGACCGAGTTCGCCCTTCGCTTCGTCGTGGCCGTCTGGTTCCTGCCGCTCTTCCCCTTCAGCGGGCTGTTCGTCTACCTGATCGGCCGCAAGGTCCGCGCGACGACGTTGCGCACGGGCCTGTTCGTGCTCTGGCCTCTGGTCGGCGTGACCATCCTAGGGCATGCCACGCCACTGCCGGAATGGTTGCAGGTCTGGGTGCTGGCGAGCGCCTTGCTCTACGCCGTCCGCCTGCTCGCCACCCGCGACCTGCGTTTGTGGGGCGCCTATCTCGGGGCCTCCGGCTATGCCCTGCTCTGGCTGCTCGGCCCCACGACGGCCACCTGGCCTGCGGCATTGTCCCTCGCCATCCCGCTGGCCCTGTTGAGCGTCCTCGTCGGAGCCCTGGACGAACGCTTCGGCGCCGCCTATGCCGGGCTGTACGGCAGACTCCACCAACATCAACCACAGCTCGCCGGCATGCTGACCCTGACCGTACTGGCCGCCATCGCGACACCACTGTTCCCCGGATTCTTCGTCCTGACCGGCATCGCCTTCCACAGCGGCATTGCAGCAGCCGCAACGGTACTGCTTGTCTGGGTGCTCTGGACCTGGGCCGCCGTCGTGATGCTGCAGGGTTTCATGTTCGGCAAGGCACAGACGCCGACTGCGCCCCCCGATCTGGCACAACAGACCCTCTACGGCCTTGCCGGCGTGCTCGCGCTGCTCGTGCTTGTCGGTCTGGCCCTGTCCCCATCGCTACTGCAGTGAGGCTGAGATGACGCTTCCCCTCTCTCTGGCGCTCAAAATCCGCTCCATGGTCTACGTGGCCGGCGAGGCGATCCCGAATTTCTGGCCCATGCGCAGCTTCATTCACCACAACCCGCTGCACGGTCTGGAGCACCTGCCCTTCGATCAAGCCGTCGCCCGGGGCGAGGCGCTGTTCCATGCCCGCGGCTATCTCCCGCGCACGGAGTACCAGCGCTATCTCGCCGAAGGCAAGATTCACCAGGTTAGGCTTGCGGAACAGATCGAGACCTTCTGCGAAGACAGGCGGATCGCAGCCGACTTGAGGCCGTTACTGCTGCACCTTGCCACCCGTGTAGCCAGCCCGGTCACTGGCGAGCTCAAGCTCGCCTCCCATGCGGATATCGCCCTGCGCCTGCAGGATCAGCCGACGCTTGACCCGGCACATCCACTGCCCGAGATCCTGCGCGAACTGCTCCACCGATCGCTCGGTCATGCCCGCCCGATCTATGACGCCATCGATGCGCTGTTCGCGACCGATATCGGCTCCACCCTCGACGACCTGCTGATCAAGAGCTGCCTGGACTTTTTCGATGAAGGCCAGTCGGCCTGGGGCATGCCCAACCGCGAGGAAGGCCTATACCGCGCCTGGCGGCAGCTCGCCCTGCACAACCTGCGCTTCAAGCTGCGCGGTCTCGACATGGAGCGTCTGATCACGCGCGCGCAACAGCCCGAAACCATGATTGCGCAGGTCATGGAGGCGCTGAAAATCCCCGAGTCGCGCTGGGTCGATTACTTCACCCGCGAACTGACCCGGCTGCATGGCTGGGCTGGCTTCATTCGCTGGCGCGCGCACACCAAGAACTACCACTGGCAGAAGAACTACCCCGCAGACCTTGTGGACCTGTTGGCCCTACGTCTCTCGCTCAGCCTGGCACTGCTGCAGGAACACCAGAAACGTCTGCCCTGGGCCAGCGTCGACGCCACCGCACTTCACGACTTCATCGACACCGACACCGAGCGCGCCTTCCTCCAGCATGAACTGAATACCGGTGAGATCCTGCCCGCATTCGCGCTGGAAATCGAGGAAACCCTGGCCTGCGGCTCGGGCAAGACCATAGCCAGGCTTTGCCAGCGTTATGCCGAAACCCTGCGTGAGCATGAAATCGCGGAGCAGACAGCCCGCGTCCGCGAACTTGCCAGTGGTGCGAGGGTCGATCTCGGTACGATCCCTCCGGAGACCATCGAAACTCTGGTAGACACTCTGGCCGAGTTCGAACGCAACGAGGGCATGCTGTGGCTGCGCGCAATGGAAGCGACGGCCACCGAGTCGCTGCTGAACGGCCTCAATCTCGCCCCGCCAACCGAAAGCGCCGGCAAGCGCCCGTTCGCACAGGCACTGTTCTGCATCGACACACGCTCCGAACCCATCCGCCGCCGCCTCGAGTCGATCGGCGATTACCAGACCTATGGCATCGCCGGTTTCTTCGGCGTCCCCATGAGCTTCATCGAACTGGGCAAGGGCAGTGAAGCGCATCTATGCCCTGCCGTGGTCACCCCGCGTAACCTGACGCTTGAGATGAGCATCGACCAGCTCGAAGAAAACCACGCACTGAGCGCACTCGAACACGCGCTGCATGAACTCAAGGAATCCATCGTCGCGCCGTTCGCAACCGTCGAGGCGGTCGGCCTGCTATTCGGCTTCGACATGTTCGGCAAGACCCTCGCTCCTGCCGTGTACAACCGCTGGCGCGAACGCCTGCAGCCGCCGAAGCCGGCCACCCGACTGCTCCTCGACAAGCTGACCAGCGAGCAGGCCGACTCCATCGTTCGGGCGGTGCAACGCGCCCTGATCGTGATCGCCCTCAGACAGGAGCTTGGCCGACAGGACGAATCCATTCCCGACGACGTGACTCGCGAACTGCGCGAGGCTGCACTCGAACACCAGCCTGCCAGCCCCGAACTACAGACCCGGCTCGACGTCAGCACCCAACAGCTCGATGCTCTGCTGCACAGGCTGCGCGAGCACTACCGCATCAACCGCGGAGAGGCCTCGCGCCAGATGGAGCAGCTGGCGCGGATCGGCTTCTCGTTGCGCGAACAGACCCGCTTCGTCGTGCAGGCCCTGAGTTCCATCGGTCTCACGGGCAATTTCTCCCGCTTCGTGCTCCTCGTCGGGCATGGCAGCCAGTCGCACAACAACCCTTACGAGTCCGCCCTCGACTGCGGCGCCTGCGGCGGCAACCTGGGCATCAACAACGCGCGCGCACTGGCGCACATGGCGAACAAGCCGGAAATCCGCAACCGCCTACGCGAACGGGGCATCGACATCCCGGAAGACACCTGGTTCATCCCCGCGATTCACAACACCACGACCGACGAGATCGTCCTGCACGACGTGGAACTGCTGCCGGCGGGACACCTGCTTTACATCGACCGTCTGCGCAAGGGCCTGCGGGCCGCCTCGCGCCTCAGTGCGCAGGAACGCATTCCCACACTGGTCCAGCTACCGGCGCCACCCGATGCCGGCAAGGCGGAAAAGCTGGCCCGGCGCAATGCCATGGACTGGTCGCAGGTACGACCGGAATGGGGCTTGTCTCGCAACGCCTATTTCATCATCGGACGCCGCCAGCTGACCCAGGGCACCTCGCTGCAGGCCCGCGCCTTCCTGCATTCCTACGACTGGCGCGTGGACCCGCGGCGCCGCCTGCTGGAGAACATCCTGACCGGTCCCCTGGTCGTCGGCCAATGGATCAACATGGAGCACTATTTCTCCGCCGTCGACAACGAGCACTACGGCAGCGGCAGCAAGGTCTATCACAACGTGGCGGGCAGGTTTGCGGTGATGAGCGGCAACATCGGCGATCTGCGCACCGGCCTGCCCGCACAGACCGTGCTCAAGGACGGACGCCCTTACCACGACCCTGTGCGTCTGATCTGTGTCATCGAGGCTCCCTTCGCGCACGCCTGCGACGCGCTGAACGCGGTGGCCTCGGTCAAGTCCCTGGTCCACAACGGCTGGGTAAGGCTGCTGGTCGTGGACCCGGAGACCGGTACCACGCACCACTTCGACGACGCGCGGCGCGAATGGTCAGAATACGCCCCGCCCACCTCCGATTCAGCAACACCACTACTTGAGAGTGCAGCGCGATGAAAAACCTGAACCTGAGCTCCCTGAAAAAACTGGAAATCATTCTCGAGGGCGAGCACATGGAGTTCGCCACCGACCTGCTCGACCGCGCCGGCGTGAAGGGCTACACCATCGTCAACCAGCTATCCGGCAAGGGCAGTCACGGCTTCTACGAGGGACACGTGATGTTCAACGAGGACGACGTGCTGGTGATGATCATCACCGCCGTGTCGGAAAGCCTGGTCGAGCCGATCCTCGAGGGCTTCACGCCGTTCTTCAATCAGCACTCCGGCGTGATCTTCATCTCCGACATCCAGGTGAGCCGCCTGGTGAAGTTCGCCGACTAGCCGACGGAGTGACGCTCACTCCCGCCAGCGGCGGCAATATTCCTCGATCAGTTCGACCACGACCTTGGACTTGATCACCAGACCCAGGTCGATCATCTCCGACTGCCGCACCACGCCGCAGGGCTGGGTGGATGCGGGCACGGGCCCCGCCACCAGCTGATTCTCCTCCTCGCGGAAGAAGACCGCGGCGATCACGCCCAAGAAGTACAGCGGCGCGCGCGCGCCACCCGCTGGCGATACGCCCTCGGGACGGAACAGGAACACCGGGCTGCCGCTGGAACCCGGGTACACCGCGGCGTCGATCAGAAATTCTGGGCGTCCCTCGAAATCCATGCCGACCGGCGTTGCGGTGGTGCCGCGGCGCTGGATCGGCAGCAGATTGACGTGGTCCCACACGCCGTTCGGATAGCCGATGAACAGCACCTCTTCGAGCGCGTCGAAGGCGCCGACGGTAGCCGCATCCGGCACCAGCGCGGTATCGATACCGTGGTAGTAAAGCTGCACGCCCTGTTCGCGCGCGGCCCGCTCGAGCGGTGCCATCGGCACGATGGCCAGATCCACCTCCGGATCGGGGTGCAGGAACCAGGCGTGCGGGAACTCCTCGATCTCAAGTTCGAAACGCGTGCCGATCAGCGGCTGTCCGTCGCGGCCCTGCGTGAAGACCAGGCCACCGCTGCGCACGTCCTCGACCAGATGCCGATTGGTGACGATGAAGCGGCGCAACCCATGCGGCCCCTGGTGGGACACCACGAAGCCCGTCCCCGAACCTTGACTGCCGTCCTCCAGCACCGTGTCTACGCGCACGGTGTTGAACATCAGTCGCTTGGCGAGCGTGTCGATACGCATTTCAGTCCGTCTGTGCCGGCGGTCTGGCCCGCTGATTGATCGACTCGACCGCACGTCGCGCGGCCTCGGCGGCCTGCTCGACCTCGGCGTCGTTGCCCATCATGGTCAGGCGCCCGAAGTTGCCGAAGGGTTTCACGTCGACCAGGGTGACGTGCGCCGCCTTTTCCGCCTCGTTGGCCGCGTGCACCACATAGCCCGCCGGCTGGGTTTCCATGATGAACAGGCACTTGCCGGGCAGGATCATGGAACCCTGGCGCTGCTGACGGTTGATCAGCGTGGCATGGTCGGGGGTGATAGAGCGGATGATCTCGAGCCACGGGATGGTACAGCCCATGCGCTGTTCGACGCCCGTGCCGAGCTGGCCGAGGATGGCATCGCCCGCCGCCCTCACCTCGCTCTGGTTGCGATAGTGGATCTCCATCGAACCGAACGAGCGTTCCACCACCTGCTGCCCCATGCGCACGTTGGTCGACTTCAGCGCGAGATCGGACAGACGATGCACCGCCATGCCCGGAGCGACCTCGACCCACAGGCAGGCATCGCCGGGAATCGGCAGGAAGCCCTGCGATGAGGTCGCGAGGTAGGAGGCAAGCTGCGGCTGCAGCGCGTCGATGAATACGAAGGTGCGTAGCTCGATGTTCATGGGGTTCATTGCGTCAGGCCCATGTACAGGGTCGACAGCTTCTCGGGAAGCCGCTCGACATTATCGAGCACGGCATAGCGGCCGATGCCGAAGATTTGGGAGACGTACTGGTCGGCGTAGGGGTCCAGGCTCAGGCCGTAGGTTACGATGCCCGCGCGGCGCAGTTCGTCGACCGCGTAGCGCGCATCCTGGCGCAGATACTGCGGGTCGCGCACGTCCACGTCGGCAGGTTCGCCGTCGGTGATCACGAGCAGCAGCTTCTTCTCCCGCGCGAGCGTGCGCAGGTAGCTGCCGGCATGGCGCATCGCGGTGCCCAGGCGGGTCGAGTAGCCGGCCGTCATTCCGGCCAGCCGCGCCTTGCCCATGTCGTCGTAGGGATGGCCGAAATCCTTGATGCGTTGATAGCGCACGTCGTGACGGCCATCCGACGAAAAGGCATGCAGCGCAAAGGGATCGCCGATCTTCTGCAGAGCCTCGGCGAGCACCAGGCAGGCCTTGCGGGTCAGCGAGAGGATGGTCTCCTCGCCGCCGCCGCCCGGGATCGGGTCGTTGGCCGACTCGGACACGTCGAGCAGAATGAGCACGCCGACGTCGCGCGTGTGCAGCTTGTTGCGCATCATCACCCGCGGGTCTGGCTGCATTCCGGTGCGCAGATCGATCATCGCGCGCACCGCGGCGTCCACGTCCAGTTCGTCGCCGTCCTCGAGCCGACGGATACGCTGCATGCCCTGCGGCACCAGCGATTCGATGCGGTGCTTAAGCCGCGATACGGTCGGCTTGAGCTCGTCGAGTACCTGTTCGATATCGGCGATGTCGCCCATCGGCGGACGACGCTCGATCACCGTGGCCCACTCCGGACGCTCGAGCTGAATCTGGTAGTCCCACTCGTGGTAGTGGACTGGGTGCCGGACCGGCTGCCCGCCCTCGAGCTCGTTGAGCGAGGTGCCGTCGTCGAGCAGAAACTCGGTGCCCAGCACCCAGACTTCCTCGGCATCGTCGCCGGCATATTCCACATCGACGGCGTTCACCATCTCAAGGATGCTGACGTCGCGGCGCTGCTGCTTGGCCTCCCAGGTCGCCATCAATGCCACTTCGGCGTCGTATTCGCCGCTGACCCAGATACAGCGATTGTCGTCGCGGTAGATCGCACGCTGGCGATCGCGCTCGGGATGAAAAGGCGGGAGATCCAACTCGACCAGCGACGCGGCGAGCGGGATGCCGATTTCGAGGCTGAGCTTGCCGTCCTCCAGCGACGATAGACCTCGGAAACGCGCCACTGCATCCGCCACCCAGGGATGCGGATCTGCATAGTCCGCGTCCAACAGGCCATAGGCGAGCCGATGCAGGAGCTCACCGACCGTCGCCGGCTCGCCGGGCACCGGCACGGGATGCAGCGCCAACCAGGTGTTGCGCATGTTCGGATAGCGCGCAATGGCCAGGGTTTCCACCCGCGCGTCCTCGATCAGCTCGCAGACCGCGCGTTCGAGCGCACCGAGGTCCTCGTCCGACAAGCGCTCGCGGGTGAAGACGAGATGCGCTGCGCAGTGATTCGCGGCGGCGCGATAGATGTCCAGGCCGCTCACGATCTCATCTTCCGGCGTATCGTCGCCCAGTGCCTTGTAGTCGTCGTAGGCATCCGCGATATGGATTACATAACGCTCGATGAACGGCCGCAGGCCCTCGCGATCCTCATAATCGCCGGCGGTCGGGCGCATGAAGAAGTCGCGTCCCCAGATCGCCCGCAGGTACATATTGAGACGCCGCTGCACGTCGATGAACACCGTGCCCTTGCGTTCGCGCTGAAGCACGCTCAGCGCATCCGGGCTTTTCAGCGAAAAATAGCGGTTCTGCCCCTCGATGTCGTTGGGGTAGGTCTTGATGCCCCACTGCACCCAGCGGCGCAGACCGCCCAGCGTGAGCTGGCCGAACAGGCGGTCGAGGTGTTCCAGCAGCGGGCGCATGCCGCGCGGCGCATTGGCCGCCACATAGGACATCAGATCGAGAAACTGCTCGAACACCGCGGCGTCTCCCAGCCGAGCCGCCGCGGCCGGGGCCTTGTCCACCAGCAGTCCGAGCACCTCGCCTGAGGTCTTCGAGGCCATCGCGAGCACGAATTCGATCAGCGTCGGGACGCTGTCCTCGCCGATCGCGCGTGCCAGTTGGGGGGCCTTCTCGATGTAGCTGAACAGCAGGCTTTCCGTTCGGCCGAGATCATTGAGCGCTTCGACGCCGCGCAGGTAGTTGCGCAGGCCGGCACCGGAGAACGTCCGCGTCGCTTCGGCCCAGTTGTCGCGCAGCAACGAAGCAGCGTGCTCGGACAGCGCGTCGAGCAACGCGCTTTGGTCTTCCAGACGGATGCTCATGCCAGGATGCCGGCTAGAAGTACGTCGTCACCGCGGCATCCAGCGCATCCCGCATGTCGAGGTCGTCGGTGATCGGTCGCACCAGCGCGACCCTGCAGGCCTTGAGCGGATCGATGCCCTTGGCGATCAGCGAGCCCGCATAGGTCAGCATGCGCGTGGAAAGTCCTTCGTCGAGGCCGTGTCCCTTGAGATTGCGTGCGCGCTCGGCGATATGCACCAACTTGGACGCCGTATCGGCATCCACGCCCGACTCATGCACCACGATCTCGACTTCGATGTCGTGTTCGGGGTAGTCGAAGTCGAGCGCCGCGAAGCGCTGCTTGGTCGACTGCTTGAGGTCCTTCATCACCGACTGGTAGCCTGGGTTGTAGGACACGACGAGCTGGAAATCCGGGTGTGCCTTGACCACTTCGCCCTTCTTGTCCAGAGGCAGGATGCGGCGCGCATCGGTCAGCGGATGAATGGCGACCGTGGTGTCCTGCCGCGCCTCTACCACCTCGTCCAGGTAGCAGATCGCGCCGTAGCGCGCGGCCAGTGTGAGCGGACCGTCCTGCCAGCGAGTGCCGTTGGCATCGAGCAGGTAGCGCCCGAGCAGATCGGAGGCGGTCATGTCCTCGTTGCAGGACACGGTGACCAGAGGCCGGCCAAGCTTCCAGGCCATGTATTCGACGAAGCGCGTCTTGCCGCAACCTGTCGGCCCCTTGAGCATCATCGGCATGCGGATTTCGTAGGCCGCCTCGTACATGGCCACCTCATCGCCCACCGAGCGGTAGTAAGGCTCCTGAGCGACACGGTAGGCGGACAGATGTTCATCGCCCGACGCGGGTGCCGTGGTGTTCGAGGCTGGGAGGCTGCCGCCCTGCGGTGCCGCTGTCGGCGTCTGAGCAGATGCCGGCTTGCTGCCGGATCGACGGTGTTGTGCCTGCAATTGCTTGGGTGTGAATCTGCGCATGGTAAGTCCGTTTCGCTATCGTGCGTGTGGCGTAGGGAGGCTACCGCGTTTCAGTCGGGCCAGACCCGCGTCGGGAAAAGTTCGTCCTGCGAGGCCTTGGGGCTGGAAGGCTTGGCGCTCGAAGCAGGCTTGGCCGCGCTCTTGGCCGGAGCACGACGTGCCGGACTCGACGCAGCCGCCCGTTTCGGGGCCGCCTTGGCAGCAGGTTTCGCGGCGGTCTCCGCCGGTTTGGCCTCCTCGCTGGTCTGCGCCTTGGCCTTGCGCACGCTGGCGCTCAATTTGTCGCTGATACTGGTCATGCCTGCACCTCGTCGATAATCGCGTTGATTTCCGCGCGCGCCGGCGCGCCGAGCTTGCCTGCCTGGAACACCGTCAGTCCGTCCATCGCCGTGCTGCGGTACACCGCGCGGCGGCGCACGGCGGTACGCAGCGTGGGGATGGAAAATTCCCGTAATGCCCCTTCCATGGCGCCTGACAGCGCACTGCGCGTCTCCATCTGGTTGATCAGCAGCCGCGCCTGCAGCTTCCGGTTGACCTGCTGAGCAGCCTCCACGGCCTCGGCCAGACGCAGGCTGGACCACAGATCCAATGGCGACGGCATGACCGGGATCAGGACCTTGTCGACCGCCTGCAACACCTCAACCACTGCGGTACTGTCCAGAGTAGGCGGGCAGTCCACCAGCACCGCCTGCACTTCCTCACCCGTCGCCAATGGTTCGCGCGCATCGAATCCATCGGCCAGATGGCGTACCTGCATCGGCAGCGGGTCTGTCGCCAGCGAGGCCCAGGCGGCTGCCGTCCCCTGCGGATCAAGATCGACCAGCACGGTCGGCATGCGCAGTGCAAAACCGGCCGCGAGGTTGACGGCCAAGGTTGTCTTGCCTACCCCGCCTTTCTGGTTGATCACGGCGATGTAGTGCCTTGGCCTCACTTTCAGTTTTCCTCGAACAGCCTGTCCAGCCGGCTAACGAAGTCGCCAAGACGCGCCTGTTCTTCCTCCGAAGACGGCACCGTCAGTGAAACATTGGCGTAGTCCTTGCCGAAACCGATGTTATCGGGATGCACGCCCGTCGCCTCGGCCAGTTCGGCCAGCCCATCGAGGAACCGGCGCAAACGCGCGTATTCGGGAAACTCGAAACGCCTGAACCAGCTTTTCTCCGCGCCGTTGCCATTGATCGACCAACCCGCTGGGAGATTTTCAGCCATGTCCATCCTCCGTGCCCGGACTGCCGATACGATCGAGTTCACGAACATGCTCGGCCTCTTCCTCGAGCAGCTGTGCAAACAAGCGTTCAGCCGCGGTATCGCCCACCTTGCGCGCATGAGCCAGGGCTGCCTCATACAGTCGTACCGCATTGATCTCCAGAGCGCGGTCCGCCTCCAGCAAGGCTGGCACCTCACGCCCCAGACGTGCCGGCGGCAGCGTACCCGCGCCCGGCGCCACACCCTCCAGAATCAGCCGCTCCATCAGCCGCGCAGCGTGACTCAGCTCCTCCACGCACTCCTGATGCAGTTCGCGGGAGAGCGCCTCGTCCCCCCAAAGCCGCGCCAGCACACTTTGCGCGAGATACTGTTGAACCGCGCACATCTCGTGACTGAGTGCGCGATTCAACCAACCGAGCGTGCGCGGATCGACTCTGCGGTTCATGGTGCCACTCAGCTACGCGTCGAAACGATCTCGCTGTCGCGACCGCCGCCTACAGCGTCGGGCGCCTTCGGCAGGATGCCTTCGACTTCGTTGTGCACGCGCGCAATGATGTGCGCCGCAACCAGGCCGTCGCCCACGCGCTCGCAGGCATCGGCGCCGGCGCGAACCGCCGCGTTCACCGCGCCCGTCTCGCCGCGCACCAGCACGGTCACGTAGCCGCCACCCACGAACTGACGGCCAATCAGGCGAACTTCCGCCGCCTTGGTCATCGCGTCCGCCGCCTCGATCGCCGGCACCAGGCCGCGGGTCTCGATCATGCCCAGCGCTACTCCGCTGTAGTCCGCCATACGTTCATTCCTCGATCAATCGTTGTCTACGCAGACGGCGCTTTGCGATTACTCGCCCGGCGCCTTCGGCAGAATGCCTTCGACTTCGTTGTGCACGCGCGCAATGATGTGCGCCGCAACCAAACCGTCGCCCACGCGCTCGCAGGCATCGGCGCCGGCGCGAACCGCCGCGTTCACCGCGCCCGTCTCGCCGCGCACCAGCACGGTCACGTAGCCGCCGCCCACGAACTGACGACCGATCAGGCGAACTTCCGCCGCCTTGGTCATCGCGTCCGCCGCCTCGATCGCCGGCACCAGGCCGCGGGTCTCGATCATGCCCAACGCTACTCCGCTGTAATCAGCCATTTTCGTTTCCTCAAGCAGTTGTTATTGAAATCAGTTTTTTTATGGGCTTCAGGCGCTAGGCGCCTTCGGCAGGATGCCTTCGACTTCGTTGTGCACGCGCGCAATGATGTGCGCCGCAACCAGACCGTCGCCCACGCGCTCGCAGGCATCGGCGCCGGCGCGAACCGCCGCGTTCACCGCGCCCGTCTCGCCGCGCACCAGCACGGTCACGTAGCCGCCACCCACGAACTGACGGCCAATCAGGCGAACTTCCGCCGCCTTGGTCATCGCGTCCGCCGCCTCGATCGCCGGCACCAGACCGCGGGTTTCGATCATGCCCAACGCAATTCCGTTGTAATCCGCCATGTGTCAATCTCCTCTCGTGTCAACAATGATTCAACAAAACCGATAACATCCCGCCGGCAACAGCGCCCGTTTCAAATTCGGGCTTCAACCTTCGGCCGCGGTAACCTCCCACTGGTCGATAATCCCGCAGATGGTCAGATCCGTCAGGGTCTCCGGGTTCTTGAGCGCATAACGCGCAGCACTGCCACTCGTCGTGAACACCCAGCTCCCCGCGGGCGCACCGACCGGGTCGACCGCGACGGACAGGGCACCGCTCTGCGACTCCAGAATCCGCAGATCCTCGCTGCCGAGCCCCGGAACGCGCCGGGTGCAGACCAGTTCGTCCTTCACGCGCATGATCTCCATGCCCTCTCCTCACGGAGCCCAGTGGTCGATGATGCCGACGATGGTCAGGTCGGACGGGTAATCCTTGGCCCCGGCCGCATCGCGTGCCGCCGACGAGCCGACGCAAATCACCCAATCGCCCGGCACGCAACCGACCGCGTCGACCGCCACGCTGGGTGCGCTGCCTTCCTTCTCCTGCACGACCAGCAGCGGCCTGTGCCCCATCGTGTCGATGCGGTTGGTGGATACCAGGGTTTTTACGACCCGCATAATCTTCATCGAACCGCCCCTTCCTAATTCACAGCCTGCGTGCCGGTACCGCATTCGCGCACCAGGCCCAGACGTTCGTCTCCGGTCGCGTCGGACACACACAGTCCGAACTTCAGCGCACCTTCCGGAACCTGACCGCGATAGCGAGCGGTAATGCCCCGCATCACCCGTTCGCAGCGTTCGACGGCCCGCTCACGAGCGCCGGGTATGACCGAGGCGTAACTGAAGTGCACGATCACCGGTACGGGATAGCCGCGCGACAGATTCAGCTTCTCGAAGATATGTACGCCGACGTCGACGCAGGCGGCACCCTCTTCCAGAGTGTCCAGATGCGCGAAGTAATAGAGATTCCGCATCTGCAATTCGTCGATCGGGTCGCCCACGCAAATGAAACGTTCGCCGTGGCCGAGCCGTTCGTAACGTCCTTCGTGGTGCTGGATCACATATTCGATCTGCGACAGATTCGCTTCCAGAAGGCGTGCGATCAGCCGCTTCAACCCAACACTGGCACTGCTGCGCACCCCCGCCGCCGCCTGCTCGATGGTGTCCGCGATATGCTTGCTAGCTTGCTCCACAGCCATCCCCAGTGTCTCGCGGTAAACCTGAGCAGCCTCCACCGTGAGCGTGGTAAGCGGCTCGCCCTGGGCACCGGGCAGGTGCACACGGATGGCGTCCAGATCCGTATCGATGCCGAGCAGCAGAACGTCCGGCCCCAGACCCACACCGAAGGCCTGCATGATGCCGGTGCGCAGCTGATTCAACCGCGCTGCCGCCGCGTCACGCGCTGCGTCCTCGTTGCTGCCATGCGCTGCGCAGCCCTCGCTGGATGGCGCAGAACTGCTGTAGTGGTAAACCGCCATCTTCAGATAGCGAGTTCCCTGGCGGCCGTTCAGGCGTTGCATCAGCTCGCGCTGCGTCCAATCGGTCATATCGATCTCAATGTCGAACAGCGCGCCCGCATAGGCCTTGAGCAACACGGCCTCGCTCGTCGGGGCAATCCTGAACACGAACGGGAGCACCCCCTGCAGCCGTCCATCCGCACAGGGCGTGATGTCCAGCGTGTGGTAGCCGCAGTCGCCGATGAAGGCGTCGTCTATGGCCATTCCCGCCAGCCAATCGGCCTGCTCGCGCGGCGCCTGCGCCACGCTGCGTCGGCAGGCAGCGAACAGGCCGTGCGCGTATAGCGCCGCCATATCCACCCCAGCCATCCACGAGCCCTGCAACAAGGCCTCCGGCAATTCGCAGCCGAGTCTCGCATGCGCCAGCTCCTGTGCCTGTGCAGCGAAACCTTCGCCGCGAGGCAGCTCGGCGATACCGCGCAACACCGCCTCGACATCGTCGAAGCGTGCCTGCAGCATGGCCTCGTAACCATGCAGCGCCTGGTTCAACGCACGATCCACCAGCGCATGTTCGCAGGGCTGGCGCCCATTCAGGTCACACGCCGGATTGGCCAGCACCACGCGCGCTGCGGCGCGGCCTGCGCTGCCGCTCAGCAGCGTCCCGGCGGGCATACCCAGGGCATGCGGCTGCCTGGTTCGCTGTGCCAGCTGGCGTTGTTGGGCACGCGTGCGCATGATGCCGCCCTAGCCGCGCGCGCCGCCGGAAACGGTGACCACGGCGCCACGCTTGGCCGCACCGGCCGACCCCGTGACCGGGCTTTCCGGCACTTCGGGACGCTCGATATCGCGGTACGCCTGCGCGTTACGGCCCGTGCCCCGCGGGTTGCCGCGCATCGTCGGATTGCGCATGGCCGAGAAATACCCCTCCGTACCGGTCACCCGCTGCTGCATGCTCCAGGCATCGCCCGTAATACGGCCGCTGCGCTCGCCAGCTTCGCCGGTCAGGCGTTGGCGCACCTCTTCCTGCGCCTGCACCGCCTGGGCCGCCAGACCAACGGTTTCACGCTGACGAAACTCCGGAGTGCCCGTGATCAAGCCCTGGGCGCGACTGACACTGCCGGTGATGCGGTCGTTGTTCATCTGCGCACCGGTTATCATGCCGCTGCGCTGTTCAAGCGCCTGTCGCGCCGGCGACGCCACGCTGAAATCCTGCGGCGCGGGCGGACGAGGCGTCTCGACAACCGGCTTCCGTCCGACGAAGCGGCCGCTGGCAGCCCCGCCCACCGCGCACTCCGCCGACATGTTGTCGACACCAAGGTACGGCGTTCCGGTCACCGGTTCGCAGGCACCGCGCTCGTCGCCGGTCATCACCGAACCACCGGCGCCAGGCCGATCTCCGGTGATGTCGGCGGCCGACACGATGCCGTGGGTCGGCACGCGCGCCAGCTGCGCTTCCGCATTCTGCGGCTCGCAGAACTGCGCGTACTGACCCTGGCCGATATACGGCGTCCCACTGATTGGCGCACAGGCGCCGTATTCGTCGCCCGTCATCTTCCGCGAGCGGCCGACTGAGGATCCAGTCACGACCTCGCCCTGCCAGGTGCGATCAGATGCGACCTTGGCCACAGCCAGGTCCGCCGGGGTGCTGTCCGCGCAGGGGGACTGAAGATCCTGCGCGCCGACATAGTCGGTTCCGGTGACGAGGGCGCACCGACCTTCCTCGTCACCGGTCATTTTTGGGTTGGAATGCACCTCGGTTCCGGACACACGGGTTCCGGTACGGGTGAAGCCGTCACCGACCTTGGCCGGTGCCTCAACCGCGCAGGCGTCGCCGAAATCCTGGCTATTGAAGTACGGCGTTCCGGTGATCGCACGGCAGGAACCTGGCTCGCTGCCGGTCACCTTCTGATCCCGTCCGACCGAAGTCCCGGTAACGGGCTGCGCATTCGGTGTGGACATGACACTGACCTTGCGCGGCTGGCGCGGGGCCTCGCTGGCGCAGAACTCGGCATACTGTTCAGCACTCAGGTATTCGCTGCCGCTCACTGTACGGCAGGCACCGGATTCGTCGCCGGTCACGCGCGACGAATGGCCGACCGACGTACCCGTAACCTGACTCCCGCCAGCTGTGTGGCTGACAGCAACCTTCTCGGGAGCAGCCTTGGCCGTGTTGCGCGCATAGCGGGTACCGGTGATCGCGCGGGTCGCGCCGGCTTCGCCACCGGTCACCTGGCTTTCAGAATTCACCATCGTGCCGGTCATGGTCTTGCCCTTCTGCGTCTGCGTTGCGCCTACCTTTGCGGCGGGTGGCTTGGGACGCGTCGGGCAGAAACGCTCGAAGTGGTCGGCCGACAGATATTGCGTACCCGTAACCTCGCGGCAGGCACCGTATTCATTGCCGGTCACGTCGTCGTCGGGGCTCACGTCCGTGCCGGACACGGAGCGCCCGTGCAGGGTACGACTCAACGTCACCTTGGCGGGATTCGCCTCGGGGCGAGTCTTGCAGAATGCATCGAACTGCTCGAGGCCGATGTACTCGGTGCCGGTGACGGCGCGGCAGGAACCGGCCTCGTTGCCCGTAACCTGGGCGATGCGCTCGACCATGGTGCCGGTCACGCCGCTGCCGGCCAGGGTGTGGCCCTGCTCGACCTTCTGCGGCGCCTTGAGCGCTCGCGCCGAACGCCGCGAGGCGGTCTTGCGCCCTTCGGCGGAAGTCTGCTCTTCTCCGCGCCCGGTCAGCGCGCGCACCTTGCGTCGCTGCATCGCCACCTGGCGGCCGTTGACGCCCTTGGCGATGGCCACACGCCAGTCCTTCTCGGGCAGGTATTTTGCGATCTTGGTCGCCTGCGTCGCACGCCTGAGACCGGCCTTGCCCTCCTCAGCCAACGCCTTGCGGCGGGCCAGTGCCACGTCTCGACCGCTGCTGTGCGCATGATTTTTCACCAGGCGCGCAGAGATCTCCTTGGGCGTTAGCGCGGCAGACCCGGCCGCCGCGGCAACACGGCGCTCGCTACTCTGTGCAGCGGGTTTGGCCGGCATGTCGTCGCTCGATGTCTTGCAGCCACACGAACAGCCTGCATCCCTGACCGGAGCGGCCACGGTATTCCTGGCCGCACGCGTCGGGCGACTTCCGGCACGCGCCTTCGGCAGCTCCGCTTTGCCGCTGCGCGACATCGCCTCTCGGCGCTGGCGTGCCATGACACGCCCCGACGATTCGGCGGCAGCCGTGGCGGTACCGGGAACAGCCGATGCTGGCGCAACCGTTCTGGCGGCAGACGGCGGGGGCGTCACCCGGCTCGCAGGCTGACGCGCAGGCTTGACTGCGGTCTTGCCCTGCGACGCCATCGCCTTCCGGCGCTGGCGTGCCAATTCGCGGCCGGACAGCCGCGCCTCGGCATGACTTTCAGGCTGATTGTGCGTCATATCGTTCACCTTGCTTCACCAACATGGGCCGCCGCCGGCTTGTCGCGGACGACGGGCCTAGTCACCGAATTTCGGGTTCGCCGTGCTTAACCGCGATGAACCACGAAAGCCATACCCTGGCTCTGGGTGTAGTTGTCGTAGGCTACGAAGCGCACGACGTAGTTGGGGAACGCACGATGGCAGGCTTCGATCTCGCTCAACACGGTGTCGACCGAGTCCTCGCCAAACATCGGTAGGCCCCACATGTGCCAGTAGTGGTCGGACATCTCGTCCGGATGCACGTACTCCACCGCGGGATTCCAGCCCTGCGCGATCGCGTAGGCGATCTGGTTGCGCACCTGCTCGGCGGTGAACGTCGGCAGGTAGGAGAACGTTTCATAACGCTTGCTCGAAATATACGGATTCACAGCCATTGCAATACTCCTGTGCTTTCTGCGCCAGCGGGCGCTTGGATAGGCTCGATCTCAAACCGTTGGCATTGTGGTCGCGGCTTACTTGTGGCCGACGTCCAGCTTGTCCACGGTGTCGAACTCGAACTTGATCTCCTTCCAAGTTTCCATGGCCACCTTGAGTTCGGGCGAATGCGCAGCAGCAGCGGTGAGGATTTCCTTGCTCTCCTTCTCGAGCTCGCGCCCCTGATTGCGTGCCTCGACGCAGGCCTCGACCGCCACGCGGTTGGCGTGCGCACCTGCGGCGTTGCCCCAGGGGTGACCCAGCGTGCCGCCGCCGAACTGCAGGACGGAATCGTCGCCGAAGATATTGACCAGCGCGGGCATGTGCCACACGTGGATGCCGCCAGAGGCCACCGCAAACGCACCCGGCATGGAACCCCAGTCCTGATCGAAGAACAGGCCGCGCGAGCGGTCTTCAGGCACGAAGGATTCGCGCAGCAGGTCGATCCAGCCCAGCGTCGCTGCACGGTCGCCCTCGAGCTTGCCGACCACGGTACCGGTGTGCAGGTGATCGCCGCCAGACAGACGCAGGATCTTGGTCAGCACGCGGAAATGGATGCCGTGGTGCGGGTTGCGGTCGAGCACCGCGTGCATCGCGCGGTGGATGTGCAGCAGCACGCCGTTGTCGCGACACCAGTTGGCCAGACCCGTATTGGCGCAGAAGCCGCCGGTGATGTAGTCGTGCATGATGATCGGTGCGCCGATTTCCTTGGCGAACTCGGCACGCTTGTACATCTCCTCGGGGGTCGGGGCGGTGACGTTCAGGTAGTGACCCTTGCGCTCGCCAGTTTCCTGCTCGGCCTTGAGGATGGCCTCCATGACGAACTCGAAACGGTCGCGCCAGCGCATGAACGGCTGCGAGTTGACGTTCTCGTCGTCCTTGGTGAAGTCCAGGCCGCCGCGCAGGGCCTCGTAGACCGCACGGCCGTAGTTCTTGGCCGACAGGCCGAGTTTGGGCTTGATGGTGCAGCCGAGCATCGGACGGCCGTACTTGTTCAGCTTGTCGCGCTCGACCTGGATGCCGCTCGGCGGACCGCCGCAGGTCTTGACGTAGGCGATCGGGAAGCGGACGTCCTCGAGACGCAGGCCGCGGATGGCCTTGAAGCCGAACACGTTGCCCACCAGCGAGGTAAACACGTTGACCACCGAGCCCTCTTCGAACAGATCGATCGGGTAGGCGATGAAGGCGTAGAAGCAAGTGTCATCGCCCGGCACATCTTCGATGCGGTAGGCGCGACCCTTGTAGTAGTCCATGTCGGTGAGAAGGTCGGTCCACACCGTGGTCCAGGTACCGGTCGAAGACTCGGCTGCCACCGCGGCAGCGGCCTCTTCACGGTCGATACCCGCCTGCGGAGTGATCTTGAAGCACGCCAGAAGGTCGGTATCCAGCGGCACATACTCCGGCTGCCAATAAGTCTGCCGATATTCCTTCACACCGGCGTTATATTTTTTCTCGGCCATCATTGCCTCCTCAGATCAGAAAACAGCTCTTGAATCGATCCAGATTTCGGGGCCTTTTGATTCAAAGGACACCCACCCTAATTTCTAGTGCGGCAAGCTTAGTCCGAACCACAACATAAATTACAATCAAATTTAATGATTGCTTTAATCAGTTAAACCTTATATGTTTGCACCATCACGAATCAATTGACTCTCCATAGCACGCCCGCGAGCGGGCCATTCTTGACCTATGTCAGGGAGCGCCTAGTGAATTTCACCTTCCGCCAGCTCAAGACCTTCGAGGCCGTCGCCAGGCAGCTCAGTTTCACCCGCGCGGCCGAGGAACTGTTCCTGACCCAACCCGCCGTCTCGATGCAGGTGCGACAGCTCGAGGAAAACGTTGGCCTGCCCTTGTTCGAACACATGGGACGACGCATCGATCTCACGGATGCCGGTCGCGTACTGCATGGTTTCGCCCAGCGGATCAACGAGATCGTGGCCGAGGCGGATGAAGTGTTGGAGGGCATGAAGGGGCTGCGTCGCGGGCAGTTGCGGGTGTCCGTCGCCTCGACCGCCAATCATTTCGCCACCCGCCTGCTGGCGGATTTTTCGCGGCAGTTCCCCGAGGTCGCCATCACCCTCGACGTGACCAACCGCGAAACCCTGCTCAAACAACTCGACAGCAACGAGACGGACGTCGTCATCATGGGCGAACCGCCCAGCGACATGGACCTGGAAGCAGAGCCGTTCATGGAAAACCCGCTGGTCGCCATCGCCTCGCCGGAACACCCGCTCTGCGGCGAGGAGTCCATCCCGTTGGCACGTCTGGCGAAAGAGCGCTTCGTCCTGCGCGAGCAGGGATCCGGTACCCGCGGCGCCATCGCGCGCTTCTTCGAACAGCACGGACAGACGCTGCGGACCGGCATGGAAATGAGTGCGAACGAGGCCATCAAGCAGGCGGTCGAGGCCGGACTCGGGCTCGGCATCGTGTCGCTGCACACCCTCGAGCTTGAGCTTGAAGCGAAGCGCATTGCAGTGCTCCGGGCGGAGGGCTTTCCCATCCTGCGCGACTGGTACATGGTGCATCGGCGCGGCAAACGCAGCACCCCGGTGACGCAGGCATTTCACGATTACGTCCTCGCTGAAGCGGCGCGCCACGTGCGCCTGCCCAGCGGGTACAGCGCGTCGGGCGGCTGACCTGCCGGCTCAGGCGGGCGTGGACAACGCCTCGTCGAGCGCCCGCGCGCGCCGGACTGCCTCCTCCACCGTGTCGGCCAACACGCAGAAGTGGCCCATCTTGCGGCCGGGGCGCGCCTCGCGCTTGCCATAGAGATGCAGGCGCGCGCCTGGGGTCGAGTATAGACGCTCCCAGCGCGGCGCTCCGGACTGCCATCGATCGCCCAGCAGATTGACCATCGCCACCGGACTCAGCAGACGCGTTTCGCCCAGCGGCAGGCCGCACAAGGCGCGCAACTGCTGCTCGAACTGCGAACTCACGCAGGCATCGACGGTGAAGTGGCCGCTGTTGTGCGGGCGGGGCGCGATCTCGTTGACCAGCAACGCACCGTCGCGCGCGACGAAGAACTCGACCGCCAGAACGCCGCAGTAGTCGAGGCCCTCGACGATACGCACGGCCATCTCGACCGCCTTCGCGGAAAGTGCTTCATCGATCTGCGCCGGCACGCTGGACAGCGCCAGAATACCTCCCCGGTGAATGTTATCCGCCAGGGGGTAGCTGGCCGTGTTGCCCCGCTCGCCTCGCGCCAGCACGATGGACACTTCGCGCACCAGGTCGATGCGCCGTTCCAGCACGCAGGTCACACCGCCGAGAGAGGCGAAAGCGGCGGCAAGCTCTTTGGGGCCGGCAACCCGCACCTGGCCCTTGCCGTCGTATCCGAAACTTGCGCGCTTGAGAATGGCCGGGAAACCGACTGTCCCGGCCGCCTCCGTCAGGTCGGCTGCAGCATGAATCGCCGCGAACGGGGCTGTCGGCAAACCCAGGCCGCGCAGAAAGCTCTTTTCACGCAACCGATCCTGGGTCGTCGCCACCGCCTCGGCAGAAGGATGGACCGCCACGTCGCGCGCGAGCGTGCGCAGGGCATCGGCCGGAATATTCTCGAACTCCGTGGTCACGGCCGCGCACTCTCGGGCAAGCCGGGTCAGCGCATCGGCATCGTCGTAGTCGGCGCAGATATGCTCGTCCGCCAACCGGCCTGCCGGGCTGTCCGCATCCGGATCCACGACCAGTACGCGGTAGCCTGCTTCGCGCGCGGCCAGGACGAACAGGCGGCCGAGCTGACCTCCACCGAGCATGCCCAGGGTCGCACCCGGCAGAATCATGCCGGCGGCGGTACGATCATGGAAGCGGCCTTGTTCGCCTGCGCCTCACGAAACTCATCGAGACGCGCGGCCAGCCCATCGTCCGTCCGCGCCAGCATGGCTACCGCGAACAACGCCGCGTTCTCGGCCCCGGCCTCGCCGATGGCAAAGGTGGCAACCGGCACGCCCTTGGGCATCTGCACGATGGAGAGCAGCGAATCCAGCCCCTTGAGATGGCGAGAAGGAATCGGCACGCCCAACACCGGCAGCGTCGTCTTGCTCGCTAGCATGCCGGGCAGATGAGCAGCACCACCGGCGCCCGCGATGATGGCGGCAAGCCCGCGCGCCTTCGCGGCTGCTGCGTATTCGAACATCAGATCCGGCGTGCGGTGCGCGGATACGACCCGGGTCTCATGCGGCACGCCGAAACGCTCCAGACAATCGGCTGCACGCGTCATCACCGGCCAGTCGCTGTCGCTGCCCATCACGACGCCGATGATCGGCTTGTCCTGCATCGTTCTACCCCACCCACATGCTGAAAAACGGGTGATTCTCCCCCACCCGGGTGAGGATGCCAAGCTTTGGCCCTGTCGGCATACAATAAGCTTTTGTCCAGGGAGTCCCAGATGTCCGATACCCTTTTCCAGGCTCAGGTCGGCAGCCTGCCGCTGATCCACCGCGGCAAGGTACGCGACATCTTCGCGGTCGACGATCGCCATCTTCTGATCGTCGCCAGCGATCGCCTGTCGGCCTTCGATGTGGTACTGCCCGACCCCATCCCCGGCAAGGGCAGCACCCTGACGCGAATTTCGCTGTTCTGGTTTGAACGACTCGCGCACCTTTGCCGTAATCACCTCTCCGACCTGCGCCTCGAGGATGTACTCTCCGACCCCACCGAACGAGCGCCACTGGTCGGGCGCAGCATGATCGTGCGCAAGCTCGACGCCCTGCCGGTCGAAGCGATCGTGCGCGGGTACCTGATCGGCTCGGGCTGGAAGGATTACCAGCGCAGCGGCGCAGTCTGTGGGATTTCGCTGCCTCCTGGATTACCGCTCGCAGGGCAGCTACCGGAACCGATTTTCACCCCTTCGACCAAGGCCGCCGTCGGCGATCACGACGAAAACGTCGACTTCAAGCATCTGTGCGATGCCATCGGCGCCGCTGATGCCGCACGTGTACGCGATCTCAGCCTCGCCATGTACCGCAAGGCGGCCGACTATGCCCGCGATCGCGGCATCATCATCGCGGACACCAAGTTCGAGTTCGGTCGCGATCCGGATACCGGGGAACTGGTGCTCATCGACGAGGTGCTCACACCCGATTCGTCCCGCTTCTGGCCGGCAGACGAATATCGGCCGGGCATCAGCCCGCCTTCCTTCGACAAGCAGTTCGTGCGCGACTATCTGGAAACCTTGGACTGGGACAAGCGCGCACCGGGCCCACACCTTCCGTCGACCATCATCGAGGAAACCGCTGCCAAATATGCGGAAGCGCTGAAGCGGCTTCTGTAGACCCTTGCGCACGGACGGACTTCGACCTGCCATCGGATATCGGAGGAAATCACCGTTGATCTGCAACAACCAGGGCGTTTTCGTCACCGCCACGGATACGGGTACAGGGAAAACCACCCTGGCCATACAGCTTGCCGCCGCCCTGACCCAACGCGGCACTCGCGTCCGCGCGAGGAAGCCGGTGGAGTCGGGGTGCCAGCGGAGCGAGGCAGGCGAACTCATCCCAGCCGACGCTACCGCCCTGCAACTCGCGGCTGGAGGCTACGAGCCTCTCAACCAAGTCGCACCTTATCGGCTTGAAGCCGCCATTTCTCCAGCGAGGGCGGCTGCCATCGAGGGTGTTGACCTGCACATCGAAGCACTGCACCGGGCCTGTATGAAGGGGGTCGAGCCAGAGGATTTTCTGCTCGTCGAGGGCGCAGGCGGATTCTATTCGCCCCTCGCCAGCGATGGGCTCAACGCAGATCTGGCTTCGCGGCTCGGCCTGCCGATGATCATTCTTGCACCCGACCGTCTGGGCGTGATCGGCCACATTCTGCTCACCCTGGAAGCGGCAAAACGACGTGGCCTGCGCGTCGCGGGTGTGGTGCTTAACCGCCTCCCCGACCCCGATCGCCCGGCTCAACTGGACAATCTCGCGGAACTCACCGCGCTCGCCGAAGACATTCCCTTTTTCACCGCCGCCTCGGCAGCCGACCTGCCGACATTGGCGACAGGATTTGCAGCCCAACTGACGCGCTGAGCATCACCAAAAGACCATAAAAAAGGGCGGCCTTCCGGCCGCCCTTTGTACTCACTTCACATTGCCGCGGGCTCAGTTGACCTTAGGATCGAGCTCACCGCTCTGGTAACGCTTGGTCATCGCCTCCAGGCCCAGCGCCTTGATCTTGGACGCCTGACCGGCAGAACCGAAGGCCTCGAAACGAGCCTGACAGATGTCTTTCATCGCCTTGGTCGAGGCCGCAAGCCACTTGCGCGGATCGAAGTTGGACGGATTCTCCGCCAGGAACTTGCGCACCGCACCGGTGCTCGCCATACGTAGGTCGGTGTCGATATTGACCTTGCGCACACCGTGCTTGATGCCTTCGACGATCTCTTCGACCGGCACGCCATAGGTCTGCCCCATGTCACCGCCGTAGTTGTTGATGATCTGCAGCCATTCCTGCGGCACCGACGAGGAGCCGTGCATCACCAGATGGGTATTGGGGATGCGCGCATGAATCTCCTTGACGCGCTGGATGGCGAGGATGTCGCCGGTCGGCGGACGGGTGAACTTGTAGGCACCGTGGCTGGTGCCGATGGCGATGGCCAGCGCGTCCACACCAGTCTTCTTGACGAAGTCGGCGGCTTCTTCCGGATCGGTCAACAGCTGGCTGTGGTCCAGCACGCCCTCGGCCCCGCTACCGTCTTCCTCGCCGGCCATACCGGTCTCGAGCGAGCCCAGGCAACCCAGCTCACCTTCGACGGAAACACCCAGCGCATGCGACAGTTCGACGACCTTGCGCGTGACCTCGACGTTGTATTCATAGGTCGAAGGCGTCTTCATGTCGGGCTGCAGCGAGCCATCCATCATCACCGAGGTAAACCCAGACTGGATCGAGCGGAAACACACTGCCGGCTCGGCACCGTGGTCCTGATGCAGCACGATCGGGATGTCCGGATATTGCTCGGCAGCAGCGACGATCAGATGACGCAGGAAGGGCTCGCCGGCGTATTTGCGCGCACCGGCAGAGGCCTGGATGATCACGGGACTGTCGACCGCGGTGGCGGCGTCCATGATCGCGTGCACCTGTTCCATGTTGTTGGCGTTGAAGGCCGGCATGCCGTAGTTGTACTCGGCGGCATGATCCAGCAGTTGTCGAAGCGAAACGAGGGCCATTGTGACCTCCTAGGTAACGTGGTGGGTTTCAGAACCAAGCAAATAATCGTTGTTCATCGAATCCGCGTACGCGCAATGGCGGCGGCGCCACGAAACGCCGCACCGCATCAGGCGATATCCGAGAGGATGGGATCGCCCACGCGCACGATCTTCATCGCGTTGGTGCCGCCATGCACACCCATCATGTCGCCCTTGGTGATGATGACGAGATCCCCCTCGCTGACCAGACCCTGCTCCTGCAGAAGCTTGACCGCCTGACGGTTAGCTTCGGCATGGCTGGACTGGATGGTTTCGAAGGCCATCGGATGTACGCCCCGATACAGCGCGAGCTTTCTACTCGTCTGTTCGTGACGGGTCAATGCGTATACCGGAATGCCCGTGCTGATGCGTGACATCCACAAGGCCGTCGAGCCGGATTCGGTCATCGCGGCAATCGCGCTTACGTTGAGGTGGTTGGCGGTATACATCGTGGCCATCGCGATGGCCTCGTCGACATATTCGAAACGGGTATCCATGCGATGCTCGGAAACGCGCGCAGAACGGCGTTTCTCGGCAGCCTCGCAGATACGGCCCATGGAGGCGATCGCCTTGGACGGGAATCGGCCGGTGGCGGTCTCTGCGGAGAGCATCACTGCATCCGTGCCGTCCAGCACTGCGTTGGCGACGTCGAACACCTCGGCGCGGGTCGGAATCGGATTCTGGATCATCGACTCCATCATCTGGGTCGCCGTGATCACCACGCGGTTCATGCTGCGCGCCTTGTGGATCAGGTCCTTCTGCACACCCGGCAGTTCCGCGTCGCCGATTTCCACGCCGAGGTCGCCGCGCGCGATCATGATCACGTCCGACGCCAGGATGATTTCCTCGATGACCGGCAGGGCCTCGGCCCGTTCGATCTTGGACACGATGCAACCGTGGCCGCCGGCCTCGCGCAGCAACTCACGCGTCTCGTTGACGTCGTTCGCGCTGCGTGGGAAAGACACGGCGAGATAATCTACCCCGATCTCGGCTGCGGTACGGATGTCCTCGCGGTCCTTGTCGGTCAAGGCCGAAGCCGACAACCCACCGCCCTGCCGGTTGATGCCCTTGTTGTTGGACAGTTCGCCGCCCACCACGACCTTGGTGTGAATCTCGGCGCCTTCGACACGCTCGACCTCGAGTACGACACGGCCGTCATCCAGCAGCAGTATGTCGCCGGCGACCACGTCGTCAGGAAGCGTCTTGTAGGTCAGACCAACACGCTCCGCAGTGCCGTCGTCGCGGCCGAGTGCCGCATCCAGAATAAACGCTGCGCCATCGATGAGGTTCACCTTGCCATCGACGAAACGATCGATACGTATCTTCGGTCCCTGCAGATCGCCCAGAACGGCGACGTAACGCCCCTGCTTTGCCGCCTCTTCGCGGACCTTCTCCGCACGTTCGCGGTGCGATTCGGGACTACCGTGCGAAAAGTTGAGCCTGACCACATCGACACCGGCGCGCACGATGGCGGCAATCATGCCCGGCTGATCCGTGGCGGGACCCAAGGTCGCCACTATCTTGGTTCTGCGCATAGCGCGAGGACTCCTGTTTTGAGCGTGTGCCCGCGAATTATGACGCTGCGGGCATGGCGTGTCCGGCAAGCCGGCACCCTAAACCGATTGGATGGATATGGCATGACAGCGCGAGCCGCAACCGCTGCTCTCAATCGCGCGCACGCGCCTCCAGCATGGCGACCGCTGGCAGTTTCTTGCCTTCCAGGAATTCCAGAAACGCGCCACCTCCGGTCGAGATGTAGGACACGCGATCGGCAATGCCGTATTTGTCCACCGCTGCCAGCGTGTCGCCGCCGCCGGCTATCGAAAAGGCATCCGATTCGGCGATCGCCAGCGCCAGTGCCTTGGTACCCTCGCCGAACTGGTCGAACTCGAACACGCCCACCGGACCGTTCCACACGATCGTACCCGCGCTCTTGAGGATTTCGGCAAACTGGGCCGAGGTCTGCGGACCGACATCGAAGATCATGTCGTCCTCGGCCACCTCGGTCACCGGCTTGAGTTCGGCTGCGGCGGATTCCGAGAACTCCTTGCCGCAGACCACGTCGGCCGGCACCGGGATATCGGCGCCGCGCGCACGTGCCGCAGCCGACAGGCTGTTGCAGGTATCGATCAGATCGGCTTCGTACAGCGACTTGCCCACTTGGTGACCCGCCGCGGCGATGAAGGTATTGGCGATACCTCCGCCGACAATCAGCTGATCGACGACCTGGGACAGCGACTCCAGCACGGTCAGCTTGGTCGAGACCTTGGAGCCGCCGACGATGGCAACCATCGGTCGCGCCGGATTGTCCAGCGCCTTGCCCAGTGCCTCCAGTTCGCCTGCCAGCAACGGGCCGGCACAGGCCACCGGCGCGAACTTGGCCACACCATGCGTCGATGCCTGTGCGCGATGCGCGGTACCGAAGGCGTCCATCACGAACACGTCGCACAACGCCGCGTAACGCTTCGCCAGACCTTCGTCATCCTTCTTCTCACCCTTGTTGAAGCGCACGTTCTCCAACACAACCAGTTCACCTGCCGCGAGATCGAGGCCGTCCAGATAGTCCTTGACCACACGCACCTCGCGCCCAAGCAGGTCGCACAGATGCACGGCTACCGGAGCAAGCGAGGCAGCCTCGTCGTACACCCCCTCCTCGGGACGCCCGAGGTGGGACATCACCATCACGCGCGCGCCGGCATTCAGCGCCAGCTCAATGGTCGGCAGCGACGCGCGGATGCGCTGATCGGACGTCACCTTGCCGTCCTTGAGCGGCACGTTGAGGTCGGCACGGATCAGCACCCGCTTGCCGGCAAGATCGAGGTCGGTGAGCTTGATGAAAGACATAACTGGCGCTCCTGAAAAGGAAAGATTTTGGGTAATGGTCGTTACCGAAAATCTCTCGATACTTCCGGCGGGGGAACCCCCGCCGGAAGTATGACGATAGGCTTTATCAACCTGCGACGTGACGCACAAAACGCAGCATGTTGCAGGTGTAGCCGTACTCGTTGTCGTACCAGGCCACGACCTTGACGAACGTGCTGTCGAGCGCAATGCCGGCCGTGGCATCGAAGATCGAGGGCGCGGTGTTGCCGCGAAAATCGGTGGAGACCACCTTTTCCTCGGTGTAGGCCAACACGTCCTTGAGTTCGCCTTCGGAAGCCGACTTCATGGCAGCACAGATGTCGTCATAGGAGGCCGGACGCTCGAGTTCGGCGGTCAGATCAACCACGGAAACGTCGGAGGTCGGTACACGGAACGACATGCCGGTCAGCTTGCCGTTCAGCGCAGGCAGTACCTTACCCACAGCCTTGGCGGCACCGGTGGAAGACGGGATGATGTTCTCCAGGATGCCGCGCCCACCGCGCCAGTCCTTCATCGAAGGACCGTCCACGGTCTTCTGCGTGGCGGTGGCGGCATGCACCGTGCTCATCAGACCGCGCTTGATGCCGAAGGCGTCATTGAGCACCTTGGCCACTGGGGCCAGGCAGTTGGTGGTGCAAGAAGCTGCGGACACGATCGCCTGCCCGGCATAGGTGTCATGATTGACGCCATAGACGAACATCGGGGTGGCGTCCTTGGAGGGCGCACTCTGCACCACCTTCTTGGCGCCAGCCTGGATGTGCTTCTGACAGGTTTCCTCGGTCAGGAAGAAGCCGGTGCACTCGATCACCAGATCGACACCTGCCTCGTCCCACTTGAGGTTCGCCGGGTCACGCTCGGCGGTCAAACGAATTGCCTTGCCATTGACGATCAGTTGGCCGCCTTCGACGACGACCTCGCTCTTGAAACGGCCATGCACGGAATCGTGCTTGAGCAGATAGGCCAGGTAGTCGGCCTCCAACAGGTCGTTAATGGCTACGACCTCGAGTCCGTCGAACTCGGCTTCCTGCACGATGGCGCGAAACGCCATGCGACCGATGCGGCCAAAGCCGTTGATACCTACTTTCACAGTCATACGACTCTCCCAGTCATTATACGAATCGTTGCCCCGCCGCTGCCCGGGAGCGGCGAGGTCGGGGTCTTTAGAGCACGCCCTCGACGGCTTCGATCACGTGTTCGACGGTGAAGCCGAAATACTTGAACAACTCACCGGCAGGCGCGGACTCGCCGAAACGGTCGATGCCGACCACAGCCCCGTCCATACCTACGTACTTGCCCCAGAAATTGGTCACACCCGCCTCGACCGCAACCCGAGCCCGCACTGCACGAGGCAACACGGACTCGCGATAGGCCTCATCCTGCGCCTCGAAGGCCTCGACCGAAGGCATCGATACCACGCGCACTTGGCGCCCCTTGGCTTCGAGTTGCGCTGCCGCATCCATGGCGAGCGCGACCTCGGAACCGGTGGCGATCAGAATCGCCTTGGGTGTGCCTGCACAGTCCTTGAGCACATAGCCGCCACGGGCGATGAGCGCAAGCTGCTCGCCGCTGCGAGCCTGGTGCGGCAGATTCTGGCGCGACAGGATCAGTGCGGATGGCCCATCCTGGCGTTCGATCGACAGCTTCCAGGCGACGGCGGTCTCGACCGCGTCGCAGGGGCGCCAGAGGTTCAGGTTGGGGATCAGGCGCAAGCTCGCGACCTGTTCGATCGGCTGGTGCGTGGGTCCGTCCTCGCCGAGACCGATGGAATCGTGGGTATAGACCAGCACCACTCGCTGCCGCATCAGCGCGGCCATGCGAATCGCATTGCGCGCGTAGTCGGAGAACATCAGGAAGGTACCGCCGTAGGGGATGAACCCACCGTGCAGGGCGATGCCGTTCATGATCGCGGTCATGGCGAACTCGCGTACGCCGTAGAAGACGTAATTGCCGTCCGCATCGGCGTGGCTGATGCCCTTGGAGCCAGACCACATCGTCAGATTCGAACCGGCCAAGTCCGCGGAACCGCCGAGTAGCTCGGGTAGCGCCGGCGAATAGCCGCCGATGGCGTTCTGTGAGGCCTTGCGCGAAGCGATGGTTTCGCCTTTCTCGACCACCTGGCTCAAGTAGGCCTGGGACTTCTCCTGCCAGTCGGCGGGCAGTTCGCCGCTCATGCGGCGCTCGAATTCGCTCGCGAGTTCCGGGTGTGCCGCCTGATAGGCTGCGAAACGCTCGTTCCAGGCCGCCTCTGCGAGATCACCACGCTCGCGCGCACTCCAGGCCTCGTAGATCGGTTCCGGAATCTCGAAGGGCGAGTACTCCCAGCCGATGGTCTTGCGCACCAGCGCGATTTCATCATCGCCCAACGGGGCACCGTGACACTCTTCCTTGCCCTGCTTGTTGGGCGAACCCCAGCCGATGATGGTCTTGCACTGGATCATGGTGGGCTTGTCGGTGACGGCACGCGCCGCCTCGATCGCCGCCTTGACCGCGCCGGCATCGTGTCCGTCGACATCGCGCACGACATGCCAGCCGTAGGCCTCGAAACGCGCCGGGGTGTCGTCGGTGAACCAGCCCTCGACCTCGCCGTCGATGGAGATACCGTTATCGTCATAGAACGCGATCAGCTTGCCGAGCCCAAGGGTGCCGGCGAGCGAACAGGCCTCGTGCGAGATGCCTTCCATCATGCAGCCATCGCCCAGGAACACATAGGTATGATGGTTGACGACGTCATGCCCGGGGCGGTTGAAATGCGCTGCAAGCGCCTTCTCCGCAATCGCCATGCCGACGGCATTGGTGATCCCCTGTCCCAAAGGACCCGTGGTGGTTTCGACGCCCGGCGTGTAACCGTATTCGGGGTGCCCCGGGGTCTTCGAGTGCAGCTGGCGGAACCGTTTGAGTTCGTCGATCGGCAGGTCGTAGCCGGTCAGATGCAGCAGGGAATAAACGAGCATGGAACCGTGCCCGTTCGACATGATAAAGCGATCACGGTTGACCCATTTCGGATTCGCCGGGTTATGCTGCATGTAATCGTTCCACAGCACCTCGGCTATATCGGCCATCCCCATCGGCGCTCCGGGGTGGCCGGATTTGGCCTTCTGTACCGCATCCATGCTGAGCGCACGAATGGCGTTGGCTAGCTCTCTACGCGAAGGCATAGTTTGGTTCTCCCTCATAGACTGGACGAATCCGTTGGGCCCGTACCGGCGCCGGGTCCACGTCGGGAATGCGCGACGAAGCGTTCCCAGGCACCAGCCGCAAGGCAAGCCGTGGCGTAGCGCGGGCTTAGTGCCTCTCGCGACCCGCCTCCGGCTCAAAAAAGATCGACATTGTTACCCGACTTGTCTCATTGGAGCAATAGCGACAATCGCTTATGCATGACTGATGACATCTGCATGACAAAACCCCTCATCCCTTGAACGACATGGCGGAACGGGCAAAATGGATGAAATATCACCGCCCACTCGGTTAAACTCAGCGACCCTGAACGGACCTAATCCCTCATAAAACACTCGCGCCCTAGCGCACTGCACGAGGCCCACCCATGAGCTACGAGCACCTGTTTACCTCCGAATCGGTATCCGAAGGCCATCCCGACAAGATGGCTGACCAGATATCCGACGCGGTCCTCGACGCCATCCTGGAAACGGATCAGCATGCGCGTGTGGCCTGCGAAACTTTGGTCAAGACCGGCATGGTAGTACTGGCTGGCGAGGTGACGACCACTGCACAGATCGATTATGAGACTCTGGTGCGCAGGACCGTCAATGAGATCGGTTACAACCATAGCGACCTGGGTTTCGACGGCTCGAGCTGCGCGGTGATCGTGGCTGTCGGCAAGCAGTCGCCCGACATCGCCCAAGGCGTTGACCGCGAATCCCGGGAAAACCAGGGCGCCGGCGACCAGGGCCTGATGTTCGGCTACGCGAGTGACGAAACCGATGTGCTGATGCCCGCACCGATCACCTACGCACATCGCCTGGTGCGCAGACAGGCCGAGGTGCGCAAGGATGGCACGCTGCCGTGGCTCCGCCCCGATGCCAAGAGCCAGATCACCTTCCGCTACCGCGACGGCAAGCCGATCGGGGTAGACGCCGTGGTGCTCTCCACCCAGCACGATCCGGCAATCTCGCAGAAGGATCTGCACGAAGCAGTGATGGAGCACATCATACTGCCGATCCTGCCTGGCGAATGGCTGAACGCAGATACCGCCTACCATATCAACCCGACGGGCAAGTTCGTGATTGGCGGCCCGGTCGGCGACTGCGGCCTCACCGGCCGTAAGATCATCGTCGACACCTACGGCGGCATGGCACGCCACGGGGGCGGCGCGTTTTCCGGCAAGGACCCGTCCAAGGTAGACCGTTCCGCCGCCTATGCGGGGCGTTATGTCGCCAAGAACATTGTCGCCGCCGGGCTGGCGTCGCGCTGCGAGATCCAGGTGTCCTATGCCATCGGCGTGGCCGACCCCACCTCGATCAGCATCGACACCTTCGGCACCGGCCGCATCCCCGACGAACACATCGTGGCCCTGGTACGCAAGCACTTCGATCTGCGCCCCTGGGGCCTCATAACCATGCTCGACCTGCTACACCCGATCTACCAGCAGACCGCCTCCTACGGCCACTTCGGCCGCGCCGATGTCGATCTGCCCTGGGAACGTGTCGACCGTGCAGCCCAGTTGGCCGCCGACGCCGGCACCACGCTAAACCAGGCGGGGGGCATGTAGGCGACAGACATCAACGCCCGCAAAAGGGCGATTGCCGTGTCCCGGGGAGCGCTGCAACAGGATATCCTGCCAGGCCCGGGACAGGGTTAAGACAAATCGGCAACGGCGCTCGCGAACCTGACATGGAGACATCGATCATGAGCGCGAGCCCTAAAGACACAACCGCAAACGACCACTACGTCAAGGACATGGCCCTTGCGGACTGGGGACGTAAGGAAATCGCCATCGCCGAGACCGAAATGCCGGGTCTCATGGCGCTGCGCGAAAAATACGCCGCCAGCCAACCCCTCAAGGGCGCCCGCATTGCCGGCAGCCTGCACATGACCATTCAGACTGCGGTACTGATCGAGACGCTGACTGCGCTCGGCGCCGAGGTACGCTGGGCCTCCTGCAACATCTACTCGACTCAGGACCACGCAGCTGCCGCGATCGCCGCCACCGGCGTGCCGGTATTCGCCTACAAGGGCGAAACCCTGGAAGAATACTGGGACTTCACCCACCGCATCCTCTACTGGCCCGACGGCAGCCCGGCCAACATGATCCTCGACGACGGCGGCGACGCGACTCTCGCTGTTACGCTGGGCGCCAAAGCGGAGCAGGACCCGAGCGTGCTTGGCGAACCGGGCAACGAAGAGGAAGTGGCACTGTACGCCGCCATGCGCGAGCGTCTCGCGTCAGCCCCCGGCTTCTACACCAAGCTGGCCGAAAGCGTCCAGGGCGTGACCGAGGAGACCACCACCGGCGTGCATCGTCTCTACCACATGGAGAAGACCGGCGGTCTGCCCTTCCCGGCCTTCAACGTGAACGACTCGGTCACCAAGTCCAAGTTCGACAATCTCTACGGTTGCCGTGAGTCTCTCGTGGACGGCATCAAGCGCGCCACCGACGTGATGATCGCCGGCAAGATCGCCGTGGTCTGCGGCTACGGCGACGTGGGCAAGGGCTGCGCGCAGAGCCTGCGCGGCCTAGGTGCCACGGTATGGGTCACCGAGATCGACCCGATCTGCGCGCTGCAGGCGGCGATGGAAGGCTACCGTGTGGTGACCATGGACGAGGCCGCCCCACTGGCCGACATCTTCGTGACCGCCACCGGCAACTACCACGTCATTGACCACGACCACATGGCCGCGATGAAGGACCAGGCGATCGTCTGCAACATCGGCCATTTCGACAGCGAGATCAATGTCGCCAGCCTGCGCCAGTACACCTGGGAGAACATCAAGCCGCAGGTCGACCACATCATCTTCCCGAGCGGTCGCCGCATCATCCTGCTCGCCGAGGGGCGTCTGGTAAACCTCGGCTGCGCCACCGGGCACCCGAGCTTCGTGATGTCGAATAGCTTCACCAATCAGGTATTGGCGCAGATCGAGCTGTTCAACAACGACGGTCAGTACGTGAACAAGGTCTATGTGCTGCCCAAGAAGCTTGACGAAGAAGTCGCTCGCCTGCATTTGGCGAAGATCGGCGCGCACCTGACCGAGTTGACCGAGCACCAGGCCTCGTACATCGACGTGCCCGTCATAGGCCCGTACAAGCCCGAGCATTACCGCTACTAACACGCGGCAAACCCTGCTGCGGGGCGGGCTCAGGCCCGTCCCGCTTGGAAACCTGCGCATGACATCCCTATCCCGCGAACCGCAAGTGTTCAGCTGCGAGCTCTTCCCGCCGAAAACCGACGAAGCGGCCGCCCGCCTGCGTGAGGAACGCTGCAAGCTCGCCGAGCTGGGACCCCGTTTCCTTTCCGTCACCTACGGCGCCGGCGGCTCGACGCAGACCCGCACGCTGGATACGGTGCTCGAAATCCAGCGCGACTCCGGCATCGACGCCGCACCGCACCTCTCCTGCGTGGGCAGCACGCGCGAGCACATCCGCGAAATCCTCGACACCTACCGCAGCAACGGTATCCGTCACATCGTGGCCCTGCGCGGCGACCTACCCTCCGGCATGCGCGATATCGGCGATTTCCGCTATGCCAACGAACTGGTCGCGTTCATCCGCGAGGAAACCGGCGACCACTTCTTCATCGAGGTGGCGGCCTACCCCGAGATACACCCCCAGGCACGCAGCGCGGAAGACGACCTGCGCCGCTTCAAGCACAAGATCGAGGCCGGTGCCGACAGCGCGATCACGCAGTATTTCTACAATCCTGACGCCTATTTCCGCTTCGTCGACGAATGCGCACACATAGGCATCGACGTCCCCGTCGTTCCCGGCATCATGCCCATCACCAACTACACTCAGCTCGCCCGCTTCTCCGATGCCTCCGGAGCCGAGATCCCGCGCTGGGTACGCAAGCGTCTGGAAGGTTTCGGCGACGACCGGGCCTCCATTCGCGCCTTCGGGCTGGATGTGGTCACCGGAGTGTGTGAGGCTTTGCTGGCCGGAGGCGCACCGGGCCTGCATTTCTACACCATGAATCAGTCCGAAGCGACCGTCGCTCTGTGGGAACGCCTCGGACTGCCCAAAGCGAACGACTGAGCGCGGTGCGTCTGCCGCGCTTCTATCTAGAGGCACCACTCGTCCCCGGCGAGCGGGTGCGATTGTCCGACGCGGCCTTCCGACACGGCATTCAGGTACTGCGGCTCAGTGATGGCGCACCGCTCGTTCTATTCAACGGGGATGGATTCGACTATCACGCGGTATTGGATGGCGTCAGCCGTCGCGAAGCCTGGGCACGCATCGAAGTGCAGCAGACAAACCTCACTGAATCACCGCTCGACCTGTGTCTCGTTCAGGGTATCGGTAAGAACGAGCATATGGATCTGGCCGTGCAGAAGGCCGTGGAACTGGGCGTACACAGTATCAGACCAGTCATCTGCGCCCGTAGTCAGCACATGGCTGCTGACCGCCTGCAGCGTCGCCATGCCCATTGGCGTGGCGTGATCGTCAGCGCCTGCGAACAAAGCGGGCGCAGCCGAATTCCCGAAATCCAGTCCCCGGTCCCACTGCGCGGATGGCTGGAAAACAGCCTCGGAAACGAGTGCCGGATCATGCTCGACCCTGGCGCGAACGACTCGCTCGCGACGCATGCATTCAATCGCGATGCTCCCATTGAGATACTTGTCGGCCCGGAGGGCGGCTTGTCGGAACAGGAAGTGGCCGAGTCGAGCGCTGCAGGCGTTGTCCCTCTGCGTATGGGGCCGCGCGTCTTGCGCACTGAAACGGCCGCCATCGCGGCGATCGCCTGGATTCAGCTGCACTGTGGAGATATGGGCTGAAAATGCGGCTTAGTACACATGCTGCAAGCGCGTTTCAAAGCGCTGCGAGCTGTCCCACCAGACGCCGTTCCAGAGCAGCGAAATCCAATATTGCCACATCCAGCTCATGCAGCCTGACCCGATACGCCTCAAGCTCGCAGAGCGTGGCATCGTCTTCCGCCACCAGATCCTCCATGCCCAGACGCATGGGACGCGGAATTGCGGCAAGCGGCAAGGCGTAGTAGTTCAGTCCCGGCAGGCGTTCGAGCGCGTAGATCACCGCATAACGGACAGGCGCCACCTCGTCGCCATCGCTCTGCCCACAGAACACGGCGGGCTCGACCACCACAGGCTGTTGGCCGCGCCAATCGAGACGTCCACGCAGCCACTGCGGGGCCCCAGAGATCGGTTGTAACGGGTCAGCTGGAACGATCTCGGCCAGTATTGCCTGCGGGATCAGGCAGCGCTGCCCACTGATCAGCTCGACCAGCAACGCACCAATCCCGGTTATCGCCATGCCGTGTCCCCCCGTTGCCCGTTCATCCCGATCTACGCCGCTCGCCGAGCAAGGCGCGGATATTGTCCATCAGCTCCTGTTCCTGATAGGGCTTACCCAGATAACGATCGACGCCGAGCTCTATCGCCCGCTGGCGATGCTTCTCACCACTACGCGAGGTGATCATGATCACGGGAATCTGCCTGAAGCGCGCATCGTTGCGCAAGTAAGAGGCCAACTCATATCCGTCCATACGCGGCATCTCGATATCGGTCAGGATCAGATCGGGCAACCGCTCCTCCAACTGCGCAACGGCATCCATTCCGTCACGCGCCGACATGACTTCATAGTCGGCGCGCCCGAGCATACGTGCAGTAACCTTGCGGATGGTGATCGAATCATCCACGACCATGACTGTTTGCCGCTTCACCTCCTTCAGCGCTGGCCGTTGATGCGCCGGATGACCGCCTCGGATCAAACTGATACTGGCCAAGCGAACCAGGCTGGGCACGTCGAGAATCAGGATCACGCGTCCATCGCCCAGGATGGTTGCACCGGCGACGCCGCGCAATTTGCTCAGCTGGGCACCGAGACTCTTCACCACAACCTCGCGACTGCCCAATAGCCCGTCCACCAATAGCGCGATACGCTGTTCACCGGAACGCAACATCAGCAGCGGGCGAAAGACGCCGTCTTGGTCCGGCAGCCGCCCAGCCTCATCGCCGAAGAGTGCATCAAGGCGTTTCAATCGGTAGGTATTGCCCAGGTATTCGTAAACGGGATCCTCAGCGGCAAAGAATTCGGCAAGCTGGCGGGTGGGTAGGCGAACCACACCTTCAATACCAGACAACGGGACCGCGTAAAGCTCTTCGCCCGACTGCGCCAGCAACGCCTGCGTGATGGTCAGTGTAAACGGAAGCCGCATGGTGAACTGCGCACCTACGCCCGGTGTCGATGCGATTGAAAGAACTCCGCCCAACTGCCGAACTTCGCGCGCGACGACATCCATGCCCACGCCACGTCCGGAAATCTGACTGACTTCCGTGGCCGTGCTGAACCCAGTTTCCAGAATCAGCTGCAGAATCTCCTGGTCGTCTACCTCCGTGTCTGGAGCCAACATGCCTTGAGCAACGGCGCGCTTGCGCACGGCCTCCACATCAATTCCGCGACCGTCATCGGTAACCTCGACCACGATTTCACTGCCCTCGCGGCTGAAACGCAGGTCGATGCGTCCCTGTTCGGGCTTACCTGCCGCCTTGCGCACATCCGGAGTTTCTATACCGTGTGCGATCGAATTGCGCAGCATATGTTCGAGCGGTGCAACCAAATGGTCGAGGATAGTGCGGTCGACCTCATGTTCTGCACCACCGAAATCCAACGCTACACGCTTGTGAAGCTCCGCGGCCGTCTGGCGCACTATGCGATTGAGTCGCGAGGACAATCCGCCGACCTTGACCATGCGGGTGCGCATGAGTCCATCCTGAAGATCCGTGCTCACACGCGCCTGCTGCAAGAGCAGCGTTTCCGCGTCGCGTAGCTGGTCTCCCATCAGTTCCTCGATACTGGACAAGTCACTGACGCTTTCCGCCAACGCCCGCGAAAGCTGTTGCATATTGGAATAGCGATCCATTTCCAGTGGATCGAACTCGTCGTTCTGCTCGCCCAGTTCGCCATGCTCCTGCTCATAGCGGAACAGGATCTGGGCTTCGGTTTCCAGCTCCAGTTTGCGTAGCTGCTCGCGCAGGCGGGTCGAAGTCTGGCGCAGCTCTGCCAGGTTGTAACCAAGACCTGCCACCTGTTGCTTGAGTCTCGCGTGGTAAATGTTGACTTCGCCTGCATGGTTGACGAGCGAATCCAGCAGGTTAGCGCGCACACGCAGATGTTCTTCATTGCTCGCGCGTGATTCGTGTTCCTGACCTTCATCCTCCGTCTCGCGCGGCGGGTGTTCGATCGCTGAAGCGGGCGCGGTTAGGGGCGTCGGTGCGCTGCTGCTTACGCTCGTATCTGGCGATACCCCTTGTCTCTCGCTACTGGTTTGCCCCCCGGACGCAGCGGCCTGACCGTAGGCATCCAACTGCTCTATCATGGCGAGTTGTGGGTAGATGAGCCCACCGTTACGCGCCTGTTCGAGCATTTCGCTCAAGCGGTCCATTGCTGAATGCAGCAACGCGAAACCGGCGTCATCCGGCGGCGTGGCTGCCTCGGCCATACGTGCGACCCGCGTCTCCAATGCATGGGTCAAATCGCCGATGGTGGTGAAATCGGCCATGCGCGCACCGCCCTTGAGCGTGTGCAACTGCCGCTGGAGCAAACCAATAGCGGCCAGTGCGTCTCCCCCACCGGACTGCCATGATGCGACGGCGGACTCCGCACCTTCCATCAGTTCGTCGGCCTCATCCAGGAAAATGCCTACCAGCTCCGGATCCAAGGTTTCGACGCGATCCGGAGTACCTTCTCTCGCTTGACTTGTCAGACGCTCGTCGTGTCCTGCCAGCACACTACTCTCGACTTCGGCCAAAGCTTCCTGTGCACGGCTAACCAAGGCCGAGACGTCCGGTACTTCCTTGCCTTCATCGCCCAATGAAGCCAGAACGGCGCGTCCACTTTCGTTGGCGGCACCGTAGATATCCAGCAGCGCCGGTGTGACTCCGCGGTGTGATTCGATGAGGTGCTTGGCGATTGCCTCCAATGGCTCGAACAACGAATAAATAGCCGGCACCCCGGCAGTTCGGGCACTGCCATGGATCGTGTGCAGCGCGCGTAAAAAGGCTTCATTAACCTCGGACGGGCCAGCCGCTCCGCGTGCTGCATTCAGAAAATCGTCAATCGTTGCGAAGTGTTGACTCGATTCACGCGTATAGATGTCACGTAGCACCGGGTCCATAGTCGCCTCAGCCTCAGCCTCAGCCTCAGCCTCAGCCTCAGCCTCAGCCTCAGCCTCAGCCTCAGCCTCAGCCTCAGCCTCAGCCTCAGCCTCAGCCTCAGCCTCAGCCTCAGCCTCAGCCTCTGGCTCTGGCTCTGGCTCTGGCTCTGGCTCTGGCTCTGGCTCTGGCTCTGGCTGCATGACAGCCTCTCCAACAGCCTTGGGAAATTCACCTACTTCGCTGATCGAGCCAGCATTGGAAAAAGTGACCTCTGGATTCGACTCATCACTTTGCGGAGTATCCGCGCTTGGCAAGGGAACCAAGGTATCCAGATCATCATCGGCAGCAGCCAAACCGTCTTCATCGGCGGCAGAAGGTTCTGCTTGCAGACCCACCTGAGCGGCCTGTGTCGCCAATTCCATGATGTCGATCTGCGGTACTGAGCCACCACGCAGTTCCTCGATCAACTGATGCAAGGCAGATACAGCCTCGTCCAGCAATGCAAAATGAGCTTGTTGTGCCGGCACACGTTGATCCATCACGCGATTCAGCATACTTTCGAACGCCCAGGCAAATTCGCCAAGACGTTCTGCACCAGCCAGTCGGCCACTACCCTTGAGCGTATGAAAGGACCGCCTTAACTCGCCCAGCAGGTTCAGATTGTCAGGCTCGGCGCGCCAACGAGGCACGAGGGAAACGATCCTCCCATATTCTTCGTCCGCTTCTTCCAGGAAGATTTCCAAAATCTCCGGATCGGCATCCGGCCTCAGGGCGCGCCACTCAGAGGGCTCATCCAACTGTACGGACTCACCTTCATTCTGACTTGCAGGTGACATAGGTGCTTGGAATGTAGCCGAAGATTCGGCGAGAACCGGGGCTACTGCCGTAATCGCATCCGGGTCGACCGCGTCATCGATCTGAGCCTCGTCACTCGTCAACACGCTCGTTGGCGGCGGTGTTAGATGCTCGGTGCCGGCAACCATATCGACCTGAGTTTCTTCCGCCCCGCTTTCGCCAAGAGCACCGAGCTGTGCTAATGCCTGGTCTGCGCGAGCCAACAACGCCTGTTGGCCTGGTCTACGATCCGCTCTGGCCTCAAGGTACATTTCGACGGCTGTCGTGGCGTCTGCCAACAGATCGAGCCATGCCTGGCTTGGTTTCGTCTGACCACCAATCAAGGCGGCAAATTGATCGCGGAGCGCGGCCAATTGAGATAATGGGTCACTGACACCCATCACGGACAGGGCTGCCAGCACGTCACCCAGTCGCTCCGGTGTACCCGCCAGCATAACGGTCGTATCGGGCGCAGCGAGGTACGCGATCAAAGCCTCCTTGACCAGACCGATTTCGCGCAAGGCTTCGCCGGTTCCGGCAGCAGTAAATTCCTGATGGGAAGCGTCCCTGGCTGACACGGCCGTACCGCCACGTCGTTTGTCCAGTAAATCATTCAAGCTGCCCTCGACGTGGAGCATCGTCTCAGCCAGCTCAAGCAACTGTTCTGAACCTGGGACGACATCGCTGGCGCTAAGTTTCTCTATACCACGAGACTGCACAATGATCTGATCGCGGGCCTCACCCAGGCCAAGCATACCCAGCGTATCGCCGATACGCCGCATGCGCTCTGCCACAGCGCCGATATCCTCCGGCTGCACCGAATTGGTGTGTGTATAGATCTCGAGCCTGTCGCGCACCTCGGCCAAGTCTTCGCGGATGGCTTTCGACACGGCTTCTAGAAGCTTGAGATTAGGCGCAGCCAGTTCTTGACGTGCAGTCTCCAACGTCAAGGTACGTGGCAGCATATCGTCGAGGTGGTAGGCACTTTGTACAGCCTCGATGCGCTCACCGACTGGATCGGAACTCGCCACGTAGAACAACAAATTTTTCAGCAACTCTTCGCTGATGCTCCCAGCAAATGCTGATTCGCCTTGCTCGACGAGCCGCTTAATCTCTCGATCGACGCGTCCAAGCAATAGCTTGACTGCAACCGGCACCTCGCCGCGGTTGCAACCGTCAAGCATGGCACCGGTGACCCACCAAAAGCGCCTGGCCGCTGACTGACTGCATGCACCCTCGAGCGCATCTATGGTTTCAGTCATGCGACGTAAGGACTTTTCTGCTGATTGGTTGCGAAACAACCCGAGCAGCCCAAGCTGAAATTGGTGGCGCATTGCCTTGCCGACAGCGGGCGCATCTTTTTCAATTGCGCCAGATGATGGCGGAGCTTCAACGTCGCTCGTAAGATCGGGCAGAAATACGACCGCTTCAGACAGCAGTTCCGCTTCACGCGCTGCACGCAGGTCATTCAGTAACGATAGGATGATGATCGGCGTATCGGGATGACCAGACTGCACGTACTCAAGGTAGTCTGGCAGTTGCAACACGGCCGTGGACAGCACGCCAAGACCAGCCTCAACATTGCTGACCTGTTGCTTCAGCAATGCCTCCGCCAGCGCCTCCATTTCTTCGGCCAGCATCACTGCACCAGCCAAATTCACCACCTGGAGCGTGCCACGGACCTGTCGCAACAGGGCCAGTGTCTGTTTCAGCCGCTCCTCGTCCCGATTGCCATCCTCGATATAGGCTTCCAGCGACTGTCTGGCCTGATCCAGAAGCGCGTCGAGTTCGGGCTTGACCCAGCCGAGCACATCAAATTCGAGATTCGTTTCGTGCGTCATCGGGAAACCCCTTTCTGACCTGCCTCACCCACCAGCCGTCGCGACCCGTACTTCAAGCCGCCTCGATATCGGAGACGCCGCCGTCGTCCAGGACAACCGTATCGGTATCCTCGCTGTCGGGTAGCTTGAAGCCTGCCACCGTCCGGCGCAGTTCCGCGGCCAGTTCGGTCAGCTGCCCGATCGACTGAGCCGTTTCCTGCGTACCGTCGGAGGTCTGCATCGTGATCTCCTGGATCACGTTCATGGTGTTAGTGACGTTGGCCGCCACTGCCGCCTGCTGGCGCGCTGCGCTCGCGATCGTCATGATCTGTTTCGCGAGCTGATTCGACACGCTCTCGATCTCGGCCAGGGCATCGCCGGCATCGGTGGCAAGCTGACCGCCGGCCACCACGTTGGAGGTGCTCTGCTCCATGGAGAGCACGGCCTCGCCGGTATCCGACTGAATGGCCTTGACCAGTGCCTCGATCTGACGAGTCGCGTTGGCGGAACGTTCCGCGAGACGCTGAACTTCGTCCGCAACCACCGCGAAGCCGCGCCCCGCCTCGCCGGCCGCCGAGGCCTGGATGGCGGCGTTCAACGCAAGGATGTTGGTCTGATCCGCGATGTCGTTGATCAGGCCGACGATGTCGCCGATCTCCTGCGAGCTCTCGCCGAGACGTTTGATACGCTTTGCGGTGTCCTGAATCTGCTCGCGGATGGTGTCCATACCGTCGATTGAACGCCGCACCGTGGCTGCGCCCTTGGCCGCTATTTCGACCGATTTCTTTGCCACGTCGGCTGAGGACATCGCGTTTTTGGAAACGCGATCGATCGAGTCTGCCATGTCGGTCACCGCAGCTGACGCCGAGGCGATCTCGCGGGCCTGATGTCCGCTGGCGTCCGCCAGCCGGAGCGCCGTCGTCTGCGTCCTCTCGGCCGCAGTCGCCACCTGCACCGAGGTCTGGTTGATCGTCGTAACCAGACTGCGCAAGGCGTCGATGGCGTAGTTGACGGAGTCCGCGATTGCTCCGGTGATATCCTCGGTCACGGTGGCGTGTACCGTCAGGTCGCCTTCCGCAAGATTGGTCATCTCATCCAGCAAGCGAAGGATGGCGCGCTGATTACGACGATTCTGCTCCGTCGTCAGCGCCAGACGATGCTGCGAATCCCGGTAGAGCAACACACCCGACAGAATCAAGATCAACAGCGCCAAGCCACCGGAAGCATAGCCGGCGAGATTGATCATCCCAAGGTCGCTATAGTGCGCGGCCAGTGCCGCCTCTAGAACCTTAGTTGCGCCGAGCAGCTGCGGCGCATCGGTCTGTACCTGGGTGGCCGCATGCTTGATCGCAAACAGATGCGGCGCCAGTTCCAGAATCGTCGCCACATGGTCGCTCACCGAACTGAAGATCATCGCGACCTGACGCAGCACCTCGCGCGTCTGCGCGTCCTTGACCGGCTTGATCTGCATTTCCGTGTTGCCGGTCAGCAGCCCCTGCAGCACGTTGCCGAACAAGGTGGCGTCACGCCCGAACTGGTCGGCTGCGGTAGAGGCGCCTTCGCCGCCCTGCAGCACGCGCGTCAGGCTGACCTGAATGCGCAACGCCAGCAGGGTCTGGCGTTCCGCCAGGTAGACCTCGGAAGCGCTGGCGCCGTGCTTGACCAGCGCACTCGTCACCTGGTCGGAGTAGGCGAGCAGTTTGGGCACGAACTGATCGACGTCGGCCACGTAGCGGGTGATGTCCGCCACCGATTTCTGCCCCTGCACGATCTGACCCAGGCGCCCCCGATAACCGGTCCAGATGTCCGCAAGCCGGCTGTACTGCGATTTGAGCGCGTCCGGCAAGGCAGGCCCGTCGCCCTTGCCGTCCATGTTGTAGGACTGCATCAGCGCATCGAAGCGTTCGCGTTCCGCCGCGAGTCGCTTGAATGCCGTGGCATTGCCCCCCGAGGCCTCGAGAGATGTGGCCGCCATCTGCTGAGACAACAACTGCTGCGCCGCATTCGTACGCGTAAAGCTCTGGTAATAGCGCTCCTGAACCGCGGTATATACGAAGGAGGTGCCGGCCAGCAGCAGGAACACGAACAACAGAATGAACAAAAGCGCGAATCGTCTGCTCAGTCCGATCTTCTGCCGATCGGTCTTCGTCGGTGATTTCATTTATTTATCTCCAAACTGACAATCGGCTCCGCTATTCGGTCGCCGTGGCGCTCGTCTCGATCTGCATCGGCGTTCATACCGCCGCATCCTGAAATGCCGGGTCGCTGACCAACCGCCTGATGCTGAACACGGGCCGCACCACACCCTGGTCGACGAAGCCCTCGACCACGCAGGCCTCGAGCGGTTGCGGCAAGTGCGGCGTGTCGCCCGTACGCTGCGCTTCCGCAAAATGGCGCATGCCTACCACGCCATCCACACGCAGCCCGATCAGACCGCCGCCATGTCTGACCACCAGCAGGCGCCCTGCATCCGTTGCCGGTGCGTCATCCGCGAACAAAAAACGCTTGAGGTCGATCACCGGCAACAAGTTTCCGCGCATATTGGCCAGCCCCATCACCCACGGCTTGGCACCGGGCAGACGCGCCATGGGCAGCATGTCGCCGATTTCCGCGATTTCGCTCATCTGCGCGACCATCTCGTGCTCACCCAGATTGAACAGCACACCCGACCATTGCTCGTGGTCTGGGTCGGCAACGGGCAGACCCGGCGAAGCCACGCGGCACTTGCGCTCGAGTTGCACGAGGTATTCGTAAGGCGGGCGTTCCTCGTTTGCGGCCATAGCGCGGACGGGGCTCAGGACGACAGCAGGTTCTTGACCCGGTCGACCAGATCCTTTTCCTTGGCAGGCTTGACGATATAGTCGCGAGCACCCTGGCGGATGGCCCAGACCTTATCGGTTTCCTGATCCTTAGTGGTCACCATGATGATGGGTATGGACGCCGTTTCCGGCTCGCGCGCCAGCTGGCGGGTGGCCTGGAATCCGTTCAGGCCGGGCATCACCACATCCATCAGCACGAGATCGGGTTTGAGGCGGCGCGCGATATCGACGCCTTCCTCGCCGCTCTGTGCGGCCGTCACCTGAAAGCCGTTCTTTTCCAGCATGCCCTTGATGACATGCAGTTCGGTCGGTGAATCGTCCACCACCAGTATGTGCGCCATTGTTTCTTAGTCTCCTGTGGCCTTATCCCAACATGCACATCGTTTGGATTTGTTCTAATTTCAACGCCACCGCACCCGAGTTATCGGTCGTATCTATGTGTCAGATCTGGCCAGGTGCTTATGTGAATTTTTTGATCGCACCAAGCAAATCGTCCCGCGTAAAGGGTTTGGTCAGATATTCCTCGGAACCGACAATGCGACCACGAGCCTTGTCGAAAATGCTGTCCTTGCTCGACAGCATGATCACCGGCGTTTTGCGGAATGTACCGTTCTGTTTAATCAAGGCACAGGTCTGATATCCATCCAACCTGGGCATCATAATATCGACGAATACGATGTCTGGCCTGAATTCCGCAATCTTGGCCAAGGCCTCGAAACCGTCGTTGGCAGTGACGACCTCACAGCCTTCCTTTTTGAGCAATGTTTCTGCAGTCCGGCGAATCGTCTTGCTATCGTCTATCACCATGACGCGGAGCGGTGAATCGTCGACATCAGATCGGGACGTCCCGTTCACCTGTTTGGCATCCGTCGCGCTCAACACGCACCCCCGCTGGCTACTTCGCCTATCATGTCGGTCGAATTTACCCTATCTGCCGAGCGGCGCGCAAACGCTCACCCTCGCATGTGTCAAAATCGATAATTACGCTAGACTCTTAAACCCGTCTCGCATACTCCGAGCCAAGCACCAACCATGCCTACACGACGCCTTGCCGTTCTCATGGATCCCATCAGCGGCATCAACATCAAAAAAGATAGCAGCTTCGCGATGCTGCTCGCAGCGCAACGCAGAGGATGGACGATCGAGTACCTCGAACAGAGCGATCTTTATCTCCGCGATGGCAGCGTGCTCGGCTCTCTTCGCCCTCTCGAAGTGCGTGATGACCCGGCCGATTGGTACACCTTGGGCGCTCGCAAGGAGCAGCCCATGGCGGGGATATCTGCTGTACTCATGCGCAAGGATCCGCCATTCGATCAGGAATATCTATATACCACGTATCTGCTTGAGCTCGCCGAGCGGGAAGGCTGCCTTGTAGTCAACCGCGCCGCAAGCCTGCGAGATGCAAACGAGAAACTGTCCACCACCTGGTTCCCCCAGTGCACCGTACCCACGTTGGTCAGCCGCGACATGCGTCGCCTTCGCAATTTCGCGAATGAATTTGGCGATGTCGTGCTCAAGCCCCTCGACGGCATGGGCGGAGAATCCATTTTCCGCGTGACTGCGGGCGATCCCAATACCAGCGTGATCCTGGAAACCATCACCCGGCGCGGGCAGCGGACTGTCATGGCACAACGTCTGATACCCGAATACGTCGAGGGCGACAAGCGCATTCTATTGGTCGACGGCGAACCTGTGCCTTATGCGCTGCTACGCGTTCCCGCTCCGGGCGAATCGCGCGGCAATCTCGCTGCCGGCGGACGCGGGGTTGCCGTCGAACTCAATGAGCGTGATCGCTGGATCTGCGCCGAAGTGGCTCCCGAACTACGTCGGCGTGGCTTCTTGTTCGTCGGCCTCGACGTCATCGGCGGGTATCTGACGGAAATCAACGTCACCAGCCCGACCTGCATCCGTGAACTCGATGCAGCGCATGGGCTCGACATTGCTGGACAATTAATGGAAGTAATCGAGCAGCGGCTTGATCGGCCAGACGCCGGCTAGCCCGTGACCGCCGTGCGCGTTAAACTCCTGCCCGCAACCTGCCCGCGGCCTGCATGAGCACACACATACCGCCAGCGCCTATCACCGATAAGGATCGCCTCGGCCTGACGCTGTTCCTGGCCGTCGCCCTGCACGGCATTCTGATCCTCGGCGTGTCGTTCAAGGCCTTATCGGAAAGCATCAGGCGCACCCCGCCAACATTGAATGTGCTGCTGGTACAAACCTCGTCCGACAAAGCGCCCAAGCAGGCCAATTACATCGCCCAGGCAAATCAGCTGGCCAGCGGAAACAGCGACCGCGCAGGACATCCCGGCAGCCCGTTCTTTGCGCTCAACCCCACCCCCAGCAACGGTGTGGCGCCGATACCCCAAGCCGCGCTGATTCCGCAGACCCAGGCCGAACGCAAGCGCACCTCCGCACTCGCCAGCACAAATTCCGACTACATGGTGCCGCCCGCAGCGCAAAAACGCGGAGACACACACACCGAAACCTTGCCGCAGGACCAGCGCCTTCTGCAGCTCCAACTGCAGCAAGCGCGGCTGACCGCCGAGATTCGTCGCGAAACCGAAGACTACAACAAGCGTCCGCGGCGACTCTTTCTGGATACCGTGAACGCCAAAACCGCTGTCGAGGCAGGCTACCTTGCGCACTGGGTGCAGCGGGTGGAGCGGGTGGGCAATCTGAACTACCCGGACGCCGCCGTCCGCGAACGCTTGCACGGGCAACTGATTCTGAACGTCCTGCTATCGCATACCGGCCGCGTGCTACGCGTGACCGTAGCCCGCTCGTCAGGTTCGGTCGTACTCGACGATGCCGCGCAACGTATCGTCCGCCTGGCATCGCCTTTTCCGCCGTTTCCCAAGGCCATGCGCAAGCAATACGACCAGATCATGATCACCCGCACCTGGATTTTCCAGAGCGGGCATCTACACACTACAGGACAGGGTTGAACCGCTGCCAAGCCAGTCTACGGCTTGCCAGCATCGAGCGGGCCGCCGGATACTATGCGCATGCCGTCCATCGAATCCCTCTCCAACCAGTTCCTGATCGCCATGCCGCAGCTTGCGGACCCCAATTTCGCCCGCACCCTCACGTTGATCTGCGAGCATACGGAGGACGGCGCCATGGGAATCGTGGTCAATCGGACCCTCGATCTGAACCTGGGCGAACTCCTCGAGCATATGCAGATTTCAGGGGCGAGCGAGCAGCTCCGCGAACACCCCGTCTACTACGGCGGCCCGGTCGAACCCGAGCGCGGCTTCGTGTTGCATCGCCCGATCGGCGCATGGAAGACCACCATGGCCCTGACCCCCTCGCTGGGCCTGACCACCTCCAGGGACATCCTCGCCAACATGGCGAGCGAGGACGCACCTCAGGACACCCTGGTCCTGCTCGGCTATGCCGGCTGGGGTCCGGGACAGCTAGAGGAGGAACTGGCCGGCAACGCCTGGCTGACCCTCCCGGCCGAGGAATCCATCCTGTTCGAGACCGAGGCCAGCCAGCGCTGGCAGGCCGCCGCGCAACGCCTCGGGGTGGACATCAACTTCCTCAGCGGCGACATCGGTCATGCCTGACGCAACCCGGGCGCTAACATGAGCGCAGGCGGCACCATCATCGGCTTCGACTACGGCACCCGACGCACCGGCGTCGCCGTGGGGCAGCGGCTGACCGGAACCGCACGCCCGCTGACCACCCTCGACATGCCCAATGGCCACCCGGACTGGACCGCCATCGACCGTCTGATACAGGACTGGGCGCCCACCGGCGCCGTGGTCGGCAGACCGACACGGATGGACGGCAGCGTCACCCCGCTGACCTCCGTGGCCGAAGCCTTCGCCGCCGATCTCGGCCGGCGCTATGACCTGCCCGTCGATCTGATCGACGAACGCCTGACCTCGCGCGAGGCCGAAACCGAACTCCGCCAGCAGCGCGTGGCCGGCAACCGCGGACGCATCCGCAAGCAAGACGTCGACCAGACGGCCGCAGCCGTGCTGCTGCGCGACTGGCTAGCCCAACCCCCTCTGGCCGATACGGACCGTAGCGCATGACCTCTGCCGATATCCCTCTGCCCGAAGTCGAGCCCCTGATCGACCGCATGGCCGAATCGTTGCGCCCGAGCGTTGCCGAAGCGGACAACGAGGCCATGCTCGTCGGCATCCATACCGGCGGCATCTGGGTCGCCGAAGGTCTGCACCGACGCCTGAGCCTGGCCCAGGACCTGGGCACGCTGGACATCACCTACTATCGCGATGATCTCGCGCGCGGCGGCATGCACCCGCATATCCGCCCCTCGCGCCTGCCGTGGAGCGTCGACGACCGCCTCATCATTCTCGTCGACGACGTGCTGCATACCGGCCGTACGGTACGCGCCGCGCTCAACGAAATCTTCGACTTCGGTCGCCCCGCGCGCGTGCTCCTTGCCGTGCTGGTCGACCGTGGCGGGCACGAACTGCCCATCGCGGCCGACGTCGTCGGCATCCGCTACGACGATCTGCCCAGCGGCAAGCGGGTCAAGCTCACCGGCCCCCAACCCCTGCAACTCGCCCTCACCGAACCGACGGAAAACGCACGATGAGCGACGCCGGCACCGCCCACCGCCCCGGCCCCCTGCCGACGGCGATGCAGCTCGAGGACGGCCGCCTGCGCCATCTGCTGACCATCGAAGGCCTCAAGCGCCCGCTGATCGAGCAGATCCTCGACAACGCCGAATCCTTCGCCGGCATGAACGACCAGGGCGTCAAGAAACTCCCGCTGCTGCGCGGGAAGACCGTGGCCAACCTGTTCTTCGAGGCCAGCACGCGCACGCGCACCACCTTCGAGCTGGCCGCCAAGCGTCTGGCGGCCGACGTGCTCAATCTCAACATCAACGTCTCCGCCACCACCAAGGGCGAAACCCTGCTCGACACCCTACGCAACCTCGAGGCCATGCAGTGCGACATGTTCGTGGTGCGCCATGCCGACAGCGGCGCCGCGCACTTCATCGCCCGTCACGTCGCACCGCACATCAGCGTGATCAACGCCGGCGACGGGCGCCATGCGCACCCCACGCAGGCCCTGCTCGACGTCTTCACCATTCGCCGCCACAAGGGCGAGCTGTCCAAGCTGCGCGTCGCCATCGTCGGCGACGTGCTGCATTCGCGCGTGGCGCGTTCGCAGATCCACGCGCTCAACGTACTCTCGACCGGCGAGGTGCGCGTGATCGGTCCGCGCACGCTGCTGCCGGCCGCCGTCGAACAGCTCGGCGTACAGGTCTATCACGACATGGAAAAAGGCCTGAAGGACGTCGACGTGGTGATCATGCTGCGTCTGCAGAAGGAACGCATGCAGGGCGCCTTCATCCCCAGCGAACACGAATACTTCCAGCGCTACGGACTCGATGCCGAACGCCTTGCGCTGGCGCACCCGGAGGCCATCGTGATGCATCCCGGTCCCGCCAACCGCGGGGTGGAAATCGCCTCGGAGGTGGCCGACGGCCCGCAGTCGGTGATCCTGCGCCAGGTCACCTACGGCCTGTCGGTGCGCATGGCGGTGATGAGCATGGCCATGGGCGTCAACCCGCAGGTGCGCGCATGAGGCGCCTGATCGCGGGCGGGCGGATCATCGATCCCGCGGGCGGCGTCGACCGCATCGCCGATCTGGCCATCGCGGACGGGCGCATCGTCGGCCTCGACCTCGCGGACTTCACCGCCGACGAGCGTATCGACGCCGAGGGCCTGTGCGTGATCCCCGGCCTGGTCGATCTGGCCGTGCGGTTGCGCGAGCCCGGTCAGGAACACAAGGCCACCATCGCCTCCGAATGCCGCGCCGCCGCTTCCGCCGGCGTCACCACCGTGTGCGCCCTGCCCGACACGGCCCCGCCCATCGACAGCCCTGCGGACGTGCGTCTGGTACGCCAGAAAGCGCGCAGCGCCGGCGCCGCACGCGTGGCGGTCATCGGCGCGCTGACCCAGGCCCTGGACGGCAGCCATCTCACCGAAATGGCCGCGTTGCGGGATGCCGGCTGCGTCGCCGTCACCAACGCACTGCACCCGCTTGCCAGCCCACTGATCCTGCGCCGCGCGCTGGAATATGCCGCAAGCGTAGGCCTCGTGGTGGTGGTTCAGCCACTCGATCCCGCACTGATGCCCGACGGCTGCGCACACGAAGGGCCGGTCGCCTCGCGCCTCGGTCTTCCAGGTATCCCGGTGGCGGCGGAAACCGCTGCCCTCGGCCAGATCCTGGCACTGGTCGAGCAGACCGGCGCGCGTGTCCACTTCGGTCGACTGTCCAGTGCCGCCGCCGTACGCAGCCTGGGCCGCGCGATCGACGACGGCCTCCCGGTCAGCGGCGACGTGGCCGCACACCAGCTGTTCCTGACCGAAATGGATCTATCCGACTTCAACGCCCTGTGCCACGTACTTCCGCCCTTGCGTGATGAACGCGACCGCGACGCCCTGCGTCGCGCCCTGGCCCAGGGCAGACTCGCAGCCCTGTGTTCGGACCATCAACCGCACGAGGACGATGCCAAGCTGATGCCCTTCCCAGCCACAGCCGCCGGCATCTCCGCGGTCGAGACCCTGCTGCCCCTGACCCTACGTCTGGTCGATGATGGCGTGCTGACGCTGCCGGAGGCAGTGCATCGGATCACCTCCGGGCCGGCGCAGGTCATCGGCCTCGACGCCGGCACCCTGGTCCCCGGCAACGTGGCCGATGTCTGCGTGTTCGACCCCGAGGCCGAATGGACGCTCGATGCCGACCGCCTGCTGAGCCGCGGGCACAACACGCCGTTCCACGGCTGGGTCCTGCGCGGGCGCGTGCGCCACACCCTGGTGGAAGGCGCAACGGTCTACCGCTCCACCGTCGCTGACGACCCGCAGGTATGAACATGAGCCATCGCAACACCATCTTCGTCGACGACGCCGAAATCCTCGTGCAGCAGCCACACCCCGGCGACCAGTACGTTCTGCGCGTACACGCGCCGAAGTGTGCCGCGCACGCCGAACCGGGCAGTTTCGCGCACATCACCTGCGACCCAATGCTGCCGCTGCGCCGGCCGCTGTCGATCATGCGCACCGACCCCGAGGCGGGTTGGGTCGAGTTCCTGTACAAGGCAGTCGGTTACGGCACCTCCCTGCTGGCAAAGCGTCGCCCCGGCGAGCGGATCAGCCTGCTGGGGCCCATCGGCCGCCCCTTCGCACCCAGTCCAGACCGCCCACGTCCGCTGCTCATCGGTGGCGGCGTCGGCATCCCCCCGATGGTGTTCCTGGCCGACCGGCTGCGTCGCCAACCCCGCTTCGAGCCCTTGGCGATCCTCGGCTCGGAAGTGCCTTTCCCGTTCCGCCCCCGCCCGTCAGCGATGCTGGTGCCGGGTATGCCCGAGGGCACGATCGCCGCAATGCCCCTGCTCGAGGACTGGGGCATCGCGTCGCGCCTGACCAGTCTGCAGGGCTACGCAGGCTGCCATGAGGGTTATGTCACCGACCTGGCACGTGTCTGGCTAAATGCGCTTCCAGACGAGGCCCGTACCCAGGTGGAGATCTTCGCCTGCGGCCCTCACCCGATGTTGGCCGCGGTCGCCACGCTGGCCGCCGAATACTCTCTGCCGGCACAGGTGTCGCTGGAAGAATTCATGGCTTGCGCAGTGGGCGGGTGTGCCGGCTGCACGGTGCGGGTCGAAACCCCGACGGGGCCGGCGATGAAGCGCGTGTGCGTGGACGGACCGGTGTTCGACGCGGCGACAATCGATTTCACCGCACACTGAACCTAGGAATCAGCCACCAGGCGGCGTCAGATCATCCATGCCGCCAGTCAGATCGTCCAGGGCGTCGCTCGGGAAATCGAGCGTTTCCTTGGCCTTCTTCAAGGTCTTCATGCCGCCGCCGAAATTCACCCGCCATTCGAGGTCGCCACGCGAGTCGGCATGATCCATCGCATCCTTGAGGGTGATCCTGCCGCTGCGATAAAGCTCGTAGAGTGACTGATCGAAGGTCTGCATGCCCGAGGTGGCGCCCTTCTCCATCACGTCCTTGAGCGCCCGGAACTCGCCCTTCTTGATCAGTTCGCTGGCGTATGAAGTATTGACCAGCACCTCCACCGCAGGGATGCGCGTGCTTGCCTTGGTCGACACCAAGCGCTGCGAGATGATACCGCGCAGATTCAGCGAGAGGTCCATGAGGATCTGCTGTTTGGCTTCTGCCGGGAAGAAATTGATGACGCGCTCCAACGCCTGGTTGGCGTTGATGGCATGCAGCGTCGACAGGCACAGATGTCCCGTATCAGCGTAGGCGATTGCCGCCTCCATGGTGGTGCGGTCGCGAATTTCCCCGATCATGATCAGGTCTGGTGCCTCTCGCATGGCCTCGCGCAGGGCGTTGCCGTAGGACCAGGTATCGAGCCCGACCTCGCGCTGTCCCACGATGGAGCGCTTGTGCGAGAACACGTATTCGATTGGATCCTCAATGGTCAGAATGTGATCCGCGCGGGTACTGTTGCGGTAATCCACCATCGAGGCCAGCGTGGTCGACTTGCCGGACCCGGTCGATCCAACCACCAGCACCAGACCGGACGGGTAGCTCACCAGATCCTTGAGCACTGGCGGTAGGTTGAGCTCCTCAATCTCCGGGATGACGCTCTTGATGTAGCGCACCACCATGGAGACCTCGCCGCGCTGGTAGTACACGTTCAGGCGGAACCGCCCGATCTCTGGTAACGAGATACCGAGATTGAGCTCCTTTTCTGCCTCGAAGGTTGCCACCTGGTCATCGCTCAGCACCTCATACGCCAGGCGCTTGATCACACCGGGGGCAAGCTCATCCTTGCCCACACTGCGGATATCGCCCTCAATGCGAACGCTGACCGGCGCACCGGTGGTAAAGTAAAGGTCCGAGGCGCCGTGCTCCGCCATCAGCCGGAAATAGGGTTCGAGTTTCATCGATCCAAGCCTCGCGCGTACCTAAGCCTCAACCATCCTCTTCCATCGTGAACATCGGCGCGTCGGCCAGCAAGTCCTTGCCGCGCGCGCGACTGCTTTCCAGCTTGATGCGCAGGCGAAGATCGTTCACCGAATCGGCGTTGCGCAACGCGTCCTCGTAGGTAATCAGCCCGCGCTCGAAAAGGTCGAACAGGGATTGGTCGAAGGTCTGCATGCCCAGTTCGGTGGACTTGGCGATGAGCTCCTTCATTTCGTGCACCTTGCCCTTGAAGATGAGATCCGCCATCAGCGGCGTGTTGATCAGCACCTCCACCGCCGGGACTCGGCCATCGCCATCCGCCTTGGGGACCAGTCGTTGCGAGATCACCGCCTTGAGGTTGAGGGACAGATCCATCAGCAATTGATGCCGACGCTCTTCGTTGAAAAAGTTGATGATGCGGTCCAGGGCTTGATTGGTGTTGTTCGCGTGCAGCGTGGATAGGCACAGATGACCGGTCTCCGCGAAGGCATTGGCGTAATCCATCGTCTCGCGTTCGCGAATTTCGCCGATCAGGATCACATCCGGCGCCTGACGCAGGGTGTTCTTGAGCGCCACCTCGTAGGATTCCGTATCGACACCGACCTCGCGCTGGGTCACCAGGCAGTTGCCATGCGCGTGAACGAACTCTATGGGATCCTCGATGGTCACGATATGGCCGTAGCTGTTCTGATTGCGGTATCCCAGCATCGCCGCAAGCGAGCTCGACTTACCCGAACCCGTACCGCCGACAAAAATCACCAAACCACGTCGAGTCATCGAGATGTCGCGCAGAATCGGCGGCAGGTTGAGTTCCTCGAAGGTAGGAATCGCCGTGTTGATCACGCGTAGCACCATGCCGGCGCTACCGCGCTGGGTAAAGGCGTTGACGCGAAATCTCGCCACCCCGGGCAGGCCGATGGCGAAGTTGCACTCCATGTCGCGTTCGAAGTCTGCCGCCTGCTTGTCGTTCATCACAGAGCGCACCAACGACTGGGTATGCGTCGGCGACAATGGCTGGTTGGTGAGCGGTGTCATGCGCCCATCGACCTTCACCGAAGGCGGCGCTCCCACGGTGATGAACAGATCGGAACCACGTTTGCTGAGCAGCGACTTCAGCAAGTCGTGCATGAATCGTATGGCCTTGTCGCGTTCCATTCTCGAATCTCCCCCCGCGCTGCGCGGGGCAGTCGTTTCGTTTACAAGGCGTCGGGGTTGGCTGCCTTGCGACGAGCGTCTTCCTTGCTGATCAGGCCACGCGAGAGCAACTCTTTGAGCGACTGATCCAGCGTCTGCATGCCCAGGCTATGGCCGGTTTGAATCGATGAATTCATCTGCGCGATCTTGCCTTCGCGGATCAGATTGCGGATCGCGGGCGTGCCAATCATGATCTCGTGAGCCGCCACGCGGCCACCGCCGATCTTCTTCAGCAGAGTCTGCGAAATCACCGCGCGCAACGATTCCGACAGCATCGCACGCACCATGTCCTTTTCGCCGGCCGGGAAGACGTCGACGACGCGGTCGATGGTCTTGGCCGCCGAGCTGGTATGCAGCGTGCCGAACACCAAGTGCCCGGTCTCGGCCGCGGTCAGCGCCAGTCGGATGGTTTCGAGGTCGCGCATCTCGCCGACCAGGATCGTGTCGGGGTCCTCACGCAGCGCCGAACGCAGCGCCTCGTTGAAACCCAGCGTGTCGCGGTGCACCTCGCGCTGGTTGACCAGGCATTTCTTGCTCTGGTGCACGAATTCGATGGGGTCCTCTACGGTCAGGATGTGCCCGTATTCGCTGTCGTTCTTGTAGTCGACCATCGCGGCCAGCGTGGTCGACTTGCCGGAACCCGTCGGCCCGGTCACCAGCACGATACCGCGCGGATAGGCAGAGATTTTTTGCAGCACGGCTGGCGCGCCGAGCTGCTCCAGGGTCAAGACTTTGGACGGAATGGTACGAAACACAGCCGCCGAACCGCGGTCCTGGTTGAACGCATTCACGCGGAAGCGAGCGAGCCCAGGAATCTCGAATGAGAAATCGGTTTCCAGCCGGTCCTCGTAATCCTTGCGCTGACGGTCGTTCATGATGTCGTAGATCATGTCGTGGACCGCGGTATGGTCCAGCGCATCCACGTTAATCCGGCGGATGTCACCGTCGACGCGAATCATCGGCGGCAGATTCGCGGAAAGATGCAGATCGGAGGCCCCGTTCTTCACGGTAAAGGCCAGCAACTGCGTGATATCCATGCGGCTTGTCTCCCGGTTCGACGGCCAGAAGGGTATCGTCTCTGGTAGGCTTTATCGTTATTCAAATCTGCCTTACGACACAAGGCTTTCCGACTATAGCACACCCCGATGAACGAGATTTGCAGCCGTATCGACAGCGTTCGCATGCGCCTTCACGCCGCAGCCTGCACGGCCGGACGGGAACCTCAGGACATTACCCTGGTTGCCGCGAGCAAGACCTTCCCGGCAGCCGCGATCCGCACCGCCCGGGCCTGCGGGCAGCGCATCTTCGGTGAGAACTACGTCGACGAGCTTGTCGACAAGACCGCCGCCCTTGCCGACCTGGACATCGAATGGCATTTCATCGGCCATCTGCAATCGAACAAGACGCGCAAGGTCGCGGAACTGGCCGACTGGGTACATGGTATCGACCGTGCCGGGATTGCCGATCGGCTCGACCGTCAACGCCCCGCAACACTGCCACCGCTCCAGGTCTGTCTGCAGATCAACATCAGCGGCGAGGTCAGCAAATCAGGTGTCGAACCGGACCAGGCTCTTGCCCTGGCCCGGCATGTCGAGGCATTGCCACGGCTTCGCCTGCGCGGTCTGATGGCCCTGCCGGCACCGAGCGACGACCCCGCCGTCCAGCGTGCGGCCTTTGCCCGCGTACGCGCCCTGCGCGAAAGTCTGAATGCCGAGGGTTTCGCCCTGGATACCCTGTCGATGGGCATGAGCGGCGACCTTGAGGCCGCCGTCGCCGAGGGCGCCACACTGGTCCGCGTGGGTACCGCGATCTTCGGCGTGCGCAAGCCGCGCTTGCCGTCCCCGTGACGCTCGGCTAGGGTGCGCACACAACCTCTACTGATGTGGGTATGAGCATGGCTCAAGCGGATACAGTGGCTTTCATCGGCGGCGGCAACATGGCGGGTAGCTTGATCGGCGGTCTGCTTGCCGGCGGCTTCGATCCCACGGCCATCCGCGTCGCCGAGCCGAATGCCGAACACAGAGCTGCGCTGGCAAATGCCCGTCCCGGAATCAGGGTCACCGCGGACAACGTCGAGGCAGCAAGCGGCGCCGACTGCGTCGTCCTCGCGGTCAAGCCGCAGGTCATGGCCGAAGTGGCGGCTGGCCTGAACGCCCTGCCTGACGGTTCGGTGTTCCTGTCGATTGCCGCCGGCGTGACCTGCACACGCCTCGCCACCTGGCTGGGTACGGATCGCGCCATCGTGCGCTCCATGCCGAATACGCCTGCCCTGATCGGGTGCGGCGCAACCGGTGCTTACGCCAACCCCGCGGTCGAACCCGGGCAGCGCGCACTGGCCGACCGCATCCTGCATGCGGTTGGCGAGGTCGTCTGGTTCGACGACGAGCGCGCGCTGGATGCGGTGACCGCCCTGTCCGGCAGCGGCCCCGCTTACGTGTTCCTGCTCATCGAGGCATTGGAGGCCGGTGGCATCGAACTGGGGCTCGAACCCGACGTGGCGCGCCGCCTCGCCCTGTTGACCGCACATGGCGCCTCGCGCCTCGCCTTGAAAAGTGACGACAGCCCAGGCGTATTGCGTACCAAGGTCACCTCGCCCGGCGGCACCACGGAACAAGCGCTTGGGGTGTTCGAGAAGGGAGGCCTGCGCGAACTGGTCGCACAGGCCATGCAGGCGGCCGCCCAACGGTCGCGCGAACTATCGGGGGAGTGACATGGGGGCAGGGACGCAAATCGGGCAGTTTCTCGTCAATGCGGTATTTTCCTTCTACATCATCATCGTGCTGCTGCGCTTCCTGCTGGCCCTGGTGCGCGCAGACTTCTACAACCCGATCTCGCAGTTCGTGGTCACGCTCACCAATCCACCGCTGCGCCTGCTGCGCCGGGTAATCCCACCGGTCGGGCGCGTCGACAGCGCTTCCATACTGCTGCTGCTCGTGCTGCAACTCGCCGAAATCTATCTCAGCGCCCTGCTGCAGGGCCTGTATCCGCCGGTCGCCCTGGTGTTGCTGCTCGCCCTGCGCGAACTGCTGGTGCTGCTGATCTACGTCTACATCGGCGCCATCATCGTGCAGGCGCTGATCAGCTGGATCACGCCCATGGGCGGTGGCTACAACCCGGTCGCCGGGATGCTCGACGACCTCACCGCACCTGTGCTACGCCCAATCCGGCAGATCGTCCCACTGATCGGCATGGTGGATCTGTCTCCCCTGGTGGCCTTGCTGCTGCTCAACGTGCTGCTGATCCTCATCCGCAGCCTGCTCGGCTGACGTGGACGACGCAACTCCCGACAGCAGCCCCTGCCGTAGAAGAGGCAATGATCTGCTGCTGGCGGTCCGCGTCCAGCCGCGCGCAAGCCGGGCCAAGCTAGGCGAAGTGACGAACGGGCGGCTGCGCATCTACCTCAGCGCACCGCCAACAGACGGCCAGGCCAATGCACAACTCATCGAACTCGTCGCCAAGGCCTTCGGCACCGCCAAGACGCGCGTGCAGCTTCTCCGCGGCGGACAATCGCGCGACAAGGACCTGCTGATCGGAGCGCCCACCCGACTTCCATCCAGTCTGTCCGACACGGCAGAATAGGTCGAAACGAACATCCAACCGCACTTATCGGCCCTTTTCTGGTCAACCATGGCAAGACGCGGGCGCACCGCGCTTTCGATCCCAACCGCATCGAGTCAGGCATGCCGACCGCACATACGAACCGAATCGACACCCCCGCCACTTCCCGCCTCGTAGGCGTCCGCCCGAAACTCGCCCTGCTGGCCCTGCTGGTCGGCATCATCGCCGGACTCGGCGCGGCGATCTTCCGCGGGCTGATCGGCCTGTTTCACAACATCTTCTTTTTCGGCCATCTGACCATTGCCTACGACACGCTCAAGCACACCCTGGAAAGCCCTTGGGGTATCGGCATCATCGGCATCCCCGTCATCGGCGCCCTATTGGTCGCCTTTCTGGTCAAAACCTTCGCGCCGGAGGCCAAAGGACACGGTGTGCCCGAGGTGATCGACGCGATCTACTACAACCGCGGCGTGATCCGCCCGCAGGTCGCCTTGATCAAATCGCTGGCGTCCTCGATCTCGATCGGCTCCGGCGGCGCCATCGGCCGTGAGGGGCCGATCATCCAGATCGGCGCCACCTTCGGCTCGGTGCTGGCCCAGTGGACGCGTCTGCCCGAATGGCAGCGACTGGTACTGATCGCCTGCGGTGCCGGCGGCGGCATCGCGGCCACCTTCAACACCCCCATCGGCGGCATCCTGTTCGCGGTCGAGATCATGATGGTCGAGATCAGCGCACGCACGCTGATCCCGGTAATGATCGCCACCGGCGCCGCGAGCTTCGTAGGACGCTTGTTCTTCGGCGACCACGCCTCCTTCATCATCCCGCCGATGACCCTGCACGCGGCGACCTCCAGCTCCTTCCGGGTGTTCGTCGCCTACGCCCTGCTGGGTCTTGTCATGGGCGTTCTCGGGATGCTCTATACCCGCTCGGTCTACGCCTTCGAGGACTTCTTCGACCGCCTCCCCGGCAACTACTACACACGTCACGCCCTGGGCATGCTGTGCGTTGGCATCATGATGTTTTTATTGATGAAATATCTAGGGCACTACTACATCGAAGGGGTCGGTTATGCGACCATTCAGGACATCCTAGGCGGCCACCTGACCGTCACCTGGATTCTTCTGTTGCTGGTTTTCATGAAGCTGCTGGCCGTCTCGCTGACATTAGGCTCTGGTGCATCTGGTGGCATCTTCTCGCCGGCGCTGTTCATGGGCGCCACTCTGGGTGCCGGTCTGGTCAACTTCGGTCATATATTTCTCCCGGGCCTACAGGTCAGCCCCGTGGGCGGCGCGGTCATCGGCATGGCCTGCATGGTTGCGGCAGGGACCGGTGCCGCGGTCACTGCAGTGGTCATGATTTTCGAGATGACCCGCGACTACAACGTGATTATTCCGCTGATCATCGCCGTTTCGCTGGCCTACGGCATGCGCTACCTGCTGATTGCCGACGACCTCTATACCCTCAAGCTGACGCGTCGCGGCCGACGCCTGCCGAAGTCGATGGAAAGCAACCTCTACCTGATGCGCGGCGCGCTAGACCTGATCCAGGCGCCATTCCTGCGCATTGGCGCCGATACGGAACTCGATGCCCTGCGCGCAAGGCTGGCCACGCATCGAGTTCTACCGCATATCCTGCTGGTACGAGACGGCCGGATCGAGGGTATCGTCACGGCGGATACGCTCAGCCGAGAGCTCGCTGCCACAGGCGATGGCTCGCTCGTCAACCATGCCAACAAACACTATTCGATCATGGACGAAAGAACCCAGGTCATCGATCTGGTCAGTCGGCTACGCAGTGACGGCACACACATCGCCGTTCTCGTTCAAGGCGCCCCAGAACACGCCGACGCCGACGATGTGGTCGGTCTGGTCTCGTGGGACGACGTGATGGAACACGCCAACCTGCCGGGTGATCTGGGACGCGCCCTGTCCGACTAGAGGCTATCGCAGTCGGTCGTCATCTGACCTACACTTTCCCACATACATGTCTGGATGCGGCCCCCGGCGGGCCAGCGTCCAGCAGACTTGGGGGAAGTATGAAGACATTAACGCCAGCCGCACGGGCCTTCGCCGCATTGTTCGCCATCGCACTGACCGGCAGCGCCGACGCCGACCAAATCGTGATGGCCGGCGATTACCTGATCCATTTGAACACGATCAATTCCGATTTCCTGCTCGCCGCGATTGCGGCCCAAGTGGGTATCCAGCGGTCACCCGACCGAGGCCTCCTGGAGTTGGCCGTGCAACGCGCCGACGCCCCCGAATCGGCATTCCTGCCCGTCGCCGCGACGGTTTCCGCCGTCGACGGCGAGGGACGCCTGCACCGTCTGGACGTGCGCCGCTCGATGTCCTCATCAGGTACGCGCTATCTCGCCGGTTTTCCCATCGTGGATGGCGAACTGGTGGAATTCCATATCCACGTCGATCTGCCCGACGGCAGCATGCAGTACTTTCGCTACCGCCAGCGTTATCACGTGCTCTGCGAAAACGAGCGAGCCCTCAGCCGTGGGGCAGCGGTAGCCAGCGCAGCAGGCTGACCACCCCGAACAGTGCCACCAACCCGCCTGCGGTGCGGCGCACCCAGGTGCGTCGAACGAAACCCGCAAGTCGGGCGGCGAATACGCCCATCGCCAGCAGATTCGGCAGGGTCCCGAGTCCGAAACACAGCATCAGCAGCGCTCCCTGCCTGGGCCCGCCGCTCGCCAGCGCCCAGATCAGCACGCTATAGACGAGCCCACAGGGCAACCAACCCCACACTGCGCCCAAACCGAGAGCCTGTGCGGGATTGCGTACCGGCAGCAGCCGCCTTCCCAGGGGCTCGATACGCTGCCAGACGTGTGCCCCGGCACGCTCGACGGCGGCCAGCCCGCGCCACCAGCCAGCGAGGTAAAGCCCCAGCGCGATCATGAACAGCGCCGCGATCACGCCGAGGACAAGCTGCGCCTGGTGCACGTGCACCAGCTGCGTCGCATACCAGCCAAAACCGCCGGCCAGCGTCCCGGCCAGGGTATAGCTGCCGATACGACCCGCGTTGTAGGCCAGCAGAATCGGCAGTGCCGCACCCACTCGACCCTGCCGCGCCGGACTCATGCTCATGCCCAGAGCGCCGACGATACCGCCGCACATGCCCACGCAATGCACCCCGCCGAGCAGACCGACCAGCACGGCCGCGCCGTAACCGGCCTCGGGCGAGAGCGTCAGATTCATGCGTCTCAGATGTCCTGCACCGCCAGCTTGGCGCGGATGAATTCGCTGTGCGGCACGTAAAGCAGATCCGCGATGCGCCGGATCTGGTACTCCTCGTACTTGTCGAGCCGTCCATCCGCATAGGCCACGCGCCACAGATCGGCGATGATCGCGAACTTTTCCTCCGGGCTGCAGTGGTCGTTGACCAGCTGCAGGAAGGGGTACAGCGAAAGATTCGCTTCGTCCTCCTCCAGCGCCTCGGCGATCAGTTCGCGCACCGCGTCCTCGTCCAGCGCGAAGGTACGCCGCAGCGCAGCCGCGATGGTGTCGAGTTCCTGATCGTCGATTTCGAAATCGGCGCGGCTGACCTCCAGCAGGATGGCCGCTGTGGCCACCTGCAGGGCCTGCGCCCGATCAGCATGACCGTCCACGTGCTGCAGGCGTGTCTTGAGAAAGGATTTGATGCTGCCGAGCATATTTGCTCCCGTCGCGAAACCTGTGGGCATGTTAGCGCATGCACAAAGCCACCCGCACGCTTGAGGCCGGCGCGGTCACCGCTCAGAATGACGCGGCCCGCAGCCACCGGACCGCGCACCATGTCGACCTCACAGTCCGAACGCCACCGCGCTTGGCGCGCCCGCAGTCTGATCCGCTGGCGCTTCATGATCCTCGCCGCGCTGGTCGGCGTGGTCGCGGGCCTCGGCGCGGTAGCCTTCCGTGCCCTCATCGCCGTATTCCACAACGCCCTGTTCTACGGCCGATTCGGACTCTTTTACGACGCGCAGGTACACATGCCGCCGTCGGTGTGGGGCGCTGGCGTGATTCTGGTGCCCGTGGTCGGCGCGCTCGGCGTCGCCTTCCTGATCCAGCGCTTCGCCCCGGAGGCACGCGGCAACGGCGTGCCCGACGTGATCGAGGCCAACTTTTTCCACCAGGGCCGCATCCGCCCGCGCGTCGCCGTGGTACGCCCGCTCGCCTCGGCGCTGTCGCTGGGCAGCGGCGCCTCCATCGGCCGCGAGGGTCCGATCATCCAGATCGGCGCCGCCTTCGCCTCCGTGCTCGGCCAGTGGCTGCGCCTCGGCGCCTCGCAGCTCACCACTCTGGTCGCGGCCGGTGCGGGTGCCGGCATCGCCGCCACCTTCAACACTCCGGTCGCCGGCGTACTGTTCGCGGTCGAACTGCTGCTGGCCGAGGTCGGCGTGCGTACCGTGGTGCCGGTGATGTTCGCGGTCAGCGTGTCCACGCTGATCTCGCACCACTTTCTCGGCGACTCCCCGGCCTTGCCGCTGCCCCTGCCGGTACGCCCGCTCGGCCCGCTCACGCCCGAGAGCTTCGTCCTCTACGCCCTGCTGGGAGTCGCCTGCGGCCTGCTCGCCTATGCCTTCCTCAAGGGCATCTACGCCACGCAGGACCTGTTCGACCGGACCATCGCCAACCCCTATCTGCGCCACGCAAGCGGCATGCTGCTGGTCGGTATTGCGCTGTATCTGCTGCAGCGCTACGCCGGCCACTACTACATCCAGGGTGTGGGTTATGCGACTCTGCACGAGGTCATCGCCGGCATCCTCACCCACCCCGGCTTCCTCCTGCTGCTGCTCGTCCTCAAGTATCTCGCCACCTGCATCACCCTCGGCTCCGGCGCCTCGGGCGGCATCTTCTCGCCGGCGTTGTACCTCGGCGGCACCCTGGGCGCCGCGCTCGCCCTGCCACTCGCGCAATATTGGCCCGGTCTCGGCATCGATCCCGGCCTGTTTGCTGTGGCCGCCATGGCCGGCGTGATCGCCGGGGCGACCGGCACCGCACTGACCTCGATCGTGATGATGGTGGAGATGACCGGCGATCTGCACGTCGCGCCGCCGGTGATGCTCTGCGTGGCGCTGGCCTACGTGATCCGGCGCGGGCTGTCGCGTGAGAGCGCGTACACCGTGAAGCTGCTGCGCAAGGGCCTGGTGGTGCCCGAATCGCTGCACGTCAGCATGCATTACTTCAAACGCGCTGACGAGGCTATGGCGGGCGCTTTCAGCTGGCATCCGGACACCGGCACCACCGCCGATCGCAGCACGACGGATTCCGGCTATCGCCTGCACGTACGCGGCGGACGCCTATCCGGCTGGCAGGCACACTCGGACGAGGCGGTACGGACGGACTTCGTCGCGGTTCGCGCGGACACGCTGCTGGAGGACGTACTGATCGCGCTCGACGAGGCAGGGGCCCGCCTCGCGGTGGTGGTGCAGGGCGCCACGGGAGGCGACATCGTCGCCGATCGCGTGCTCGGGGTCATCGGCCCCGACGAATGGCTGGGTGAGGAACTGGCCGACGCCCGCCTGTTCCCGCACGGACGCTGACGCTCGCAAGCCCTGCTCAGGGGCGTCGGTAGAAGACCGCGCGGGCGGCAAGATTGATGGCCAACACCATCAGGGTGATCAGCAGGGCCGCTGCATAGGCGAGCTGATGGGCCGACTCGTAAGGTTCGCCGATGAAGCTCCAGATCACATAGGTCAGGTAGCCGACACCCTCATGGGTGAACTGCCCGGTCCACATGTAGTTCGACCAGCCGGCGGTGTAGAGCAGCGGAGCAGTCTCGCCCAGGGCGATGGCCAACGCCAGCAGCACGCCGGTGATGATCGGTCCGCGCGCGGCCGGCAGCAGAATGCTCCAGATCACTCGACCCTCGCCGCAGCCCAGGCCGTAGGCGGCCTCACGTGCGGACAGCGGGACCTGGCGCAGCGCCATCTCGCTGGTACGCGCGATGTACGGCAGCATCATGATCGCCAGGGTCAGCGAACCGGCTGCCAGCGAGAACTTCCAGCCCAGGTACAGCACCATGGTGATGTAGCCGAAATAGCCGAGCACGATGGAAGGTACGCCGACCAGCACATCGGACATGAAACGCCCGGTGCGCCCCAGCCAACCGTTGCCGTACTCGGACAGGAACACGCCGGCACTGATGCCCACCGGCGCTGCGATCACCAGGCCAAAACCCGAGATCAGCAGCGAACCGACGATCGCATTGCGCAGTCCGCCGGCAATACCCTGGGTATCGGTGAGGAAGGTATCCAGCTTGAGGGCCTGGGCGCCACGCACCAGAACAAAGCCGAGCAGATAGAGCAGCACGAAGGCCATGATGCCGATGGCGATACTGGCCAGGGTCCAGCCGATGATGCCGCTTACACGGCGGCGCAGATAAACCGCCCGGTTTGCCGGATTGGCCTTGCTCAGTAATTCGGTTTCTGTCGAGGCATTCATCGGCGGCTCCCGGAAACCCACAGGATAAGTTGGGCGGCGGCGTTGACCACCACCGAGATGACCATCAGTACGAGAGCGACCTCGGCCAGAGCACGCACCGCCATGCCGGTCGGGTCCTGCAGCGAGCTGTCGAGCTGCGAGGCAATGAAGGCGGCCATGGTCGAGATCGGATCGTAGATGTTCTTGGGGATGTAGTTGAGCGCGTTGCCGCTGACCATGAGCACCGCCATGGTCTCGCCGAGCGCGCGCCCCAGCGCCAGGATGGTGGCGCCGATCATGACCTTGCGCACACCGGGCAACTGGATCTGGCGCACCACCTCGAAACGCGTCGCCCCCAGGCTGCGCCCGGACTCGCGCAAGGCGGTCGGCGTCGCCACCAGCGCATCGCGCAGCGTCGCTGTAATCAACGGTACGATCATGACGGCCAGCACCAGACCGGAAGTCAGCAGGCCGTAGCCGCTGCCGGACGGGCCGGCGAAGAATGGAATCACGGCGCCAATGGTTTTTTCGAGCACCGGGTAGATGTTGTGTCCCAGGAAGGGGATCAGCACCACATAGCCCCACAGGCCGTAGACCACACTGGGTACGGCGGCGAGGAGTTCGACGATGAACGAGGCGATCGAACGCAGCGGTCCGCGCACGGCCTCGGCCAGGAAGATGGCGGCAAGCACGCCGAAGGGCAGCGCCAGCACGATTGCGACCAGCGAGGAAAGCAGCGTCCCCGCGATCAGAAACAGAATGCCGTAATTGGCCCCCGGCAAAACCTCTTCACCATCGATGGTGATCGGGTTGGCATACATGCTGCCGAGATTCCAGTTGTTGTGCAGCAGGAATCCGAAACCGTTGAACTGGATCGCCGGCCAGGCGTAGGCCACCAGAAAACCGATGATCGCCAACAGCGAAAGCGGCAACAGAGCCGCGACTGCACCGAGTGAGATTCGAAATTTAAACATATGAGTATGAGCCTGCCCCTAGACATGCGAACGGATGCCCGGCTTGGCCGGGCATCCGTCACACTGCCCCATTATGACAGGGGACAAGGCCAACGGTCCAAGATTAACCGTGGATCTTCTCGATCTGCTTGATCGACAGCTTGGCCACGCTGGCCGGCAGCGGCACGAAGTTCACTTCCTTCATGAAGTGACCCGCGTTGCCACCCTTCGGCGACACAGCCCAGGTCAGGAACTCTTTCAGAGTCTTGGCCATGGTCTCGTTCGGCTGCTGGCTGTTCACCACCGCGTATTCGTAGTTGATGATCGGGTAGCTGTACTTGCCAGGCGCGAAGATCAGGCTGATGCGCTGATCGGCCGGGGTGTGCGGGACCATGGAAGCGGCAGCCGCCTTCACGGTACGCACGTTCGGCAGCACGTAGTGACCGTCACGGTTCTTCAGATGCGCCTCACCCAGGTGAGCTGCCTTGATCTGCTTCTTGTAGCTGACGCCGACGTAGGCAATGGAGTACTTGTTGTTCTTCAGCGCGTCGACCATGCCGGGGTTGCCCTCGGCGCCGATGCTGCCCTGCACGGGCGCCCAGCTGATGCTGGTGCCGTACGCGTACTTGTCCATCCACCACTTGGTGGACTTGCTCAGGTACTGGGTGAAGATGAAGGTGTCGCCGGAACCGTCGCTACGGTGCACGGTGATGATCTTGTGGTTCGGGAAGTGCACATGCGGGTTCATCTCGGCAATGCGCTTGTCGTCCCAGTTGGTGATCTTGCCGGCATAGATGTCGGCCAGGACCGGACCACTCAGGTTGATGTACTTGTGGTTCAGACCGGGAACGTTGTAGTTCACCATCTGGCTGGAGATCGCCGTCGGGATGTTCAGCATCGAGGGATGCTTCTTCATCATCGCGTCGCTCATGTACGCGTCGGAGGCGCCGATCTGGGCCAGACCGTTGATCGACTGGGCCAGGCCCGTGCCGCTACCAGTGCTGGCGGTGGTGATGTGGACATCCGGATGCATCTTGGTGTAGACCGGCACCCACAGGTTGAACAGCGGATACAGCAGACTGGAGCCGGTTTCCAGCACGTTGACGGCCGCCTGCGAAGGCGCAACAGCCATCAGGGCCGAGCCCGCAACCAGACCCAGACCCACCCGGCGCAACCAACGCCCGTTCGAAGACAGGGACGTAGACATGTCTAATCTCCTCGATTTATTTATGACAAAAGCATGAATCCCCAAAAGTGCGTGAGCAGATATGACTACTGCCCGCACCTGAGAACGGCACTTTAGATTGAAGTTCGTGAACCTTTGATGAAACGCCCGATATTCGATGACAAGAATCGGCCCACTCTGCTGCTGCTCAGCGGGGGTATCGAGAGCGGGACGCTGCTGCATATGCTGGCCGACGAAGGCCCACTAATACCCCTGTTCGTGGATTACGCCCAGCGTGCCGCGTCGCGCGAGCGGGCTGCTGCCACAGCACAGTGCGCCGTACTCGACCTAGAACTCGAAACGCTGGAGCTTGGCAGTGTGGGCGAAACATTCCGCCGAGGTCTGAGCTGGCAGCCGCACGTGCCCCTCCCGCAGCGCAATCTCGTGCTGCTCGCCCTGGCACTGAGCCTCGCCGAGGCGCGCAGGGCCACACGGATCTGTCTCGCCCTGAACCGCGAGGACACCGCCGACTACCCCAGCGCCACGACCGGATTCGTGCATGACTTTGCTGCGCTCGCAGGCCGAATTTCGGGGATCGCCGTCGAAACGCCCTTGATCGAGCTCGACAAGGCCGCGATCATACGGCTCGGCGTCGACCTCGGCGTGGACTACTCATTGACTTACAGCTGCCTGCTCGGCCGGCCCGCTCCCTGCGGTGGCTGCCCGCAATGCCTCAAGCGACACACCGCCTTTGCTGCCGCCGGCGTGACCGATCCGGCAACGAACCTCCCGGAGAACCCCCCATGAAACCTTCGCAGCCCGTCCCCGGACACGTTCGCGAACGCCTGGAAATCGCCGTCCTCACCGGCGAGATCCTCAGCCTGAACTGGGCCGACGAAGCCAGCGATGCCGCCTACCTCGGACGCGTCCGGCCCCTGGAGGTCATCGCCGACGACGACGGCCCCGGTTATCTGCGCGCACTCGACGACAGCGGCGTGGAGGTACGCATCCGCCTCGATTTGATCCGCAATCTGCCCACGCCGGTCAAATGAACGAGCTGGTTCGCCTCGCCGATATCCCCGTACGCAGCCGCGCGGAAATCACGCCGGAAAACAAGTGCGGCTACTGCACCGGCTCGCTGTGCTGCGTCTACATCACCCAGAAGGTCGACACCCCGCGCAGCAAGCACGACTTCGATCACCTGTTGTGGCAGGTTTCGCATCGCGGCATACATCTCTACCGCGACGAAGACGGCTGGCATCTTCTGATCGACAGTCGCTGCACCCATCTCGAAGCGGACGGGCGGTGCGGCATCTACGACAGCCGACCGTCGATCTGCCGCGAATACAGCAATGACTTCTGCGAATTCGACGCCCCGGCCGAGCCCGGTTTCGAACTCTATTTTCACGGCTACGACGAGCTGCTGGACTACTGCCGCCGCCGCTTTCCGCGCTGGGACGGTTGACCCGCCGTACCGATTCCCCCTGCTTGCTGAGGGGACTCGTTGCCCGCATACTCTCGGCATGCCCGACAAGCCTCGCATCCTTGACCGCAAGACGGTGGCGCAAAGCCGCATCTTCCGCGTTGAGGCCCTCGAACTGCAGTTCGCCAACGGCGCCCTCGCGAATTACGAGCGCCTGGTCGGCGCTGACGGCGGTGCCGTGCTCGTGGTCCCGCTGGTCGATGACGAAACCGTGCTGCTGATCCGCGAGTACGCGGCCGGTCGCGAGGACTATGAACTCGCCCTGCCCAAGGGCCGCATCGAAACCGGCGAGGACCCGCTCGCCGCAGCCAACCGCGAACTGATGGAAGAAACCGGGCACGGCGCACGTCGACTCAGTCACCTCACCGCCCTCAGCATCGCCCCGGGCTACATGAGCCACATCACCCAAGTCATCCTGGCCCAGGACCTTTACCCCCAACGCATGCCCGGCGACGAACCCGAGGAAATCGAGGTTGTTCCCTGGCCGCTGGCCAAGATCGACGCCCTGGTCGAACGCGAGGACTTCAGCGAGGCACGCAGCCTCGCCGCACTCTACCTAGCCCGCGAGCGCCTCAACGCTGGACGACTATGAACCACAACGCATACCCCGATATCACCCGCCTCGCCCCGCTGCTGGAATCCGTCCGCGCCATCGCCCGCGATGCCGGCGAGGCGATCATGGCGATCTATGAATCGCGCGACTTCGACATCGAACGCAAGGATGATCAGACCCCGGTCACCGCCGCCGACTATGCAGCCCATCACCTCATCGTCGAACGTCTGGGCGGGCTCAGCCCCGAATACCCGATCCTGTCCGAGGAATCCGACTCCATTCCCTTTGCCGAACGCGCAGGCTGGGAGACCTACTGGCTGATCGACCCGCTCGACGGCACCCGCGAATTCATCAAGCGCAACGGCGAGTTCACCGTAAACATCGCGCTGATCCACGGCCACGACGCCATCCTCGGCGTGGTCCACGCGCCTGCATTGGGCGTGTGCTACTACGCCGCCGAGGGCACCGGCGCCTGGCGAGTGAACCGCAACGGCTCGCCGCAGGCCATCCGCGTACGCACCACGCCGAACTGCCCCGTCATCGCGGGTTCGCGCTCGCACGCCAGCACCAGCCTGCAGAGCCTGCTCGAACGTATCGGCGACCACGAGTTGATCAGCATGGGCAGCGCGCTCAAGACCTGCCTCGTCGCCGAGGGCGCCGCCGACCTCTACCCGCGGCTAGGCCTGACCTCCGAGTGGGACACCGCTGCCGCGCAATGCGTCCTCGAACAGGCCGGGGGCCATCTGACCGACACCGACGGGCTCCGCCTGCGCTACAACACCAAGGAATCCCTGCTCAACCCCCACTTCCTCGCCTTCGGCGACGACAGCAGAAACTGGCCCGCGCTCTGCATCAAATAATCGCGCACACCAATCCTCGTATCCGGGCGGGTATTTGGCCCCAGCCTGCTCGATGGGTTAGGGTATAGAAGTAGAGTGCGCAACCTAAGGTTTAAAAATGTCTGATACGACAGGGCGGACACGCATCCGCTTGGACGGTGTCAGCAAAGTCTTCGGGCGCCAGGCAAGCAAGGCGCTCGAGGATCTACGACAGGGCAAGGGAAAGACTGAGGTCCAGCAGGCGAACAACGCCGTCGTCGGCGCGTTCGACGTTTCGCTGGAAATCCGCAGCGGCGAGATCTTCGTCATCATGGGCCTGTCCGGTAGCGGCAAGTCCACCCTGTTGCGGCTGATCAACCGGCTCCACGAACCCACCTCCGGGCGAGTCTTCATCGACGACGAGGACATCACGCGCCTCAAGCCCAAGCCCCTGCGCGAACTGCGCCGACGCAAGTTCGGCATGGTGTTCCAGAGCTTCGCGCTGTTGCCGCACCGTACGGTCATGGGCAACGTCGAATTCGGCCTCGAAATCCAGGGCGTACCCAAGACCGAGCGACGCGAACATGCACAGGCCGTGATCGAGACCGTCGGCCTCACCGGCTACGAGTCGCGTTACGCCGCCGAGCTCTCCGGCGGCATGCAGCAGCGCGTCGGCCTCGCCCGCGCACTGGCCGCCGACCCCGAGATCCTGCTCATGGACGAGGCCTTCAGCGCGCTCGACCCGCTGATCCGCAGCCAGCTGCAGGACGACCTGCTGGAGATTCAGGATCGCCTGGGCAAGACCATCGTGTTCGTCTCCCACGATCTCGACGAAGCGCTCAAGCTCGGCAGCCGCATCGCCATCATGCGCGACGGGCGCCTGATCCAGGTCGGTACGCCCGAGGAGATCATCGCCCACCCGGCCGACGACTACGTGTCCGCCTTCGTCGAGGGCGCGGACCGCACCCAGGTGCTCACCGCGGCGCAGATCATGCGCCAGCCGACCACCACCGGGCACCCTAAGGATTCCCCGCGCACCCTGCTGCGCAAGATGGAACGCAGCGGCTTCGGCGGCCTTGTGGTGGTCGACAACGGACGCCAGGTACATGGCTTCGTCGGCCTCGACGAGACGATCCGCCAGCGCGACAACGAGCTGCTCAACCCGGAAAGCCTGCACCCGCTCCCGGTCGCCGAACCCGAAACCAACCTCAGCGACCTGATCAATCTGGTCACCGAGAAAACCTCGCCCGTGGTCGTACTCGACCCCCGCAAGCGCCTCGTCGGCGTCATCGACAAAAGCACGCTCCTGGCCGCCCTGGCACAGGGCGACGCCGCGGGCGAAACCGCGGCCGACCCGCCCGCGCACGCAGACACGACGGGCGACTCCGAAGTCGCCTGAGTGCGCCGGCCACGCGCCGGCCCGCATCCCGAATCCCGTGCCCGCTCCATCGAGACAGCACATCGAGGCATTGCCATGAGTTTTCAGCTGGGAACACCCATACCGATCGGCCAGTCCGTCAGCGACAGCGTCAACTACCTGACCGACCACTACGCCGGGGCCTTCAACGCGATCACCACCGGCGTGCACTTCCTCATCGCCGGGCTCAAGAACGGCCTGCTCGCCGTGCCCCCGCTCCTGGCCATCGCCGTGGTCGCCGCGCTTTCGTTGTGGTTGCTCGGCTGGCGCCGCAAAGGTGCCTGGGGCTTGATGGTCTTTGCCGTGCTCGGCCTGCTGTTGGTGCTCAATCTCGGCTACTGGGCCGCGTTGATGGAAACCCTCGCGCTGGTGCTCGCCGCCGAGCTGATGGTGGTCGTCATCGGCCTGCCGCTCGGCATCCTCGGCGGGCGCAGCGATCTGGCCGACCGCATGATGCGGCCGGTGCTGGACATCATGCAGACCATGCCGGCCTTCGTGTACCTCGTGCCGGCGGTCATCTTCTTCGGTCTGGGCCTGGTGCCCGGCGTGCTCTCGACGGTGATCTTCGCGCTGCCGCCGCTGATCCGTCTGACCACGCTCGGCATTCGCCAGGTCCCCCACGAACTGGTCGAGGCCTCCAACTCCTTCGGTGCCACCTGGTGGCAGATGCTGGTCAAGGTGCAGCTGCCGAGCGCGCTGCCGTCGATCATGGCGGGGGTCAACCAGTCCATCATGCTGGGCCTGTCGATGGTGGTCATCTCCGCGATGATCGGCGCCGGCGGCCTCGGCAACGTCGTCCTGCAAGGCATCACCCAGCTCGATGTCGGCAAGGGCTTCGTCGGCGGTCTCGCCGTCGTCATCCTCGCGATCATTCTCGATCGCATCACTCAATCCTTCGGTCAAAGGGGCAAACAATGAAACGCATGTCACGCCTGCTAGGCACCCTCATCCTGGCGTTCTCCGCCGCCGGCATCGCCATGCTGCCGGCCGCGCAGGCCGCCGCCAAACCGACGATCAAGCTCGGCTACGTGCAGAGCTGGCCGTCCAGCGCCATCACCACACGCCTAGCCGCCACGGTGATCCGCGAGCGCCTGCATACCCCGGTGGAAATGATCTCCTCCGCAGCAGGCCCGATGTGGGAAGCCGTGGCCAGCGACCACACCGACGCTATGCTCACCGCCTGGCTGCCCACCACCCACAAGACCTACTACGAGAAGCTGTGGACGCGCGTGGTCAACCTCGGCCCGAACGTCACCGGCACCCAGCTCGGTCTCGCCGTGCCCAAGTACGTGCCGGTGAACACCATTGCCGGGCTGGAGAAGTACGCCGGCAAGTTCCAGGATCGCATCGTCGGCGTGGGCGCCGGCGCCGGCATCAACATGAACACCGAGACCGCGATCAAGACCTACGGCCTCAAGAGCTTCCACCTGCAGACCAGCTCCACCGCCGCGATGACCGCACAGCTTCAGCGCGCCATCAAGCGCAAGCAGTGGATTGTGGTCACCGCGTGGACGCCGATGTGGATGTGGGCCAAGTTCGACATCAAGTACCTCAAGGACCCGAAGAACGTCTACGGCGTGGGCGGCCATATCAACACCATCGCCAACCCGGGCCTGATCAAGAAGGACCCGGCGGTATTCACGTTCCTGCGCCGCTTCTCGATCAGCAGCGCCCAGCTGCAGCAGATGATGCTGGAGGCCAAGAACGGCAAGCCGGTGAAGAGTGTGGTCGCGGACTTCATCAAGGCCCATCCCAAGCAGGTTCAGGGCTGGCTCGACTGAGGCCGCGTGCCGGTGCCCGGCTCCGGGCACCGGTAATTCAGCCGGACGGCGGGGCGATCTCGCCGTCCACGTAGTACCAGCGGCCGTCCTCGCGCAGGAAGCGGCTCAGCTCTTCCAGCCGCTGCGCGCGACCGCCGCGCTTGGCGCGGGCGACGAAGGCCACTCGCCCCTCCGCATCCGCGGCGCCACCCGCCTCTGTGCGTTCCACACGCAAACCCAACCAGTGCAGTTCGGGGTCCGGATCGAGTGCGGCCGGCCGGGTCGACGGATGCCAGGTTGCCAGCACGTAGTCCGTGCGCCCCGTCGCATAGGCCGTGTAGCGCGAGCGCATCAGCGCCTCGGCCGTCGGCGCGGATTCCGCACCGTCGATGAAGCGCCCGCAGCAGGTCGCGTAGCCGCGTCCCGAGCCGCAGGGGCACTCCTCCGTACGCGTTGCGCGCTGCTTAGCCATGCCTCGATGCCTCCAAACCGATGACCACAATCCGCGAGCGGTCATGTTAATCTGATCGCGCCATTCCTCCCCAGATTCACCCCGCCCCCAATGACCGATACCGACGCAACAGACCGCGTGCTGGCCTACCACCAGCGCACCAAACACCAGTTCGCCCGCTATGCCGCCGGGCCGCCCGGTCTCGACTGGAACACCCAGCCGGACCCTTTCCGCCGTTACGCGGGAGCGCCGGTGCAGGAGCTGCCGTTGCTCGGCGACGCGCCGGAGCCCGCCTATGCCGAGCTTTACATGCCCGGCGCGGTGTCGCCCCGGCCGCTCGGCCTGGCGTCGCTCGCCGCGCTGTTCGAGCTCGCCTTCGGCTTGTCCGCCTGGAAGCGCTTCGGCGAGGACAAGTGGGCCCTGCGCTGCAATCCCTCCAGCGGCAACCTCCACCCGACCGAGGCCTATGCGGTCACCGCCGGCTGCCCCGGCCTGGACGACGGCGTGCATCATTATGTCAGCCGAGACCATCTGCTGGAGCGGCGCTGCGGCTTCGCCGCCGGGACGGCAACGCTGCCGCCGGGCCTGCTGCTCGTCGGCCTGAGCTCGGTGCACTGGCGCGAGGCCTGGAAATACGGCGAACGCGCCTACCGCTACTGCCAACACGACGTCGGCCACGCCATCGCTGCGCTGCGCTATGCCGCCGCCGTGCTCGGCTGGCGCGTGCACCTGCTCGACGCCTGGGGCGACGCCGACCTCGCCGGCCTGCTCGGCCTCGCGCGCGACGCGGACTACGACGACGCCGAACGCGAGCATCCCGACGTGCTGCTGCAGGTCGACACCGGGACCGCAAACCCGCAAGCCGACAGCGACGCCCTGCTCGCGGCGGCTGCCGCAGGCCGTTGGCTGGGCCGCGCCAACGCGCTGTCCGGCAAGCACGAATGGGACTGGCCGGTGATCGAGGAAACCGCCGCCGCCTGCACCAAGCCGCGCACCGCCGGGAGCGCCGAGACCGTCGAGCCGCGACCCCCGCTCGCGCCCACCGCCTGCACCCTCGGGGCGGTCGAACTGATCCGCCAGCGGCGCAGCGCGCAGGCCTTCGACGGCAGCACGGCGATCTCCGCCACAGACTTCTTTCGCCTGCTCGACGCCACCCTGCCCCGGCCCGATGTGCCACCCTGGGACGCCGTCGGCTGGGCGCCCCGGCTGCATCTGCTGCTGTTCGTGCACCGCGTCGAGGGTTTGCCGCCGGGACTGTACGCCCTGCCGCGACGCACGGAGGCCGAGGCGCTGCTGCGCGCCGCCCTGTCCGCCGAATACGCCTGGGAACGCGTCGCCGAGGCGCCCGCGCACCTGCCCCTGTTCCGGCTGCTCACCGCCGACGCCCGCAAGGCCGTGCGCACACTTTCCTGCCACCAGGACATCGCCTCGCACAGCGCCTTCACCCTGGGCATGCTGGCAGAATTCGCCGACGAACTGGCGCAGGCGCCGTGGCGTTATCGCCGGCTGTTCTGGGAGGCCGGCATGATCGGTCAGGTGCTCTACCTGGAGGCCGAGGCCGCCGGCCTGCGCGGCACCGGCATCGGCTGCTTCTTCGACGATCCCGTACACGAACTGCTCGGCATCCAGGGCGAAACCCTGCAGAGCCTGTATCACTTCACCGTCGGCGGCGCCCGCGTCGACGCCCGCCTGCAAACCCTACCGCCCTACGGCCATCTCGCAGTCCGCCCCTCCGGCCCGGCTTGAAGCCAGGCCGCGGGGCGCGGATGATCGCGGATTGAATCACGTAGATTGAAGAGGGTTTTTCATGCAGGCCACCGCCGAATTCCAGCTCATCCCGCTCGGCGCGGGCGTCTCCGTCCGCCGCGAGGTGGAGCGCGTCGTCGCGCTGCTGCGCAGCCGACCGCTGCTCACCGAGACCCACGCCTCTGGCACCAACATCGAAGGCGAGATGCACGAAATCCTGAACGCCGTCGAGGCCGTGCACAAGGCATTGCACGCCGAGGGCGCGGTGAGACTGGTGAGCTATCTCAAGTTGGAGACGCGCACCGACAAGACGCCCACCCTCGCGGGGAAACGGCTGTGAGCGCGGCGGACGGGATGCGCCTCTGCACCTGCGGCGCCCAGGCTGCCGTGCGCCGCGAGACCCGCCGCATCGCGGGCAGCGGCGAGGAAATCGTCTATCGCGTCGCCTGCCCCGTCTGCGGTCAGACCGGCCCCGCCGTGGTCCTCGGCGAGCGCGACGAGGCCGAGGTCATCGCCGAGGCCGTCGCCGCCTGGAACGCCCTCATCTCGCGCACCCGCCCGCTGGAGTAGTAGCTGGGGCAAACGGGACACTCACGACGACGCGCGCCGCAAGTCATTGCGCGACAGCGCGAACACACGCTCGATCATCGCCTCGTCCGCCATCCTGAACGTCTTGCCCCGGCTCGCCGCATAACGGCACAGCCCCCGGTTCACCGACATCGGGTCCAGCCGCATCACGTCAGGCACTTCCAACACACGGGCGTCCAGCAGGTAACGCATCTGCGTCAGGCTGGCCAGCACGGAGCGGTCGGTGCAGGTATCGAAGCGGGCCGGCCCCAGGGCAAGCTCCGCGCGCAGCACCAGGTTGTACGGCACGCCCATGTAGGCAAGCGACGAGGTGAAGATGTCCTTGAACCAGTGCCCCAGGTCGTTGAACTCGGGCTTGCGCACGCCGGGCAGATACAGCGTATAGCGCGTCTCGTCGTGGCAGAACATCACCACATGGCGTCGGTCGATGCGGTATAGGTGCGCGTGCCAGCTGCCCAGCGGGCTCGTCTCCGCCAACGGTTCGCGGCTTACGGCAGGCAGCATCGCGGCCAATTTTTGGGTGCAGTGAATCAGCATCGCCACCCTCGCCCCGTATCTGGCCGGAACCTCCGTTCCGACCCATTCGTCCACCGCCCACGCCATTGCCCGAAGACCATGACGCGCGCGGCGACTCCATGCCCGTAATCGGCCATGTCGTTACCCCCTCTTTAGCCCTTGGCGGATGCATAGCCCTGCTCCACCTTCTGATTACTGTATAGCCTGTTCTGGGATAACCTTTTTCTATCAGTAAAACCTGCCTGAAACAGGTCTTCAGGGACACCGGCATACGCATCGCCGCCAGGCCAGAGACAGCCAAATCTACAGACAATAAATTAGCTATAAATTGACCTAAAAACACAAAACAGCCAACATATTGGCCATGAATGAAAACTTACTATTTCTCTCAGAGAACGAGATCGCCGAGCGCATTGCCAGCGCCGCGAAGGCGTATCGCCTGTCGCCGCGTGCCGCCAACATGACGCAGCAGGCGCTGGCGGACAAGGCCGGCGTTTCGGTCGGCACGATCAAGCGCTTCGAGAAGACCGGCATCATCACCCTGCCCAACCTGATCGCCGTGTTCCGCTCGCTCGGCCTGCTGCAAAACGTCGCGGCCCTGCTGCCGGAAGTGCCCGAGGTCAGCCCGATGGAGGCGCTGCTGGCCGAGGAACGCAAGCGCAGACCGGCCCGCGCGCGCAAGCCGCGCGCCAAGGGGTGAGCCAATGGCCGAGCGCTTCGATCCGCCGTCCGTCGTCGAAGTGCGGCTGTGGGGCGCACGCGCCGGCGCGCTCACCGCCTCCGCCCGGTTTCCCGGCTACTATGCCTTCGAGTACGACCGCGATTTCGTCCAGGGCGGCGTCGAACCCTCGCCGCTGCTGATGCCCTCGGCGGCCGGGCGCACCTACACCTTCCAGACGCTCGCGCAGGAGACCTACCACGGCCTGCCCGGCCTGATCGCCGACGCGCTGCCGGACCACTTCGGCAACGCGCTGATCGACGAATACCTCAACCGACACGGTTACGCCGCCGGCGAGATCACCACCCTGCAGCGCCTGATCTACGTCGGCCGCCGCGCGATGGGCGCGCTCGAATTCAAGCCCGCCGCCAGCGAAACGCACGACGACGCCTCGGCCGTCCCGCTGGAAATGTCCGCGCTGGTCGAGGACGCGCGGCGCGCCCTGCGCGGCGAGCTGTCGCAGATCACGCCGCAGATCCTCGAAATCGGCAGCTCCGCCGGCGGCGCCCGGGCCAAGGCCGTGATCGGCTGGAACCGGCAGACCGGCGAAGTCGTGTCCGGGCAGTTCGACGTGCCCGAGGGCTTCGAGCACTGGCTGCTCAAGTTCGACGTCGACCTGGACGGCAACCTGAGCTACACCGCCGGCTTCGGCCGCATCGAATACGCGCACTACCTGATGGCCCGCGAGGCCGGCGTCGAGATGAACGAGTGCCGGCTGATGGAAGAAGGCGGCCGCGCCCACTTCATGACCCGGCGTTTCGACCGGCGCGGCAACCGCAAGCTGCACATCCATTCCCTCTGCGGCCTGGCCCACCTCGATTTCAACCAGCCCCGCGTGCACAGCTACGAACAGTACCTGCGCACCATCCAGGCGCTGAACATCGGCAAGCCGGCGATCGATCAGGCGTTCGTGCGCTGCGCCTTCAACGTCGCCGCAGTCAACTGCGACGACCACACCAAGAACCTCGCCTTCCTGCTCGAAGAAGGCGGCGACTGGCAACTCACACCGGCCTACGACGTCTGCTTCTCGCACAACCCCGCGGCGGGCAAATGGACCCGCGAGCACCAGATGCGGGTGAACGGCAAGACCTGGGATATCGAAGAGGAAGACCTGCTCGCCCTGGCCAAAACCTTCGGCGTCAGCCGCGCCCGCGAGCGGCTCGACCGCGTCATCGTGGCCGTCCGCCGCTGGCGCGAATTTGCCGGCGAGGCGGGCGTGCCGGAGGCGCGCATCGCTTATGTGGAGGGCTTTCACCCAGCGTGGGTGAAGCAATGAGCGGTGAGGGCAGCATTTTAAGACCCCCCCACCGCCTCGATCCTGCTCCGCTAAGACTGCGAAATTATCACGCAGCCCACTTCCGCCCCTGGGCGGCGTAGTCGAGCATCATGTCGAACACGTTGTCGCACTTTTCCTTGAACAGCTTGCGGTCGAAGCTCTGCGGCAGCTCACGGTCCAGCACCTCCTCCACCGCCGCCCGCACCACCTTCTGACTCTGCGAGTCGCGATACCAGTTCTGCACCAGCACCTTGGGATGCTCCTGCAGCAACCGGTGCAGCAGCGATTTGGCCGCCAGTTTCACCTTCTGCGTCTCGTCCTGGGTCATCGCGTCTTTCTTCATCAGGTCGAACAGCTCCAGTTCGTCCTCGCTCAGCCCCTCGCGAATGTGGCGCTCGTCCTCGCTCTGCAAATCCCGGGTGAATTTCAGCAAGTCCTCGAAATAGTTTTCGGTCGACGATCCACCGGCGTTGTAGGTGTCGATGATCGTCTGCAGCCTTTGCGCAAAATCGGTCCGGGTCTGGTTCTGCTGCAACATCAAGTCGAGCTTCTGCTCGATGAACGCCCGCAGATCGGCGATCTCGATATGCTTGTAGGCGGTCGTCTTAAAATCCTCGCGCAGCTTCTCGAAATCGACCTGGCTGAGATCCCAGACCTTCCCCTGCTTGATCGAGCCATACGTCCCGACCAACTGCTCGCCTACCCGATTCGGCGCATGCGCCGAATCGACCACCACGCTCTCGTCGAGCAGTTCCGCGATGCGCAGACCCACGGCATCGATATCCGCCTGCTCGACGATGCTGTCGATCACGCCGCGTAGATACTCGAACGCTGCCACCTGGCGCACCACGTCGCGCCCCAGTATCTCCGGCTTGCAGGCCTCGTACAGCGAGTCGATCGTGTTCTCGTAGACGTTGAAGGTCTTGCGCCACTCGTCGTTGCCGAGCAACACATCCGCCGCCTCGTTGAACAGGCTCACGTTCTTGAACGTGTCTGCCGACTTCAGCACAGCCTCGAGTGCCACGCCGCGCTCGCGGCAGAAGGCCAGCCCCTGCTCGATCGCATCGTCCAGTAGCCCGAACAACTCGGATTTTTCGCGCACCGGCGGCTCGTCCAGTTCCTCTTCGCCCTGGGCGTAGTCCCGCAGAGCCTTCTTCATGTTGCGGAACACGTTGTAGTAATCGACGATCTCGCCGTTGCGCTTGGCCACGCCGTCGACCCGATGCGAGGTCACGCGGTTCGCCCGCGCGATGGTCTGCATCAGGGTGTGGTCCTTCATCGGCTTGTCGAGGTACAGTGTTGACACCGTCGGCGCGTCGAAGCCGGTCAGCCACATCGCGCACACGAACACCAGTTGCAGCCGGTCGTCCGGGTCCTTGAAGTTGTACTCCACGTCATGCCCGTGCGCGTCCAGCCGGTTCATGCGCTCGCGATGGGGTTTGATGTCCAGCTTCTGGCGCGCGAACTTCTCCTCTTCGCCGGCCTCCTCGCTCACGATCACCGCCATCTCCACGCCGCGCATGTAATCGAGGCGCTTTTTCAGCCGCGCCTTCTCGGCCTCGCGGCCCGCCTTGGCGATGCGCCCCACCAGTTCCTTGATGGCGGCCTTCCAATGCGCCTGCACCTTGTCGTACATGCGCACCGCGGTGAACTTGTCCACGCACACCACGATGCCCTTGCCCAGATAGCCGCGGCGCGGGAAGTGATAAACGATGTCACGGGCGATGGTCTCCAGCCGGTCGTCGCGCTTGATCACCTCGATCTCTTTGGCGAAGCGCACTTCCAGCTTGGCCTGCTGCGCCTCGTCCAGATTCTCGTCTTCCAGAATCTCGTAGAACTCCTCGCTCAGGCTCTCGTTCTGGATCAGCACCTCGGGCACGCGCTTTTCGTAATACAGCGGCACCGTTGCGCCGTCGTCCATCGACTGCTGGAAGTTGTACTCGGACACGTAATCGCCGAACCAGGCGTTGGTCTTGCGCTCGCGCCCCAGCAGCGGCGTGCCGGTGAACGCCAGATACTGCGCGTTCGGCAGTCCGCGGCGCATGTTCTCGGCCAGCGACTTGTACTGCGTGCGATGCGCCTCGTCGACGATGACCACGATGTCGTCGCGGTCAGACAGCAGCGGATACGCCTTACCCTTGTCGTAGCGGAATTTCTGGATCAGCGTGAACACGATGCGCTTGTTCTGCCCCAGGAACTTGCGCATTTCCTCGCTGTTGCGCGGCTGCGCCGCCTCGTGTTTCTTCACCGTGTCCGTGTTGAGGAAGTTGCGATAGATCTGCCCGTCCAGGTCGTCGCGATCGGTCACCACCACGAAGGTGAAATTCCCGGTGAGCTTGCGGAAGACCTTGCGCGCATAAAAGATCATCGAAAAGCTCTTGCCCGAACCCTGCGTGTGCCAGAACACACCCAGCCGGCCGTGCTTCTCCTTGCGCTGCAGAAAGGCCCGGTAGGCATTGTTCACGCCGATGAACTGGTGGTTCTGCGCGATGATCTTCTGCGTGTCCCGGTAATAGAGGACGAAATTCTCCACGTAATCCAGCAGCCGCTCCGGGGCGCACAGTCCGGCCACGGCGCGCTCCAGGCTCGTGCCCTCCTCGCGCATGCGCTCGCGGTCGATCCGCTCCTTCTCGTCCGTCACCCGCAGCCAGTTGAAGAAGTATTCCCAGCCCGCCGTGAGGCTGCCCACCTTGGTCTCGATACCGTTGGAAAGCACGCACAGCGCGTTGCACAGGAAAAGCTGCGGAATGTCGCGCTTGTAGTTCGTCAGATTGTCGTCGAACGCGGCCCTGAGCATCACGTTCGAATTCTTCAGCTCGATGAACACCAGCGGCAGGCCATTGACGTACAGCAGCACGTCCGGCCGGCGCCAGTTGCGTTCGCCTCTGATCCACAGCTGCGACACCGCGAGGAAACGGTTGGCCGACGGCTCGTTGAAATCGATCACGCGCAGCCGCTCATGCTGCTTACGGCCCTCGGCGTCGTCGAACTCGACCGGAATCCCGTCGCGGATCAGGCCGTCCACCTCGCGGTTCGCCGCCACCGGCGACATCGCCTGCCGCCGGTCCGCCAGCCGACCCAGCGCCTCGTCCACCGCCGCTTCCGGGATGGCCGGGTTGAGCCGCAGCGCCGCAGCGCGCAGGCGGTCGAGCAGGATCACCTCGCGCTTGTCCGCGCGCCCCGAGCCGTCGTCCAGATCCTCCGCCTCGGCCGTGTGGCACACCTGCACGTCGTAGCCATGCAGGTGCTGCAGCCGTTGCAGCAAAGCCTGTTCGATCTGGTCTTCGGAAATGAAGTTGGGCATGGGCGCAATCAGATACCCAAGTCCCGGCTCTCATCGGCCAGAGCCTGCAGCGCCATCTCGGTTTCCCTACGTAAAGTCGCCTTGAGCGCCTGCAAATCTTCGATCGCTATCAGATACTCCGCGCCGTCATGCCGGGCTGCCAAACCGCCTGACACGATCCGATCAATCACGTATTGAGGCGAAACATTGAGAAACGCGGCTGCCGCCTGCACGGAATGCATGCTTGCATGCCCGTCCTCCGTTCCCGACCGGTGCTTTTCCACCGCCGCCTCCCGCGTTGCTCTCAGACTTCAACTTTAACTTAGCGCCCGCATTAGTAAAAGAAAACGCATTTCCTTTAACTAACGAACAACTTTAGGTAACGATCGAATACATAGGCCCGACTACGCAACTGGCCGGTGATTTCACGCAACAGGCCCAAGCGCTCGAAGTCGCGGATCAATGCGTTCGCCGTCGGCGTCGTGACCTCCAGCGCCTTTTCGATGTCCGCCGCCATGACGACCGGCCTGCGGTACAGCAGGTTCAGCAGTTGGCGCGCGTTGCCTGCCCGCTTGCCCAGAGCCAGGATGGCATGTTCCGACTCGGTGCGCAGCGCCAACACCTGCTGGAACACGTCGCGCCCCTTGGTCGCGGTTTCCGCCACGCCGCGCAGGAAGAAGCGGACCCAGTGAATCAGGTCGTTCGATACCCGCACCCGCATCAGGGCATCGTAGTAACTCGCCCGGTTGCGCTCGAAAAAGTCCGACAGGTAAAGCGAGGGCTTGGCCAACAGGCCGTGGCTGACCAGATAGAGCGGAATCAGCAGACGCCCGATCCGCCCGTTGCCGTCCAGAAAGGGATGCGCCGTCTCGAACTGGTAGTGACTGATCGCCACCCGGATCAAGTGCGGCACCACGATCTCCTCGTTGTGCCAGAACTGCTCCAGATCGCCCATCAAATCGGGCACGCCGTCCGGATGCGGCGGGATGAACACCGCGTCCGCCAGGCTGGAACCGCCGACCCAGTTCTGGCTGGTGCGGAACTCGCCCGGCTGCTTGTGCTCGCCGCGCACCCCGCGCATCAGGATTTCATGGGTCTGCTTCAGCAGCCGGTTGGATAGCGGCAGATTCTTCAACTCGGCGACGGCGATGTTCACCGCGTCGATGTAGTTGCGCACCTCGCGCCAGTCGTCGCGCTTCTCCGGCTGAATCTGCTCCTCCGGCATCAGCGCCTCGTCGATGCCGGTCTGCGTACCCTCGATGCGGCTGGATGTCTGCGCCTCCTTGACCACGTGCATTTCGATGAACAGATCGATGTCCGGCACGATGAGGGAAAAGGCATTCAATTCGCCCAGCGCGCGGTTGGCGGCCTCCAGCAGATTGTTGATGGCGGCGTCTTCCCACACCCACTCGTGGTTCACCGGCACCGGCTCGAAGCTCTTGTACTGGTAGCGCTGACGCCAGACACCGGCTTTGAAGGTTTCAAGCTTCATGGGCGGTTTCCTCCGCCATGGAGGGCGGGAAACGGATGTCGAGGTCTTCGACGGGGAGTTTGCCGGAGATCAGGCGGGGGAGGAACACATCACGCTTCTTGGCAAGCAAAGCGTTGGTTTCCATTAGCCCTAAAATTTGTTGGAACACCGGCCCAACAACTTTGTTGAAGCTGACGATCTGTTCCTCACAGGGCATCAGGATAGGCACCGTCTTAAAAGTGTCGACAATGATATTGTCGAAGATCCCGGACTTGGAAACACCCTTGAGATAGTTGATCGCTCCTTTGATGGTCATGAAGTGGAAGAAAACTGGCCCCGCCATTTTCGGTGCCAAGGCATAACAGGATTGGTTCATGGCCATCTCTCTGTTCGCCAATGCCAGCTTTCCAACTGTTCCGCGAGCAGTAATGAAGATGGTCTCCTTGGGATAGAGCCGGCTATTACATGATTTCAGGCCATTGGCCGTAATGTGCTTCTCGGTGTCCAGCGCATAGAAGTTGTCTCCGGCATCTTTGGGCGTAAAGAAGGGGATCTGACCGTCCCAATAGGCAGACACATCAGTTTTTGGCGTACCGCCGCTCAAAACATCGAATACTTCGCTACTCGCCAATTCGACCCAGCCCACCGGCACGCCCTTCTCGAACTTCGCCTGCTCATGGCCGGGAAAGCGCATGCGCACGAACCACTCGCGGTAGATTTCCTTGGCCATTTTTTCGAGCAGTGCAATGCGGCGCCGGTTGTTTTCGATCAGGTCGTCGTAGGCGGAGAGGATGGCGGCGATTTTTTTCTGTGTGTCATAGCTTGGGACACGAAACCTGATGCTCAGCAGTTTTTCAAGGCTCATGTTGTCCTGGGTAGTGCCCTGAGATATCGCCTGCATTTGTCCTTTATAAGAATCCAGGCAGTACTTCACGAAGCGCACATCCGAGACTTCGGGTTTGGCCGTGAAACCAATAATACTATCTGGGAAACAAGCTGGTATTTTGAGTATCGCTGTGTCCGCGATATTTGCAGCAATAGTTATGCAGAGCGTGCCGGGTTGCCACAGCTTACTTTGGGCTAATCCTTTCTCATTGTAGGTTTGACTATATGCAGCAAGATAGAAATTGCTGTGCTTTACATCACCAGTCTGAATGAATGGGTAAGCACCACCATAAAGAGCTGGATCGTTGCGAGGTCGATGTTTTGATTTTCCACGAGCAACAGAGCCAATTTCTGTGAGTTTTTTGAATTGCTCTTCAAACCTGGCTGGCCTCATGATTCACCCGCAATCTGAGAGACGTTACGGCTAATCACCGCTTCCAACTCCCGCGCCTCGTCATTCAACCGCCCCAACTCCTCATTCATCGCCAGCAACTCGGCGACGAATTCCTCTTCGGTCTTGCCGTCCTCCTCGATCACCACGCCGACGTAGCGACCGGGGTTGAGCGACCAGTCCTGCTCCTCCACGTCCTGGAGGCTGGCCAACTTGCACAGGCCGGTGACGTCTTCGTAGCGCGCCTCGGGGAAGCGTTCCTGCAGCCAGTGGATGTGCCGGAAACCGCTCTCCGCGTTCTTCACCTCGGCATGCAGGGTTTCCAATGCGGCCTTGAGTTCCTTGGTCTGCCGGTCCGTCGAGCCGCGCCGGCCTTGCGCCCTGGCCTGTTCGGTCTGGCGCTTCTCGTGATGACGGACGGTCTTGTCCAGGCGCTTGAGGCCGTCGTGCAGTTTGGCGAAGAAGGGATCGAAGGCCTGGCGCAGCGCATGCTGGGCTTCGTTCCTGCGATCCACGTCCTTGGTCGTGCCATGCTCGGCACGATAGGCGGCGTGGCGTTGCCTCAGGGCTTCGAGGCCGGCCCAGTGGCCGAGCAGTTCGTCCACCGCCTGCCGGCCCTCGGCGTCGTCGAGCACGGCCCGGAGCTGTTCGGCCACCGGCGCGACCTGCGCCTCGTTCTCGGTCAGGCGCGCCATGCCCTGTTCGAAATAGCCGTCGATCAGGCCGACGAAGCGCTCGCGCCGGCTCTGGCGCAGATGGCTGATGACGGCGAGGTTCTGGATCTGTTCCTCGCTGAATTCGCGGTGGGCGCGGTCGATCTGGGTGTAGACGTTGCGCGCGTCGATGAACAGGATGCGCCCGTCGTTCTCGCCCTTGTCGAAGAACCACAGCGTGGCCGGCAGGGTCACGGTGTAGAACATGTTTGAAGGCAGGGTGAGCATGCCGTAGATGAGTCCGTTCTCGATCAGCGTCCGGCGGATGTCGGCCTCGGAATGGCGGGCGTCGGAGGCGGAGTTGGCCATGACCAGCGCGGCGCGGCCGCCGGGCTTGAGCGAGGTGGCGAACAGGTTGATCCAGAGGTAGTTGGCGTTGGGCACGGTCTCCTTGCCCGCGTCCGCCTTCTTGGCCTTGGTCTTCTTGCGCGGAATGCCGTAGGTGTTGAAGCGCGCGTCGCCCTCGACCCGCGAGAGGCTGACGTCGTCCACGTTGAACGGCGGATTGGCCATGACGAAATCGAAGCGGCCGAAGGCGCCGTAGGGGTCTTCGTAGTAGGCGTTGGCCTGGCGGACCTCGCCGCGCAGGCCGTTGACGGCGAGGTTCATGCGCGCGAGCTTGACCGTCTCCAGGGTCTTTTCCTGGCCGTAGACGTAGATGTCGCCGTCTCCGGCGGCGAGTTCGTCGCGATGTCGCTCGATGAACTGCGCGGACTGCACGAACATGCCGCCCGAGCCGCAGGCGGGGTCGAATACCGTGCCGTGGTGCGGCTCGATGATCTCGACCATGAGCCGCACCACCGAGCGCGGGGTGAAGAATTCGCCGCCCTTCTGCCCCTCGCTGCGGGCAAACTCGCCGAGGAAGTATTCGTAGATCTGGCCGAAGACGTCGCCGCTGGCATCGCGCGGAATGTCGGCGAGGGATTTCAGCAGCTGGTTGGGAATGGTCCGGTCGGTGCGCGTGAGGTCGGCGTAGGCATCCTTGGGCAATACGCCCTGCAGCTCAGGCTTGTATTCCTCGATGGCGACCATCGCCTGCTTGATCGCGTTGGCGATGTCCTTCTCTTCCGGCAGCCTGAGCAGGTGGTCGTAGCGCGCGTGGTCGGGCAGGTAAAAGCCGCATTGCTCGATGGCGATCTCGGACAGCGGCTTCTCGCGACGCGTGCCCTTGAGCTTCGCGTATTCGGCGAGGATGGACTGCTCGTACTGCCGGTACTTGTTGTCGGCGAACTTGAGGAAGATCAGCCCGAGCACGGGCGTGGAGTATTCGCTGGACTTGAGGTCCGAATTGGCGCGCAGGTTGTCGGCTGCGGCCCAGAGGTCGTTTTCGAGTTTTTTCAGGTCTGCCGGGGTCATGCGTCGTCGTCCGTGAATGCTGCGGCCGGGCAGCCGGAGCGCCCGGGGAACAGCGGCGAAATTACCACACGATGCGAACCGTCGCGCAGCCTTGGGCCTTATGCCCAGTCGATTCGGAGGCACGGCACGGATGAACTCGCCTAAAAGCCCGGGGGATTTGCGCCGCTTGCTTGCCGGTTTGCGGGCCGGGCGGCGAACTCACGCCTGCGCCGCGTCGGGCATGCGCCAGAGCAGCGCGCCGAGGGCGGCGAGCAGGAGGAGGAGCAGCAGGCTGTAGGGCACCCAGCCGGCGTGCTGGTAGACGAGGCCGGGGAGGTAGGAGCCGACGGCACCGCCGCTGTAGTAGCTGGAAACGTAGAGCCCGTTGACCAGGCCCTTGCGACGCGGTTCGAGGTGGTTGAGGTAGGCCGAGAGCACGCTGTGCAGGGTGAACATGCCTGCGGCGAAGACGAACATGCCGGCGTAGATCCAGCCCAGGCCGCCGAAGGCGAGCGCGAGGGTGCCGACGAAGTAGACCGCGCAGCCGGCGAGCAGGGTGCGGCGCTCGCCGCCGAGGCGGCGGATGAGCCACAGCGAGGACAACGGCACGACGACGCCGACGAGGTAGCCGGCATACACCCAGGCGACCGCGCCCTGGGTGATGCCGGGGTCGAGCTGGTGCATGCGGAAGGGCAGGAAGTTCATCATCGCGGCGAAGGCGAAGAACAGCAGGAAGGCGGAACCGAGGCCGAGGCGGTTGACCGGGCGGGCGACGAGTTCGCGCAGATCGGACCAGCGCACGCGGCCGAGGTCGGCGCGCGGGTCGGAGGCGAGCCAGCGCGTTGAGACGAGCGCGGCGAGCGCCAGCGCGGACCACATCCAGAACGCGGCCTGCCAGTCGATCCAGTCGGCGACCACGCCGGAGAAGGTGCGCCCGCTGAAGCCGCCGACGATGGTGGCGGCGATGTAGAGCGTGATCGCGCGGCGTGCACCGGCCGGGCCGCCGATGGCGGCGCTGTAGGTCATCAGTGCGGTGAGCACGGCGGGCAGGATGAGGCCCTCCAGGCCGCGCAGCAGCAGGAAGACGCCGTAGCCCGGCGCCTGGGCGAGCACGAACTGCACCGCGGTGAGCACGCCGAGGCCGAGCACCAGCAGGCGGCGGGCGGAGACGCGTTCGAGGACGTAGCCATAGAGCAGCGGGGCGATCGCCAGCGGCGTCATGGTGACGGTGGTGAGCAGCGCGGCGTCGGACAGGCCGACACCCCAGTGGCGCGCGAGCAGCGGCAGCAGGGCCTGATGCTCATAGAGGATTGCCACCGCGACGACGGTGCAATACAGCACGATGAGGCTATTGCGCAGACTCGGTTCCCCCGGTGTGTGGCGGCCCGGCGCTTCCCGCCGGCGGGCGCGATGCCGGATAATGCGCCTTTTCGACACGGAGCGAGCCGTGAAATTCAGCGTCGACGAATTCCGCCGGTGGGAGCACAAGAAGGTGACCCTGATCGGCATGTCGGGGGTCGGCAAGACCTACCTTTCCTCGCTGCTGCGCGAGCACGACTGGTTCCACTACGCCGGCGACTACCGCATCGGCACACGCTATCTGGACGAGGCGATCCTCGACATGATCAAGGCGCAGGCGATGCAGGTGCCCTTCCTGCGCGACCTGCTGCGCAAGGACTGGATCTACATCCGCAACAACATCAAGATCACCGATCCCGGCCCGGTGCTGTCGTTCGTCGGCAAGCTGGGCAACCCGGACCTCGGCGGCGTCGAGCTGGAGGATTTCCACCGCCGCCAGGCGGCCTACCGCGAGGGCGAAATCCGCGCGATGTACGACGTGCCGGGCTTCATCGAGAAGGCGCAGCGGATCTACGGCTACCGGCACTTCGTCAACGATGTCGGCGGCTCGCTGTGCGAGCTGGACGAGCCCGGCGTGATCGACCTGCTGGTGGAGCACACGCTGATGCTCTACATCAAGGTCACCGACCAGGACGAGGAGGACACCCTGATCCGCCGCGCGCAGGAGGCGCCCAAGCCGCTGTACTACCGGCGCGAGTTCCTGGAGGCGCAGCTGGCCGAATACCTCGCCGAGCACGGCCTGGAGTATGCCGCGCAGATGGACCCCGACGATTTCACGCGCTGGATCTTCCCGCGCCTGTTCCGCTCGCGCCTGCCGCGCTACGAGGCGCTGGCGCGCCAGGGCTATACGGTGACCTCGAAGGAGGTCGCCACCGTACGCGACGAGCAGGACTTCCTGGGGCTGCTCGAAACGGCCATCGGCCGGGGCTGAAACCTTGCCCATCGTCGCGCACAACGACTTGCCCACCTTCGCGCGCCTGCGCGCCGAGGGGCTGGGCATCCTGTCGCCGAACCGCGCGCGCAACCAGGACATCCGCGAGCTGCACATCGGCCTGCTCAACATGATGCCGGACAAGGCGCTGGCCGCCACCGAGCGCCAATTCCTGCGGCTGGTGGCGCAGAGCAACCCCATCGCGCAGTTCTACGTGCACCCCTTCACGCTGGACGAGCTGCCGCGCGGCGAGGACGCGCGCGAGCACATCGCGCGCTACTACGAGCGCTTCGAGGACCTGCGCGAACAGGGGCTGGACGCGCTGATCATCACCGGCGCCAACGTGACCGGGCCGGAGCTGTCGACCCAGCCGTTCTGGGAGCCGCTGAGCCAGGTGATCGAATGGGCCTGGGAGAACGTGACCTCGACGCTGTGCTCCTGCCTCGCCACCCACGCGGTACTGGAGCAGCGCTACGGGCAGCGCCGCCAGCCGCGGCCGGCGAAGATCTGGGGCGTGTTCCCGCACCGCGTGATCGATCCCAGGCATCCGCTGGTGGACGGCATCAACACGCGCTTCGACGTGCCTCATTCGCGCTGGAACGCGGTGTCGCGGGTGCAGTTTCGCGAGGCCGGGCTGCGCGTGCTGGCGGAAAGCGAGGAGATCGGCGTGCATCTGGCGACGAGCGCGGACGGCATCCGCTTCGTGTTCTTCCAGGGTCACCCAGAGTACGACACGATCTCGCTGCTCAAGGAGTACAAGCGCGAACTGAGCCGCTACGCCGCCGGCGAGCTCGACGCCTACCCGCCGTTCGTGGCGAACTATTTCGACGACTGGTCGCAGGCGGTGCTGCGCGAGTACCGCGCGCGCCTGGGACAGGCGCGGCGCACCGGCGAGGCGGCGCCGCCGCTGCCCGAGGCCCTGCTGGTGCCGCGTCTGGACAACACCTGGCACGACACCGCCGAGGCGGTGGTCGGCAACTGGATGGGGCTCGTCTACCAGCTCACCGACCGCGACCGCCGCAAGCCCTTCATGGATGGCATCGACCCCAACGACCCGCTCGCCGCCATTCGCGGCTGAGCGGCCTCAGTCGCCCCCCTCGCCCTGCCCCGCGGCCGTTTCGAACTCGGCGGCGGTCAGCCTGCGGGTTTCCTCGGTCAGCGGGCCGAGCGGCTCGATCTCGGTGTCCGCGGCCACGGCCTTGAGGTCGCGGAACTTGCGCGCACTGGGCAGGACGCGGCGCTCCAGCGTGCCCACCGACTTGTTGTAGGCGTCCACCGCCTGGTCGAGCCGGCTGCCGACCGCCTCCCAGTGCTTCGCCAGCGTGGCGATGCGCTCGTACAGCTCCTTGCCGAGCGCGGCGACCTCGACCGCGTTGCGCGCCATCGCCTCCTGCCGCCAGCCGTAGGCGATGGCCTTGAGCAGGGCGATCAGGGTGGTCGGGCTGGCCGGGATCACGCGCTGCTCGGCGCCGTATTCGATCAGGCCCGGATCCTGCGCCAGCGCGGAGGAGAAGAAGGCCTCGCCGGGCACGAACATGACCACGAACTCGGGCGTCGGCTCGAACTGCTCGAAATAGCTCTTGCGGCCGAGCTGGCCGATGTGGGTACGCACCTGCTGCGCGTGGCGCGTCAGCGCGGCGTCGCGCGCCGCTTCGTCGGCCGCCTCGACGGCGTTGAGGTAGGCGTCCACCGGCGCCTTGGCATCGACCACGATGCGCCGGCCGCCGGGCAGGTTGACGATCATGTCCGGGCGCAGCCGGCCGTTTTCGGTGTCCTGGCTGACCTGCTCCTCGAAGTCGCAGTGCTCCAGCATGCCGGCCATCTCGACCACGCGCTTGAGCTGGACCTCGCCCCAGCGGCCGCGCGCGGCCGGCTGGCGCAGCGCCTTGACCAGATTCGCGGTCTCGGCGTGCAGCTGCGGCAGGTGGTGCTTGAGCAGGGATTGAAGCTGCTGATCGAGTGCGCTGTAGGCCGCCACGCGCGATTTCTCCAGCTCGCCCAGGGTGCCGTCGACCTTGGTGAGCGATTCGCGGATCGGCTTGGTCAGCTCCTCGATGGCCAGTTGGCGCTTTTCGAGGTCGTCGCGCGCCCCCTGCTGGAAGCGCTTGAGGTTTTCGTGCGCCAGCTTGAGGAAGGATTCGTTGTTGTGCTTGAGGGCATCGGACGAAAGCGCCTTGAAGGCGTCGGACAGCTTGGCGCGGGCCTCCTCCAGCAGGGCGAGCTTTTCGGCCGCGGCGCGGCGTTCCTGGCTCAGGCGTTCGCGCAGCTCGGCCATGTCGCGCTGCAGCTCGTTGTTCAGCTCGCGCTCGGCGTCCAGCGCGGCGGTGCGGCCTTCCAGCTCGGCCTGCAGCTCGGTCACGCGGCGCCGATCGCCCTCGCTGCGTCCAGCCAGCTCGGCGAAGGCGCGCTCGCGTTCGATCAACCGTTCCTGCAGCTCGCTGCGCTGGCGTTCGGCCTCGACCAGCGCCGGACGCAGCTCGGCCACCCGCGCCTCGCTGGTCTCAAGCTGCCCCAGCAGGCTCCGGCGCGTGCCGATCGCGAACAGATGGCGCAGCAGCCAGCCGGCGAAGATGCCAGCGGCCACCACCGCGGTCAGATACCAGGAATCCTGCACGCTCTCCTCCTCCGGACCGTGGCGACCGGACCTGCAATCGGATGCACAGTATGGACGAAACGGGCGATAAGCTGGACTTCATTCGTCCACCTCCGCGCCGCCGTCCGTCCCGTCGCTCGCCGTCCAGCGCAGAAGTGCGTAGGCCGCCTGTCCGGCGCGCTGGTGCCGGTGCAGCTCCATCCCGCCGGGCAGCGCCGGCAACGGCCGGTCGGCGGGGTATTCCAGGTAGATCCAGGCCTCGTGCGCGAGCCAGCCGCACCCGCTCAGGGTTTCCAGGAGTGCCCCCTGGGCGTCCTGCGCAAAGGGTGGATCGAGAAACACGATGTCGAACGGCTCGGGGTTCCCCTGCAGGTAGCGCTGCGCGTCGATGTGGAGCACGTCGACGTGCTCGGCGCCTAGACGGGCGACGCTCGCGGACAGCGCCGCGGCCACGGCCGGCGCGGCTTCGACCAGCACCACCTCGCCGGCGCCGCGCGAGGCGGCCTCCAGACCGAGCGCGCCGCTGCCCGCAAAGAGATCGAGGCAACGGGCGCCGGGCAGCGGCCCCTGCAGCCAGTTGAACAGGGTTTCGCGCACGCGGTCCGCGGTGGGGCGCAGGCCTTCGGCGTCGGGGAATTCGATGCGCCGGCCGCGCCAGCGCCCGCCGATGATGCGCAGCTGATTGCGCGCCGAGGGGCGGCGATAGCGGCGCCTCGCCGTCACGCCCGCCACCGTGTGGCGGCGGGTCGGCGGCGAAACGGGTATGATCCGGCACGTTGCGGATTACGCGGGCGTTGCGCGCCTGCTAGCATGTGCATGCTCCTTTGTGATCACCCCGGCCGGGATTAGCGCCATTATGTTCGGTTTCATCAGACGCAAAAAGTCGTCCGACCCGCAGTCATCCGACCAGGATCAAGCCGAGGCGTTGCAGCCTGTCGAAACGCAGGAGGCCGCTCCGGAAGCCATTCAGGAAGCGCCCCCGAAACCCGCTCCGCCCCCTCAGAACGAAGTCGCGCCCCCTGCCGAACCAGCCGCCGCAGCGCCGCGCGAGGGCCTGTTCGCACGCCTGCGCAAGGGCCTGTCCAAGACCGGGCGCGGCCTCACCGGCGGCGTCGGCTCGCTGTTCCTGGGCCGCAAGGCGATCGACGACGAGCTGCTGGAAGACCTGGAAACGCGCCTGCTGACGGCGGACGTCGGCATCGAGGCGACCACGCGCATCATCGACGATCTGACCGCCCGCGTGCGGCGCAAACAGCTCGGCGATGCCGAGGCGCTGTTCGCCGCGCTGCACGAGAACATGAGCGACATCCTGCGGCCGGTGGCCATGCCGCTGACCGTGGACGCCGGCAAGCGGCCGTTCGTGATCCTGATGGTCGGCATCAACGGCGCCGGCAAGACCACCACCATCGGCAAGCTCGCCAAGCATCTGCAGAGCCAGGGCAAATCGGTCCTGCTCGCCGCCGGCGACACCTTCCGCGCCGCGGCGGTCGAACAGCTGCAGGCCTGGGGCGAGCGCAACAGCGTGCAGGTGATCGCCCAGGGCAGCGGCGCGGACAGCGCCTCGGTGATCTTCGACGGCCTGCAGGCGGCGCGTGCGCGCGGCGTCGACGTGCTCATCGCGGACACCGCGGGACGCCTTCACACCCAGACCAATCTGATGGACGAGCTGCGCAAGGTGAAGCGCGTGATGGCCAAGCTCGACCCCGAGGCACCGCACGAGGTGATGCTGGTGGTCGACGCCGGCATCGGCCAGAACGCGCTGGTGCAGGCGCGCGAATTCCATGCCGCGCTGGGGCTGACCGGAATCACCGTGACCAAGCTCGACGGCACGGCCAAGGGCGGCATCCTGTTCGCCATCGCGCAGCAGATCGGCATTCCGATCCGCTTCATCGGCGTGGGCGAGGCGGTGGACGATCTGCGCCCCTTCGAGGCCGAGTCCTTCGTCTCGGCGCTGCTCGCGGAGCCCGCCCCGGAAGACGCATAGGCGGCGCCATGATCCTGCTGCAGCACGTCGGCAAGCGCTACGACACGGGCCAGGAGGCCCTGGCCGACGTCAGCTTTTCCCTGGATGGCGGCGAGATGGCCTTTCTCACCGGGCACTCCGGGGCCGGCAAGAGCACCCTGCTCAAGCTGATTGCGATGATCGAGCGTCCGACGCGCGGCCAGATCCTGGTCAACGGCCGCAATCTCGGCACCGTCGGCAACCGGCATGTCCCCTATTACCGCCGCCAGATCGGCATGATCTTCCAGGACCACCACCTGCTCTACGACCGCAGCGTGGGCGACAACGTCGCCCTGCCGCTGGTGATAGCCGGCCTGCGCCATGCCGAGATCCAGCGCCGCGTGCGCGCCTCGCTGGACAAGGTCGGCCTGCTGCACAAGGAACGCGCCCTGCCGGTGACGCTGTCGACCGGAGAACAGCAACGCGTCGGCATCGCCCGCGCGGTGGTCAACAAGCCGCCGATCCTGCTCGCCGACGAACCCACCGGCAACCTGGACCCGGAACTGTCGCTGGAGGTGATGAGCCTGTTCGACGAGTTCAACCGCGTGGGCGTGACGGTGCTGGTCGCCAGCCACGACCACGAACTGATCCGCCTGATGGACAAGCGCGTGATCAGCCTTTACGCGGGCCGTCTCGAAGACGACCCCACGCATGCGGTGCCGCACCGATGATCCGCCAGCGTCCGCGCCGACGCCCGGCCAAGCCCGCCAAGCAGGCTCCGCCCAAGGCGGCGCCTCGCGCCGCCGGCGAATCCCTGCCGAAACCCGGTGCCTGGGCGCTCAACCATGCGCGCGCCTTCTTCTTCAGTCTGGGCAAGCTCTATCGCACTCCGCTGGCCAGCGCCATGACCGTCGCCGTGATCGGCATCGCCCTCGCCCTGCCGGCCGGCCTTTATGTGGTGCTGTCGAACCTCGAACAGCTGGCGGGCGGCTGGGATCGCGGCGTGCAGATCACGCTTTATCTCAAATCCGGCACCTCGGATCAGGCCATGACCACATTGGCGGAGCAGCTGCAGAGCGACCCGCGCATCGCGCGGGTGAAGACGGTCACCCCGGCGCAAGGCCTGGCGGAGCTGTCCGCGTCTGCCGGCTTCGGCGATGCCCTGCAGGCGCTGCCCAGCAACCCGCTGCCGGCGGTCGTCATCGTCTACCCGCACCTGCAGGGGCGCCAGACCGCGCAGATCCGCAACCTGCGCGAGGCGTTGGCTGCGCGCCCCGAGGTGGCCGACGCACAACTGAACCTGGTCTGGGTGGAGCGTCTCTATGCCGTCGTTACCATCGCCCAGCGCGCGGTGTGGGTGGTCGGCGGCATGCTGGGGCTCGCGGTATTGCTGGTGGTCGGCAACACCATCCGGCTCGACATCCTCAACCGAAGTCAGGAGATCGAGGTCGCCAAGCTCATCGGCGCCACCAACGCCTTCATCCGCCGGCCGTTTCTCTACGGAGGCTTCTGGCTGGGCCTGCTCGGCGGGCTGCTCGCCCTGCTGCTGCTGACCGTCGCACTGCTCCTGCTTGCAGGACCGGTGAACCACCTCGCCGGGCTCTACGACAGCCGCTACACCCTCTCCGGTCTGGATTTCGACGATGCCCTGCGCCTGCTCGGGTTGAGCATCCTGTTCGGCCTGGGCGGATCGTGGCTGGCCGTGGGCCGCCACCTGCGCGCCATCGAACCGAGCTAGCGCACCCGCAAGACCGCATCGGATGTATAATTTTGTTGTCGGCAAAAGCTGGGGCCGGCCTTGAAAGTGGTTTGAACCGTCCCCATGTCATCTTGTCGAACTAGTTTGAGACCCACGTCGGCCCTGCGCCGAAGGATGAAGACAGCGATGAGCAAACAGTTGGCCACCATTCATGGCACCACTCTGCCGAGCCTCAACTCGGGCAGCCTGGAAAGCTATATCGCGGCCGTGCATCGCCTGCCAGTGCTCTCCGCCGAGGATGAGCGTTCGCTCGCACGCCGGCTGCACCAGCACAACGACCTGGAAGCGGCACGCAAGCTCGTGCTGCACAACCTGCGCTTCGTCGTGCAGGTTGCACGCGGCTATCGCGGCTACGGCCTGCCGCTCGGCGACCTGATTCAGGAAGGCAACATCGGCCTGATGAAGGCGGTCAAGCGCTTCAATCCGGAAATGGGCGTGCGCCTGGTGTCCTTCGCCGTGCATTGGATACGCGCCGAAATCCACGAATTCATCCTGCGCAACTGGCGCATCGTCAAGGTCGCAACCACCAAGGCCCAGCGCAAGCTGTTTTTCAATCTGCGCAGCGCCAAGAAGCGCCTGGGCTGGTTGAATCAGGAAGAGGTGGAGACCGTGGCGCGCGATCTCGGCGTCAGCCCGCGCGAGGTGCTCGAAATGGAGTCGCGGCTTTCCAGCCAGGATACGGCTTTCGACCCCGAGCCGGCCTCGGACAGCGAGGACAAGGTATTTTCGCCCTCCGCCTACCTCACCGACGAGCGCCCGGATCCGGCCGCGCTGCTGGAGGAGGAGGATTGGGAGAGTCACCACCAGGAACGCCTGCACAGCGCGATGGCGGATCTGGACGCACGCAGCCAGGACATCCTGCGCCGCCGCTGGCTGACCGAGCCCAAGGCCACGCTGCATGAGCTGGCCGAGGAGTACAACGTTTCGGCCGAACGCATCCGGCAGCTGGAAAGCAACGCCCTGCGCAAGCTCAAGGGTGCGATGGTTGCCTGAACCGCTACACTCGCTCACTACCGAAGGGGCGCCACCGCGATGCGGTTGGCGCCCCTTCGCGTTTCGTAGCCAGCGTTTTACACTCGGCGCTCACAGCCAGTAGGCGAACATCACGGAAAGAAAGCTCGCCCAGCTGAACACGATCAGCACCACGATGATCGCCAGCGGTATGTTCTGCTTGTTCATCACTCTCCCCCTTTGCGTGTCTCGTTTCAGCTGCGACCCGAGCCGGGGCGCTTGTCTGTACCTGCATCCCGACCGGGCAAACGCGGATCGTCGTCGTCCATCAGCATGCGCTGCGGCGGCCCGTCCAGGTCGTCGTACTGCCCGCTTTTCACGGTCCAGACGAAGGCCAGTACGGCAATCAGCGCCAGCAGCCCGGCGAGCGGCAGCAGCAGGTAGAGGATATTCATCGCAAGTCGCCTCCACCGTCGCGTTCGTCGCGCGCTGGGAGATCGCGCAGGCGCAAGGCGTTCATCACCACGATGAGCGAACTCGCGGACATGCCGATCGCCGCCATCCACGGCGTCAGCCAGCCGGTGGCGGCCAGAGGCACGGCGATCAGGTTGTAAGCCACGGCCCACGCCAGGTTCTGTCGCACGATGCGCCGACAGCGCCTGGCCACCCGGATCGCCTGCGGCAGCCGCGCGAGCCGGTCGCTGAGCAGCACCACGTCGGCGCTGGCCTGTGCCAGCGAGGTTCCGCCTGACATCGCGACCGACACGTCCGCACCCGCCAGTACCGGGGCGTCGTTGACCCCGTCGCCGACCATGCTCACGACCCGGCCTTCGTGCTGCAGTTGCCTGACCGCCTCCAGCTTGCCCTGCGGCGACAGCCCGCCGACGGCATCTTCGATACCGGCAGCGCGTCCCGTCGCAGCGACGGCCGCGGGGGCGTCGCCGCTCAGGATGCGCAACCGCATCCCGAGGGCACGCAGTTCGTCGATGGCCGTGGCAACGTCCGGGCGCAGGCGGTCGCGCAGGCGGAACTCCGCCAGCACGACCGACTCGTCGCCCAGCCAGACGACCGTATCCTCCTCCGACCGCAGTTCGACATCGCCGGGCACTGCCGGCCGTCCTGCCGGCACAACCCATGCCGGACGCCCGATGCGCAGGCGTCGCCCGTCGACCCTGCCGGCGATGCCCGAGCCCGGCTCGGCGTGCAGCTCGTCCGCAGGCGGCGGCGTCTCGACGCAGGCGACGAAGGCCTGTGCCACGGGGTGACCGGATTCGCGCTCCAGCGCCGCGGCCCAGCGCAGGCACTGCTCGGCATCCAGACCCGGCGCGGGGCTCACCGAAACCAGCTCGGGTCTGCCATAGGTCAGGGTGCCGGTCTTGTCGAAAACCATGTCGCGCGTCTGCGCCAGGGTCTCCAGCGCGTGGCCTCGGGTGGCCAGCAGCCCCAACCGACCCAGCGCGCCGGTTGCCGCAGTGATCGCAGCCGGCGTCGCCAGCGACAGGGCGCAGGGACAGGTCACCACCAGCACGGCCAGCGTCACCCAGAAGGCACGCGAAGGGTCATACCAGTACCAGAAGGCGTAGACGGCCAGCGCCGTCAGCAGTACGCCGCCGACGAACCAACTCGCCACCCGGTCTGCCGTTGCGGCCGCGCGCGGCTTTTCCGCCTGGGCCCGGTCGAGCAAACGGATCACGGAAGCCAGCACGCTGTCTTCGCCGACTGCGTCTACACGCACGGTGAGCGGACTTTCCACGTTGATGGAACCGCCGACGACGCGTTGGCCGCGTCCGCGTCGGCGCGGCAGGGGCTCGCCGGTGAGCAGCGATTCGTCGACGCTGCTGCCGCCATCCTCGATCACGCCGTCGGCCGGGATGGTCTCGCCCGGGCGCACCCGCACCCGGTCACCCGGAACGAGTTCCAGCGCCGCCACCACACATTCCCCCGCAGCCTCCACGCGGCGGGCGACGGTCGGCCGTTGATGCACCAGGGCCTCGACCTGCTCGCCGGTGCGATGCCGGGCCAGCATCTCCAGAAAACGCCCGACCAGCAGGAAGAACACGAACATGGTGATCGAATCGAAATAGACCTCGCCGGTGCCGCTCAGGGTGGCCCAAACGCTGGCCGCGTAGGCCCCGGCGACGGCCAGCGCCACCGGTACGTCCATGCCCAGCGTGCGCCGGCGCAGATCACGCCCAGCAGCGCCGAAAAACGGCCGCGCGGCATACAGCACCACCGGGGTGGCAAAAGCGAAACTGACCCAGCGCAGCAGGGAGCGCGTGTCCGCGCCCATCCCGCCGTGGTCGCCCGCATACAGGCCGACGGCCACCATCATCACCTGCATCATGCCGGCGCCGGCCACGGCGATGCGCTTGAGCATCTGCGCGCGCTCGTTGCGCTGGACGCGTTCCTGACGCTCGGGATCGAAGGGGTAGGCGCGATAACCGATCGCCTCGATGGCGGCCAGGATCTCGCTGAGCTTGATCTGCTGCGCATCCCAGCGCAGACGCGCACGATGCGTGGTGTAGTTCACGATGAATTCGCGCACGCCGGGCAGCTCGCGCACATGCCTTTCGCTCAGCCATGCGCAGGCGGCGCAGACGATGCCCTCGATCACCAGAGAGGCTTCGCGTTCCTCGCCCGCGCGATGCACGAAGCTGCGCTGCACCGCCTCGCGGTCGTACAGCGCCAGTTCCTCAAGTTCGGCAGGGACGAGTTCCGCCCGACCGGCAGGGCGGGCGGTACGATATCGGTAGTAATCCTCCAGCCCGCCTTCGACGATGGCACTGGCGACGGCGGCGCACCCGGCACAGCACATCGGTCTCGACTCTCCCAGCACCCTGACGGCATGGTTCGTGCCCGCAGGAACCGGCAGGCCGCAGTGGTAACAGACGGCCGTGCCGTCCGTCGCCGCGGGCGTTGCACTGTCCCGATAGGCCACTTGCGCGCTCACGGCGTCAACCGGCCTCCTCGCCGCGCGCGGGCTCGACGACGGTCTGCCCACGCTCTTCGTAGAGGTCGTCTCCGCGCTTGACGTCGAGCAGCAGATCCCAGCGGCCCGGATACGGCAACTCGATACTCGCCTGATACAGCCCCGGCTTGACCTCACGCATCTGGAAGATCCGGTCGTCGGCCTCGTTGGAGGGGCGCATGAAACGCCCGCTCACGCTGGCCTGAGATAGGGGATGCCCGTCACGGTCGCTGATCTCGACCTGGAAGATCTCGGCGCCGTTCGCCCTCGGCACACCGAGAAAACCCTTGCGCAGCTGCCATCCCAGACGTTCCTGTGCCTCCAGGCGTTCCAGATAGCTGGCGTAATCCTCCGTTTTGTCCTGATAGTCGTGCGGAACCACACCGGGAAAGTCGGAACGCACCTCGACGTCGTGCTCCGGGGAAGGCAGCAGCCAAGATGCCGTCTGCGGCGAAACACCATTTTCGGCGAAATTGATGATCACCGCATCGACCATGGCAACGCTGCCGAGGAACATGACGATGATCGCAGGGGCCCAGTTGAACCACCGCTTGCCCACATGCAGTTCGCGGTGACCCTCCCAGTGCGTGGTGATGATGCTGAGTCCATAGGGCGTGACCAGATACAGCACGAGATGGATCGCCAGCACGTCCAGCCCCTGCCAGTTGAACGCGGCGTAGGGGGTGTAGAAGGCCAGCACCAGCACCGCGACGATCAGGCCGACCTGCTTTCCGCGCATGCGCGTGAACCGGTACAACAGCACGTAGACCAGGAATGCCAGACTGACCCCGATGCCCAGGGTACTCACGAGATTCGTGGACAGCACTTGATCCTGCATGGGCTTACCTCGTGTAGAACTGGCTCGGCACTTTGAGGGGGGCGGATGCCCCCTCTTCGGGGACGAGTGCGAAATCGAAAGGTATCCGTTTGGGAGCCTTAGCTTGCAGCGTCAGCCGCAATTTCACGTAAATGGTCAGGCTTTCCTCCGGATGGAGTTCTATTTCGTCGGCGGGCTGCACGCTCATGCTCGCACCGGCCAGCCCGACCACACCCACACGCAGTTCGAGATCGTGCACCGAGGTATTGTTCACGACGATGGCATAGCTGTTCTGGATGCTGCCGTCCGACAGCATGACGGTCAGCGGCTGCCGGGTCTGGCGCACGCTCGCATCGAATGCGGCCCGTGTGGCCACGCTGTTCACCAGCAACAGCGCAGCCAGCAACAACGCGGCGCCGTAACCCCAGGTCTTGAGCTTGAAGAAGCGCGTACGGCCACCTTCGAGCGCACGTTCGGAGGTATAGCCGATCAGCCCGGTTCGCCAGCCCAGATTGCGCATGATGCCGTCGCAGGCGTCCACGCACAGTGCGCAGTGGATGCACTCCACCTGCAGACCGTCGCGGATATCGATGCCCGTCGGACACACCTGCACGCAGTAGCCGCAATCGATGCAGTCGCCGTGCCCGGCCGCCTGACGCTCATCGCGGCTCTTGAGCGCACGCGTCACCTTGTGCCGTCCGCCAGCACCCTCGCCCCGGTTGCGATCATAGCTGACGATCAGCGTATCCCGGTCGAACATCACGCTCTGGAAACGCGCATAGGGGCACATGTAGGTACATACCTGTTCGCGCACGACGCCGGCGAAGAGATAGGTCGTGGCGGTCAGCAGCAGGACGGTTGCATAGGCGGCAAACGGCGCACTGCCGGACACGAAAGACGTCAGCAGCCGGGGCGCATCGGCCCAGTAGGCGGCAAAGGTGAACCCGGTCCAGAACGCAAGCGCCAGCCACATGGCATGGGTCAGCGCCAGCTTACCGATGCGTTCGGCCGTCCAGCCGTGCGCGCGCAGCCGCATGCGCGCGGGTCGTTCACCCTGAACCCAGCGTTCGATCAGTAGATATGCATCGGTCCACAGGGTCTGGAAGCAGAAGTAGCCGCACCACACGCGCCCGGCGATGCCGGTGACGAAAAACAGAAGCAGCGCCGCAATCAGCAGCAATATCGCCAGCCAGAAGATGTTCTGCGGGAACACCACCAGATCGAAGAAATAGAAGTGCCGGCTCGGCAGGTCGAACAGCACCGCCTGCTGCGGGCCAGTGGCCCTCTCCCAACGCATCCAGGGCAACAGGAAGAACACCGTGTACGCCAGGATTAATATCGCGTACTTGAGGTTGCGGAAACGCCCCTTGACCGATCGCGGATAGATCGCGATCGGTATTTCAGGGGCCATTGCGCTGACGCGATCATGCATACCCGTTTACCTGCTGTATTCCCGGGCCGCCGCCTCGCCACACATGGGCGGCGCCTGCCGCGGGAGGACGGCTAGCTGCCGCCGCCGAGCGCGTGTACGTAGACCGCCAGCAACTTGATCTCCGTCTGGCTCAAACGATGATCCCAGGCCGGCATCTGGCGCTGCACGCCCTGTTTGATCACCCCCTCCACCGCGGCCAGCTTGCCGGCATAACTGGGCGATCCGGACACGTCGGCAATCGTCCAAACGTGGTCGGCGAGATTCGCCGAACCGACGGCGCGATTGCCGGTACCGGCCGCCGTATGGCAATAAAAACAGCCGGCCTGATCGCTGCGGAACAGACGCGCGCCGCGCTGCACCGCTTCGGGATTGCCGCCCTGAGTTCCGGAAAGGCTCAGCACGAACTCCGCCAGATCGGTCAACTGCGTTGCCGTGAAGCTTCCCTGGAAGGATGGCATGAAGCCGTGGCGTCCCTGTGCGATGGTCTGCCTGATCTCGGCCAGACTGCCTCCCCACAACCAGGCATCGTCGGTCAGATTGGGATAGTGACCGAGCACACCCTGACCGCCTGCGCCATGACATGCCGCGCAATTGTCGCCGAACAGGCGCTTGCCGATCTTCATGGTGAAGTCGAGCAGTTGCGGGTCGGTGCCGAGTTGCTGCATCGAGGCCTGAGAGGCTTTTTCGAGCCAGGTCTTCTGCTTGATCGCCTCCGGCCCGGACTGCATGTCGTGCACGAATTCGGCGCGGCTGCTCCAGGGCACGGTGGTCTGCTTGCCGTTCGCCTGCGTGTAGGTGACGGTCTCCACACCGCGGGTGAACGTCTTGCCGATCGGCCATGCCGGGTACAGGAACCAGTACACCACGGCGAAAACCACCGTGCCGTAGAAGGCCCAGATCCACCAAGTGGGCAATGGATTGTTGTATTCCTGAAGGTCGCCGTCCCAGACGTGACCCGTCGTTCCCACTTCGGAGCCGTCCCTCTGTTTGTTAGGTTCGTCCATCATCGCCCCCTCTGCGAGACCGCTTTTCCTGCCCGTCTTCTTGGGCGCCCTTCTCGTCCTCGAACGGCATGTAACGATAGGTTTCGAGACGCGCGGAACGCCGCTTGTTGGTATAGGTGTAGATCACGATGCCCACGAACAGCGGGAACAGCAAAGCCAGCAGCGTTGTCTTGTGGCTCGCGAGTTCGACCAGTGATTGCCAGATTTCAGCCACAGCGCTTCCCTCCCGCAGCTTCGTCAAGCCCACTAACGGAACTTGACGAAGTAGCCTTCGCCATACCGGTTGAAGTCGACCTCGGTGCCCAGCACCTGGAGATAGGCGACCAGTGCGTCCATCTCGGTCAATCTGTTGGGCAAACCGTCGAAGTCGGCTTCCTGCGCCTGTCGGATCAGGTTTTCCTGCGCCTGATTGATGTCCAGCATGCTCGCCATCTTGGCGCCGAAACGCTGGACATTGGCGTCATATTCGACCTTGGTTTCCGAATAGGGGACGCCGGCATCGCGCAGGGAACGCATGCGCGATGCCACGTGCGCGTAGTCCAGATCGTGCTGCAGCAACCAGGGATAATTCGGCATGATCGACTCGGGCACCACGGAGCGCGGAGCGATCAGATGCTGCACCATCCAGGCGTTGGAGTACTTGCTGCCGACACGTGCCAGATCCGGCCCCGTGCGCTTGGAACCCCACAGGAAGGGATGATCGTATTCGGATTCGGCCGCCAGCGAATAGTGCCCGTAGCGCAGGGCCTCGTTGCGGAACGGTCTGACCATCTGCGAGTGGCAGTAAAAGCAGCCCTCGCGCTGGTAGATGTCACGCCCGCGCAGTTCGAGCGGGGTATAGGGATGCACGGTCTGGACGGGCTCTACCGTTCCCTTTAGGTAAAACAGAGGAACGATCTCGACCAGACCGCCGATAGCCACCACCACCAGCGTCAGGATCATCAGCAGGCCGGCATTCGTCTCGATGTTTTCGTGTCTCATGCGCTTCCCCCTTACGCCCTGGCCGGCTCTGCGCTGTCACGCGCCCCGCCGGGCGTGGGCTCGGACTTGGCACGCAAGATGGTCATGCCCAGGTTGTAGACCATGATGATCGTGCCGCTGAGGAAGAAGGCACCCCCGATCCAGCGCGTCACATAGGGTTGATGCAGGAACTCGACGGATTGCACGAAGGTGTAGGCGAGGTTGCCGTACTGGTCGTAGGCGCGCCACATCAATCCCTGCCCGATGCCCGCGACCCACATCGCCACGATGTACAGCACGATGCCGATGGTGGCGAGGAAGAAATGGACATACACCAGGCGCTGGCTGTACAGACGGGTGTTCCACAGCGTGGGGACCATGTTGTAGAACGAACCGAACGTGATCATCGCGACCCAACCCAGCGCACCCGAATGCACGTGTCCGATGGTCCAGTCGGTGTAGTGCGAAAGGGCGTTGACGCTCTTTAGGGCCATCATCGGGCCTTCGAAGGTCGACATGCCGTAGAACGAGAGCCCGGTGATCAGGAACAGCATGATCGGATCGGTTCTCAGCTCCTCCCACGCCCCCGAGAGGGTCATGACGCCGTTGATCATGCCGCCCCACGACGGCATCAGCAGCAGGATGGAAAAGGTCGCCGCGAGCGTCGAGGTCCAATCGGGCAGCGCGGTCCAATGCAGGTGATGCGCACCGACCCACATGTAAAGAAAGATCAACGCCCAGAAATGCACGATCGACAATCGGTAGGAGTACACCGGGCGGCCCGCCTGCTTGGGCACGAAGTAGTACATCATTCCCAGGAAGGCCGCGGTCAGCAGGAAGCCGACCATGTTGTGGCCGTACCACCACTGCGTCATGGCATCCTGGACGCCGGAAAACAGCGAATACGACTTGAGACACGTGGGGCACACCGGCACGGCCAGATTATTGAAGATGTGCAGCAGGCCGACGGTCAGGATAAAGGCCATGAAGAACCAGTTGGCCACATAGATGTGCGGCTGCGAACGGCGCAACAGTGTCTTGACGAATATCCAGCCGTAAGTCACCCAAACTACGGCGATGGCAATATCGAAGGGCCATTCGAACTCGGCGTACTCGCGCGACTGCGTGTAGCCGAACAGGTATGACACCACGCCCAGTGCGATGGTGATATTCCAGCCCCAGAAGGTGAAGTTGGCGAGCGTGTCGCTGTATAACCGCGTCTGGCAGGTCCGCTGCACCACGTAGTACGAGGTCGCAAACAGCGCGTTGGCGGCGAAGCCGAACAGGACGCTGCTGGTATGGACCGGACGGAATCGACCGAAGGAGATTTCGGCCACGCTCAGATTCAAGTGAGGGAAGGCAAGCTCGCCGGCGATCCAGACTCCGACACCCATGCCGACCAGTGCCCACACCATCGCCATGACGGCGAACTTCTTGACGATGTCGAAGTTGTACTGTTCGTACACCGCAGTCCGCGCACCCCCTATGGACGGACCAGCCCCTGCCACGCTGGTGACTGCCATCGCTGCCTCCCCCACAACTTTTTATACAGTAGTTTTATGGTTTTATTTCAGGCCACTTTACTCCCGAGACCGCAAAAAATTCAACCCCGAAGGGAACTAAATCAACATCGACACTGTCTCAACCTCGCCGGGGGTTTTCGTTCGCCCATCAGTTCTTCCGCCCGCGCCGGAGCCACTCCAGGGAGACGGGGACTTCCGGTACCGGCTCCGATTTATCCATGCGCCCCTCCCCAACCCAGGCGTGGCCGTAAACGACTTCGTAAGTCGCCGGCAGCAGCCCGTCGACGCGGCGGTAGGCTTCGTAGGCCCGGCACATGTTCGTCAGCGCCACCCTTCCGCCCAACCCCTTGCCCCGACCTGCGGATGCATTGGTAGCGCCCAACGCCTTGAGGTCGCGCAACAGCCCAGTCACTTCGTTATAGGTCAATGTAATCCGTTCCACATCAACCACCGGGTCAAGAAAACCGGCACGCAGCATCGCGTCCCCGAGATCGTGCATATCCATGAAGAGACCGACGTGCTGACCGCCATCCACTTCGGCCCAGCTCGCGCGGAGTTCGCGCAGCGTGTCCGGCCCCAGCGTCGCGAACATGAACAGGCCACCGGGGGCGAGCACGCGCCTCACCTCATCAAACACATGACCCGGCGGGTGGCACCACTGCAACATCAGACTGGAACAAACCAGGTCGAACGTACCATCGCCGAAGGGTAGCGCAGCGGCATCGGCCGCCACCGCTAGCGGGCGTCGGCGCCAGCGACCACGGCGGGATGCGTGTCGCAGCATGCCCTGCGCCAGGTCCGAGGCGATTACCCGGGCACGCGAATAACGTTCAAGCAGGCCTGCCGTGGCCAACCCCGTCCCCGCGCCCAGGTCAAGTACGCGCACTGGCTGAAGCTTGACCATCTCCAGCCGTTCGACGAGCCTTTTCGCCACTTCCGCCTGCAGGGCCGCCGCACTGTCGTAGCTATCCGCGGCACGCTCGAAATGAGCGCGCACCGCATGGCCGTCCAATGCGTAGTCCGTCATGTCGTCCTTCAATGATTATTCACTCCGCAATCAGCATCCAAAGCGCGTCGGCTACCGTGCCGGCATCCAGAATGAACGGGGCGTGGCCGGCACCCACTCCACCCACGATACGCATGCGTGGCGCGAGACGAGCCAAATCGTGCGCGCATGAGACGGGGATCAGCGGATCACCATCGCCCCATACCACGCCTACCGGCTTGCCGAAGGCAGCCAACCCGGCACGCTCGTCTGCCTCGATCAGCATGCGCAGCCCTCCCTGCAAGGCCGAGGTATTCGCACGCACACCACCCAGCAACTCGTGCAGGCGCCGCAGGCCGGAAGCCGCATTTGCACTACCCTTGAACAACAGGGCATCGAATCGAGACAAGGCGCGCGCCGGATTGCGATCCAATCGCCTAGCGAACGCATCGAGTTCTGCGCGCGGCATTGCGCCCGGCCAATCGCCGGCTGCCGTAAACCTGGGTGTCGAGGCCAGCAGCACCAACCGATCGACACGATCCCGTGCCAGACGCGCGGCAGCGATGCTCGCCAGACCACCCAGCGACCATCCCAGCCATGTCGCATGCGACGGCGCAGCCGCCAGCAGTTCCCGCGCCAATGCTTCGATCTCTTCCGGCCAGACACTCGCGAGATTCAGGCCGTGCCCGGGGAGATCTATGCTGGTTACGCGGAATTTCGTCGCCAGCTCGTCGATTAGCGGCGCCAAGGCACCGGCATGCATGCTCCATCCCGGCACGAGCACCACGTCATCGCCTTCGCCGCGTGTGACAGCTTGCAAACTCACCCCGTGCACCCTTGCTCAATCGGTTATGATCGCGCACGTCAAGACGCCTCAGCCACTTCCCGACCCGATAGAATGCCTTACGACTTCCTGCTGCTCGCCGCCGCCTACCTGCTCGGCTCCGTGTCTACCGCGATCCTGACCTGCCGCCTGATGGGATTGCCCGACCCGCGCGGCGTGGGCTCGGGCAATCCCGGAGCGACCAACGTATTGCGCGCCGGCGGCAAAAAGGCCGCCATCATCACGCTGCTCGGCGACCTGATCAAGGGCACGCTACCCGCAGCCGCGGCCATGCTGCTGCACCGCGGCGAGACGGTCGCGGCGCTCGCCGGCTTCGCGGCCTTCCTGGGACATCTGTATCCGATTTACTTCGGGTTCAAGGGTGGCAAGGGCGTGGCCACGGCGCTCGGCGTGCTCATCGGGATCAATCCCCTGACCGGAGCGGCGGTGGCGGCCACCTGGCTGGGCATGGCCTTGATCTTCAGGATTTCGTCACTGGCTGCGCTTATCGCCTTCGCGTTGGCGCCTGTCTATTTTCTGCTCATCACGCAGGCCGCGCAGGCCGCCTGGGTACTCGCGGTCATGAGCGTGCTGATTTTTTGGCGGCACCGCCGCAACCTGCGCAATCTGGCGCAGGGCACAGAGCCCCGTATCGGACGCAAGGCAAAGGACTAGCCGACCAGCGATGCCAGTGGCCAGCGCGGCATGGCGCGAATCTCGAGATCGTCTGACTGCCCGGCAACCAGCCTGCGCCAACCGGCATAGGCGATCATCGCGCCGTTGTCCGTGCAATATTCCGGACGCGGGAAGAAGACGCTGCCCCCCTGGTCATCCACCATAGCCGCAAGACCTTCACGCAGGCGTCGATTCGCACTGACGCCACCCGCGACCACCAGGCGCCGGCGCCCTGTCTGCGCCAGCGCACGCCGGCACTTGATCAACAGGGTATCGACCACCGCATCCTCGAAGGCGCGCGCGACGTCAGCGCCGATATCCGCTTCGCCGGCCTCACGCAGCGTATTCATCGCAAAGGTCTTGAGCCCGCTGAAACTGAAATCCAGCCCCGGCCGATCGGTCATCGGCCGGGGAAAGCGAAATCGCTGCCCATCGCCCTGCTGCGCCAGCGCGGCCAGCGCGGCACCGCCCGGATATGGCAAACCCAGCAGCTTCGCGGTCTTGTCGAACGCCTCGCCGGCAGCGTCGTCCAGACTTTCCCCCAGCAGCGCGTAGCGCCCAACGTCCGCCACATCGACCAAAAGGGTGTGCCCGCCGGATACCAACAGGGCGATGAATGGAAAATCCGGGGGCTCGGGCTCCAGCATCGGCGCCAGCAGATGCCCCTCCAGGTGGTGTACGCCGACTGTGGGCACACCCCAGCCGAAGGCCAGACTCCGTCCGACGGATGCGCCCACATGCAACGCACCGATCAGCCCTGGACCGGCCGTGTAAGCCACGGCGTCAGGCTGCATCAAGCCTGCGTGATCGAGGATCTCACGTACCAATGGCAGCAGGCGCCTGATGTGGTCGCGTGAAGCCAGTTCGGGCACCACGCCGCCATACCGCGCGTGCATCGCGGCCTGGGTGTGCAGGCGCTCCGCGACGATGCCGCGGCCACCCTGATAAATCGCCACCCCGGTTTCGTCGCAGGATGTCTCGATCCCCAGAACGCTGCATTGCGCGCCCTGCAAGCTAGCATTTGCCATATCCAACCTATAGAATGCTGGGTTCCGCGGTCAGGGCGCGGCGTAATTGCATGCCCGAAACCGCACATTATTCCACAGATCCTCAAGGAGCTAGTGAGTTCGTATGCCGAATGTCCGCGTGAAAGAGAACGAGCCTTTTGAAGTCGCGCTGCGCCGTTTCAAGCGCACCTGCGAGAAAGCGGGCGTGCTGACCGAAGTCCGCCGCCGCGAGTTTTACGAAAAGCCCACCTCGGTGCGCAAGCGCAAAGCCGCTGCCGCCGTGAAGCGCCAGGCCAAGCGCATTTCCCGCGAAACCGCTCGCCACACGCGCCTGTACTAATCGGACCAGGTCTCCGAAGGTTCTTGCAATGGGCGCGCAAGCAGAGCTGAAATCCCGCATCGAGGAAAGCGTCAAAACCGCTATGCGGGCTGGCCAGCAGGAACGCCGTGACGCGCTCAGGCTGATCCTGGCAGCCATCAAGCAAGTTGAGGTCGACACGCGCAAGGACTTGTCGGACGCCGACGTACTGGCCATCCTCGACAAGCTCGGCAAGCAGCGGCGCGAGTCTATCGAACAGTTCGCCGCCGCCGGCCGGAACGAGCTGGAAGCCAAGGAACGGCGTGAACTGGAAATCATCGCCGAGTTTCTGCCTCCTCCGCTGAGCGAAGCAGAAATAGGTGCTCTGATCGACGCCGCTATCGCGCAAGCCGGCGCCAGCAGCATCAAGGACATGGGCAAGGTCATGAATGTGCTACGCCCCGAACTGCAGGGACGAGCGGATATGGCTGCGGTGAGCGCCAGCGTCAAAACCAAGCTGAGCGGCTAAGGCGCAATAGCGCGCGGACATCAGGTCCGCTACGGCATACCCGGTACGCGATCGTTTCCAGGACGAACCACCACCCACCCAGCGTCACAAGGATTTAGGTAGCGCACATGGCCAACCCGATGCAGTTCCTTGAAATCCCTCGGCAGGATCCGGACAAAAAACCGGCCGAAGCGCGTACGCTCGAATTCAAGGAAATCTACGGGGAGTTCAAGGCCGATGTCGCGCAACGCCAGGCAGGCCGCTGCCTAGCCTGCGGCAACCCCTATTGCGAATGGAAGTGCCCGGTCCATAACTACATTCCCAACTGGCTCAAACTGATTGCGGAAGGCAACCTGTTCGCCGCGGCAGAGATGTCGCACAAGACCAACTCCCTACCCGAAGTCTGTGGGCGCGTGTGCCCTCAGGATCGGCTCTGCGAAGGCGCCTGCACGTTGAACGACGGTTTTGGCGCAGTCACCATCGGCTCCATCGAGCGCTATATCACCGACGAAGCGCTGAAGGCCGGCTGGCGTCCCGATCTGTCGCACGTAGTGGACACCGGCAAGACCGTCGCCATCGTCGGCGCCGGCCCCGCCGGCCTGGGCTGCGCCGACGTTCTGGCGCGCAATGGCGTCAAGGCCATCGTATACGACCGCTATCCCGAAATCGGCGGCCTGCTCACCTTCGGCATCCCCGCCTTCAAGCTGGAAAAGGAAGTCGTGCGCACGCGACGCATGCTGCTGGAAGGAATGGGTGTTGAATTCCGTCTCAACACCGAGGTCGGACGCGATGTTTCCCTGCAGAGTCTGCTCGACGAGCATGATGCCGTTTTCCTCGGCATGGGCACATACACCTATATGAAGGGCGGCTTTCCCGGCGAGGATATGCCCGGCGTATACGAGGCCCTGCCCTATCTGGTCGCCAACGCCAACCGCGAGCTGGGCTTCGAGCGCGACCCGGCGAGTTTCATCGATCTCGGTGGCAAGCGTGTCGTGGTACTGGGCGGCGGCGATACCGCCATGGATTGCAACCGCACCGCCATCCGGCAGGGCGCCGCAAGCGTCGTCTGCGCCTATCGCCGCGACGAGGACAACATGCCGGGCTCGCGACGGGAAGTCGCCAATGCACGCGAAGAAGGCGTCAGCTTCCTGTTCAATCGCCAACCTGTCGAGATCGTTGGCAATGGCCGGGTCGAGGGTGTCAAGACGGTCACCACGCGCCTGGGCGAACCCGACGAACGCGGACGGCGACGCCCGGTGCCGATTCCCGGCTCGGAGGAAATCATCCCGGCCGACAGCGTGGTGATCGCCTTCGGCTTCCGTCCCAGCCCGGCATCCTGGCTACAGGATCACGGCGTTGAGCTCTACGCCGATGGACGCGTGATCACGACCGCGAACCGGCACGCCTACCAGACGGCCAACGACAAACTGTTTGCCGGCGGCGACATGGTGCGCGGCTCGGATCTCGTGGTTACCGCCGTCTACGAGGGACGCGAGGCAGCCGCAGGCATCCTCGATTACCTCGGGGTCTGATCGCGCTGTCAGCAGGTAGCGCCAGCTCAGTAATGCGGCAGGTAGAGAGGATACAGCGTTTGCTCTTCCTTTTTGATCCGCTTCGTCAGCACCGCACCGATCTCTCCGAATTCCTGCAAAAAGCTGTTCGCCAGCCCATGGTCATCGGCCATTTTTTCGTATCGGTCCAGAAATCGCAGGACGATACGCCCTATCGCATCCATTTCCTGACGAAATCCCCGGATCAGCTCGGAATTCGTCTCGTCCTCAGCGAACTGCTGCGACAGGTAAAGATAGAAGCGGACGTTTTCAGTCAGCAGATGATCCTGTAGCAGATAGCGAAAATCCGCCAGCTTCGAAACCGTCCCTCCCAGATCCCCTTCGGCAAAGCGCTTCTGGATCGCCTGGTAGATCACCAGCAATTCCTGGTGATCTGATTTGAGTCTCGGCACGAGTTCAGAGCTGAAGCGGATACCGCTTTCAGCATCACTACCATCTTCCAGAACCCGGACGTTTTGCTGATGTTTCTTCTTCTTAAAAAACCCGAACACCACCGGCCTCCTCTCGATTAACATGCCTGCTGTATCGACAGCAAGCCGAGTTTGGTTGGATCGCGCGGGTATTGTCGCTAGAATTCCCCGATCATCTCGCTCCTAACTTTTATCGGTTAAGTAAAATTTATGCAAGTTCTAAAAAATGATCGCCTGCTTCGCGCACTGTTCCGTCAACCCGTCGATAAGACACCGATCTGGATCATGCGTCAGGCCGGTCGCTACCTGCCGGAGTACCGCGCTACCCGTGCGCGCGCAGGCAGCTTCATGGACTTATGCCGAACCCCTGAACTTGCCTGCGAGGTCACCCTGCAACCACTGGAGCGCTTCCCGCTCGACGCGGCGATCCTGTTCTCGGATATCCTCACGATACCCGACGCCATGGGCTTGGGTCTTTATTTCACCGAAGGCGAAGGGCCGCGCTTCGAACGCGTCGTGCAGAGCGCGCGCGACATCGATGCGCTTGCTCGACCCGACCCCGAAATCGAGCTGCGCTATGTGATGGACGCTGTACGCGTCATTCGGCAGTCGCTGGATGGACGCGTCCCCCTGATCGGCTTTTCAGGCAGCCCCTGGACACTGGCGACCTACATGGTCGAGGGCAGAGGCAGCCGCGAGTTCGCCAAGATCAAGGCGATGCTGTATGACAGCCCCGAACTGTTACATCGTCTGTTGAGCGTACTGGCCAGCACCGTCAGCAACTATTTGAACGCCCAGATCAGGGCCGGCGCCCAGGCGGTCATGATCTTCGACACCTGGGGTGGCATTCTGACGTCCTCGGCCTACCGGGAGTTCTCACTCGGATACATGCAACGCATCATCGACTCGCTGATGCGTGAACATGAAGATCGCAAAGTGCCGGTCATCATGTTCACCAAGGGCGGGGGGCAGTGGCTGGAAACCATGGCCGAGATAGGCTGCGACGCACTAGGGCTCGACTGGACCGTGGATATCGACGATGCGCGCCGACGCGTAGGCGATCGCGTCGCACTACAAGGCAACATGGACCCCGCCGTGCTTTACGCAGGTCCAGACCGCATCCGTACCGAAGCCGCGCGGATCGTCGCCGCCCATGGCGGCGACGGTCATGTATTCAACCTGGGTCATGGCATTCACCCGCAGATCGATCCCGAGCACGTCGCCGTCCTGGTGGACGCCGTGCATAACGCGCCTCGGCAATAACCCGATGGCCAGTTCAGGCCAGCGCCAGCCCATCAGCGAGAAGCTGGCGCAATTCGCCGGCATCCGCCCGCCGCATCGGTCGGCCGTCGACCGGGCTCGGCGGCGACTGGCGGATTGCATCGAGTGGGAACACGACCACTTCCACCTCATCGTCGCCCAGTCGCAGCATCAGACCGGGACGTAGCTGTACCCGTCGCCCCTCGCGTTGTACACGCTCGGTTTCACGATAGCCGACCCGGCGCTCCATCAAAGCGAAGATCACATCTTCGACGGATTCAGCAAAGACATGAAGAACGGCGCGCGAACCCAACCCAGCAGTGCCATTGAGGGCGGCCCCGACTAGCCGCGGCTGAAACGCTTCCAGCAAATCCATCGCCCGCAACGCCGATTCACGCAGGTGACGCAAGGCGGCACGATCCTCATCGTCGAAAAATAACCGCTGATGGTCCTGCATGGCGGCCTGGATTTCGCGATTGCTCGGCAGATGCCGTCTGCCGTCCATTCTCAGTCGTTGGGCCGCCTTATGCTTGGCAGCCGCGAAATCATGCACGCCCTCCTCAAGCATGATGCGCGCACATTCCTGAGCCAGGATGATTCTTTGCCGCTCGATGTTGGTAGACATCTTCCACCCCCTCGTTGCATTTGACGATCGGGACAACGGTTGCAGATTCGCAGATAGGCGTTGATGGATTTTGAGTTGGCTTACCTCCTCACGATGACGGCATCTGTGGTCAGTAAAGTTGCTGCGTCAGCCCGCGACTGCCCTGCGGCGTAGCCTCTGTGCCGGAAACTGCCGCCGGCGTATCCGCCTTGGGCAGGTGTCCTGCACGGAAGGTCTCGAAAATAGCGTCGGCCTCGCCGGGTGCTGCCAGCAACCCGGTCTTGGGATCTATCTTGACCGTCACGATACCCGGCGGTTGCGGCATACTCGCTTCTGGCGCCCCCTTGAGCGCCGTCCCCATGAAGGCCATCCACATCGGCAATGCAGCCCGCGCACCTGTCTCGGCATGCCCCAGAGGTTGATTGTCGTCGAAACCGACCCAAGCCGTAGTCACGATATCCGAATTGAAACCACTGAACCAGGCATCGACCTGCTCGTTGGTGGTGCCGGTTTTGCCTGCCAGATCCGTACGATGAAGCCGGAGTGCCGCACGCCCCGTTCCCATGCGTATGACATCCTTCATCATGCTGGTCATCTGATAGGCGTTGCCGGCGCTGATCGCCCTGACTGCAGGAACGTAAGGGACAGACGATACCACTTTAATTGCCCGACCTGTTGTGGTCGTGGCGGGCAAGGTCGTTGATGTCGCTCCAGATTTTGGCTGCATGCCTGGCGTAGCCCGGTCCGTGGACGTCTGACAGTCGGGTTCACACACGGTGGCTGGTTGCGCCTGGAACAGGGTGCTGCCGTCTTCGCCGACGATGCGGCTGATGTAATAGGGCTTCACGCGATAGCCGCCATTGGCAAATACGGCATATCCGGTTGCCATTTCCAGTGGCGACACACTGGCGCTGCCCAATGCCAGAGTCAAATTGTGCGGCAATCGCGCCGGGTCGAAGCCGAAGCGCGACGCATATTTGAGCGCGTAGTCGATTCCAATCGACTGTAATACACGAATCGACACGAGATTCAGCGAGTGCACCAATCCCAGCCGCAATCGCGTGGGCCCATTGAAATTCCGTTCGTAGTTTTCCGGACGCCAGACCCCCTCGAGGGCCGAATCCTTCACCACTACTGGCGCATCATTCACGAGTGTCGCCGGCGTATAACCCTCGTGCAGGGCTGCCGAGTATACGAACGGTTTGAAACTTGAACCAGGCTGCCGCAAGGCCTGGGTCACCCGGTTGAACTTGCTTGCGTAGTAGTCGAAACCGCCGACAAGCGCGAGAATTCCGCCATTGTGAGGGTCAAGCGCAACCAACGCGCCGGAAACTTTCGGCACCTGCGCCAAAGACCAACGCCCGTGCTTTTGCCATACCCGGACCACATCGCCCGGCTTGAGCACATCACTGACCTTCTGTGGATCCTGCCCCGTGCGATTGACATTGATGTAAGGTGCCGCCCACGCTACCTCGCTCAACCCCAGCGTCACCACAGTGCCGCCAGAGAGATAAATCCTTGCCGTCTTGGCATCCACGGACGCCACCAGCCCGGACTGCAGCCCGCCGACAGGCGGGTGGCTGTCCAACACCTGATCCCAGGCAGTGATGTCGACTCCAGGCCCACTCCCACCGGCTGTCGGGCTTTTGGCCACGCCGGCCCGCCATTGATCGAGCTCTGCCGCGGCCAATTTCACCTTCGCTTCCGGGCCACGGTAGCCGTGCCGCTCGGTATAGGCCATCAGATCGCCACGCAGAGCCGCCACCGCATCGATCTGATCCCCAGCGTTAATGGTGGTGTAAACCTTGAACCCATCGGTGTAAGCGCGGTCACCATAACGCTGATACATGTCCTGCCGCACCATCTCGGCCACATAGGGTGCCGGCACCTCGACGTTTGCGCCATGCAAACTGGCCGTCACCGGCGCCTGCATGGCCTGCGCGAATTGCGTGGCATCGATGAAGCCCAGATCGCGCATGCGCGTCAGCACGTAGGCACGCCGCTCCAGGGCCCGTTGCGGGTTGGCGATCGGGTTGTAGGCGGAAGGCGCTTTCGGGAGCCCCGCGATCATCGCCATCTGGGCTACGGTGAGATCGTGCACGTTCTTGCCGTAGTAGACGTGTGCAGCGGCACCTACGCCGTATGCACGGTTGCCGAGATAGATCTTGTTCAAATAGAGCTCGAGGATCTGGTCCTTGGTGAGGGCCTTCTCGATCTTCAAGGCCAGAAACAGCTCCCGAATCTTGCGCGTATACGTCTTTTTGTCTGACAGAAAGAAATTTCGCGCCAGCTGCATGGTGATTGTGCTGCCGCCCTGTCGTTTTTGCCCCGTCTTGATCAGCTCTAAGGCAGCACGTGCGAGCCCCCTGATGCTGACGCCGGGATGCTCGTAGAAATTGGCATCCTCTGCCGCGAGAAAGGCATGCACCAAGGTGGGCGGTATCTGGTCGAAACGCAGCGGATCGCGTCGCTTCTCCCCATATTCGGCTATAAGCTTGTCGTCAGCACTGTAGATTTTCAGCGGAACCTGATACTGCACATCGCGCAGCGTGGCCACATCAGGCAGGTTCGGGGCGAAATAGAGGTATGCGAAAGCGGCCAGCAAAGCCCCAACCGTCGCGCCACCTGCGATCAGGATCAGGAGCCCGCGCATGATCTTGCCGATGTATCTCATGGCGCCCACAGATATCCTATTTACGTTGGCCAGAACATGTGAGGCAAGCATACTATCAAACAGCCGCGGGGCGACGGCAAGACACTTTGCATGTTTACCAAGAACTTTTATACACTTATACTCAATACCTCACGAGAACTATACATAAGAAACATAACCGTCGACAGAATAGGGGAACCCCGTGTCGCTCCTTAGACCCAAAAAACAGTCATTGCTGGGGATAGACATCAGTTCGACAGCGGTCAAGCTGGTAGAACTCAGCCGCCATGGCAGTGGCTATCGCGTCGAATCCTACGCAGTGGAGCCCCTGCCGATGAACGCCGTGACCGAAAAAAACATCACGGACGTCGACGCTGTCGGCGATGCCATCCGGCGCGCGGTCAAAAAATCCGGGACCAGCAACAAGTTCTGCGCACTGGCGGTCCCTTCGTCGGCCGTGATCAGCAAGACCATCTCCCTGCCCTCCTCACTCAAGGACAGCGAGCTCGAAGGTCAGATCGAAATCGAAGCCGACCAATACATTCCCTACTCGCTTGAAGAGATCAATCTTGATTTCCAGACTATCGGGCCCTCTCCGGGCAACCCCGACCTGACCGAGATCCTGCTTGTCGCGACCCGCAGCGAGAACGTCGATGTGCGCGTCGGTGCTGCCGATCTTGCCGGCCTCAAGCCCAAGGTACTGGACGTGGAATCCTATGCGACCGAGATCGCCTACCAGCAAACGGCCGAGCAGGGTGACGCCAAGATCGTCGCGGTCATCGACGTCGGAGCCACCATGACCAGCATCTCAGTGCTTGAGGATGGTGTAACCACGTACACACGTGAGCAACCCTTTGGCGGCAAAATGCTGACCGAAGACATCATGCGCCGTTACGGGCTCTCCTACGAAGAAGCCGGACTGGCCAAAAAGGAAGGCGGGCTGCCCGACAATTACGTCTCCGAAATCCTCGAGCCCTTCAAGGACAACATGTCCCAACAGGTGCACCGCTTCCTGCAATTTTACTATGCGGCAAGCGAGCACCAATCCGTCGAGCACATCCTGCTGGCAGGCGGTTGCGCCTCGATCGCGGGTATCGATGAGCTGATCGAATCCAGATTGGGAACCCCCACCACCATCGCCAATCCCTTCAGCCGGATGTCGATCGCGGGAGGCGTCAACGCGCAGCGACTCGGCAGCGACGCTCCGGCCTTGATGATCGCGTGTGGACTGGCCCTCAGGAGCTTCGACTGACCATGGCCCGTATCAATCTACTGCCCTGGCGAGCCGAATTACGCAAACAGAAGCAACGCGAATTCATCGCCCTCGCGTTCTTCACCGGCATCGTCGCGGTGTTCGTCGTCTTCCTTGTGCATACGTACATGGATGGGTTGATCAGCTATCAAAATGCCCGCAACCAGTATTTGCGTAATGAGCTCACCCTCCTCGACCACAAGATCACCAAAATCAAGTCGCTGGACACCACCAAAAAAGCCCTGCTCAATCGCATGAAGATCGTGGAAGAACTCCAGGCCAGTCGCCCTGGAGTGGTGCACCTGTTCGATCAGTTGGTCACGACCGAACCCCCGGGCCTGTACCTCACCAGCTTTGAGCAGAAAGGGGAGACAATAGCTCTCGCTGGGCGTGCGGATTCCAACGCACGTGTTTCTGCATACATGCGCCGCCTTGATGCATCACCGTGGTTCGAAAATGCAAAGCTCGATCTCATCGTCACAAAAAATACTGGGATAGGCAAAGTCAGTGACTTCGATCTGACTGTGCAACAAAGCACGCCCGCCGCGAAAGACGCCAATAAGAAAAGGGGGCAGTGACATGAATCTCCAGACTCTTCGCGAACTCGACCTCAACGAACTGCGACAAATCGACCTTAACAACATCGGCAGCGCACCGATCTGGGTGCGCAACCTGATACTCGCAGCCCTGTTCTTTGCGATTTTGGCCGCCGGCTATTACTTCGATACCAGCGCGCAGCGTATGCAGCTTCAAGGTGAACAGGCCCAAGAGAAATCCTTGCGTAACGAACTTGTCTTCAAGGCGCGCAGAGCGGCAAATCTAAAGATTTATGAACATCAACTCGCGGAAATGAAGCGATCCTTCGGCAAAATGCTTCAACAGTTGCCGAATAAGACCGAGATTCCCGGCCTACTCGTGGATATTTCGCAAACAGCCTTGTCCAGTGGGCTGGAAATCGATCTCTTCCGGCCCGAGCCCGAGCAGAAAAAAGGCTTTTACGCAATCAAGCCGATCCAGATTCAGGCCAAGGGGACGTACGCCGAATTCGCACACTTCGTGAGTGAGATCGCGGCTCTACCTCGCATCGTGACACTCGGCAACATCAGCATGAAACCTGTAAGCAAGAACTCTTCAATCCTCACGATGAGTGTAGTGGCCAGGACCTACCGCTATCTGCCCAACGACGAGAATCAGTGACATGAAACATCACGTCGTCCGCAAGCACGCCCGCCTGGAGCAGGCCTTGAAACTGGCTTCGGCCCTAGCTCTGGGCATCGGGCTTTCCGGCTGTGGCCACAACATGTCCGATCTCCATCAATGGGTTGCTCACCAGTTGGCTCAACCAGGTGGTCGAGTTCCTCCGATACCCGATGTCCCGCCCTACAAGAGCTACACTTATCCGGGACATACGCGCGATCCCTTCGACAGCAAGATCCTGCTGCAGTTGTACAACGCCGCCCATCGTTCTAGCGTCAAGCTCAATGTACACAGGCCGCGACAGTACCTGGAACAGTTCCCGCTCGAAAGTCTGAAAATGGTCGGCACACTCGTCGACCATGGGACAACTTGGGCGCTGATCCAAACGCCTGATGGAACCATAGAGCGCGCGACTGTGGGCAATTACATGGGTCAACACGACGGCAAAATCACTGCCATCACCAGCGATAGTGTCAAATTGCAGGAAATCGTTCCGGACGGCTTCGGGGGATACAAGAAAGAACCCACCTCGATCGCGATGAGCCAGACAAAATGAGGAAAATCACCATGTTTCACGCGAAGGCTAAGGGGGCACGAGCTGCCGCTTCGACGGCATACCTCCCACGCAAGACGAGAGGAATGCTCGTTCTGATGGCGGGATTATTGGCGATTTGGTGGTCATTACCAGCGCTGGCCGCTGCCAACACTCTCACATCCATCAAGAGCCACCAACTACCCAACCACCAATTGGAGGTGGTTCTGGATTTCGCGTCGACACCCCAAAAGCCCTTGGGATTCAGCATCGAAAACCCGGCCATGATCGCCATGGATTTCGTTAATACCCAACTGAATCTAAGCAAGCGGTTATACAACATCGATTCAGGTTCGGTACGGAGTGTTGCCGCTGCTGAGGCCAGCGGGCGCACACGCCTTGTCTTTAGGCTCACCAAACCAACCCCCTACCAAACCAGAGTCGAAGGGCATCGTCTGATCGTGACTTTGGGCCATAGCTCAACCGATGGAGAAATGCTCTCAGCCAGCCAATCAAAGACCACGCGCTTCGGCAATCAGCAAGACGTGTCGAGCACTGCGCAATCGACTATTACAAATGTCGAATTTCACCGCGGCAAAGATGGCGGTGGCTTGATCACGCTGACCCTCAGCAACCCCAATCAACTCATCGACCTGACACAACAAGCTGGCCAAATTGTAGTCAACGCGCACCACGCAACACTTCCACCAGCATTGCAACGCCGTATGGTCGTGACTGATTTCGGAACTCCGGTTCAACGCGTGGACTGCACGCAGGACGGCCAGAACGTCAAACTAGTCATTTCAGCGACTGGCGACTATGAACAGCTCGCCTATCAGGCAGATAACAAGTTCACAGTAGACATTAAACCTGTGGCATCCGCCAGCACCGGCAGCGCCAGCGGTATCCAGCCTGTCTATAAAGGACAACGCATATCGCTCAACTTCCAGAACATTCCGGTCCGCTCTGTACTGCAACTACTGGCTGACTTCACCGGTTTGAACATCGTGGTTAGCGATGCGGTGACAGGCAATGTCACATTGCGCCTGAAAAATGTACCCTGGGATCAGGCCCTGGCCATTATCCTTCAGGCTAAAGGATTGGCTGAACGACGTAATGGCAACGTAGTGATGATCGCACCAGCGAATGTAATCGAAGAGCAGGAACAACAGCAGATCAGGACTCAGCGTGCGCAAGAACAACTAGCACCGCTGCATACTGAAATTTTCCAGATTCGCTATGCTAAGGCACAAACGCTAGCCGCCCTGCTGCAGTCCATCAGGACGACACAGAAATCCGATAACCGAGGCAACAACACGCAATCGAGCAGTGGTGTTGCGGGTCTGTCGCAACGCGGCTCTGTGGTTGCCGATCCACGCACCAACTCTCTGATAGTACGTGATACCGATCAGGGGCTAGCCAATGTCGCACGATTGATACAGCGCCTAGACGTGCCGATCAAGCAGGTGTTGATCGGTGCACGGTTGGTGATTGCCAAGCAGGGGTTCAACCGGGATTTAGGTGTGACCTTCGGCTCTGTCAACCAGCCACAAACCGCCACCAGCCCTGGTGGAAGCGTCGGTATCGGTGGCCAGACATATGGACTCGGCGGATATCCAGCTGGCAACCAGTTCAGCGTCAACCTACCGGCGGCTAGCCCAACGAGCACCTTCGGTCTCACTCTTGCGAAGCTCGACCAAAGCTTCAACCTGAACCTGCAACTATCGGCTGCGGAAGCGGAGAATAAGATCCGCCAGATATCCAACCCACGCGTGATCACGGCCAATGATACCCAGGCGATGATCCAGCAAGGCGTGCAGATCCCTTACCAACAGGCATCATCCAGCGGCGCCACTAATGTGGCCTTCAAGACCGCGGCGCTCCAGCTGTCAGTCACGCCGCATATCACACCGAATAACCGCGTACTCATGGAACTAGACGTCAGCAACGACAGCGTTGGTGGACTGTATGCAGGTGTACCCAGTATCAATACCCAGGAGATTAAGACGCAGGTCATGGTCGACAACGGACAAACCGTCGTCCTTGGCGGCATCTACCAACATGATCTGAGTAAGACGGTCAACAAGGTGCCCTTTTTCGGAGATCTGCCCGTACTCGGCGCACTCTTCCGCGAGAACTCTACCGCCAACACCAAGACCGAACTCCTGATCTTCATCACACCGCGAATCATCTCCAACAATCTCGACTTGTCGCAGTAAGCCCACAACGGCCGGCGGCACTTGCCGCCGGCCGTACCGGACCCACCCATGAGCCGCACGCGTAACGTATTTCTGGTCGGGCCGATGGGTGCAGGCAAGACGACCATCGGTCGCCGTCTGGCGCCAGCTCTGGGCCTGACCTTTTACGACAGTGACGAAGTCATCATTTCCAGAACCGGTGTCGACATCGCCACCATTTTCGATATTGAAGGCGAAGCCGGCTTTCGCGATCGCGAAAGCCGCGTGCTCGATGAGCTCTCCGCTCTTGACGGCGTGGTGATCGCCACTGGCGGTGGAGCGATATTGCGCGAGGAAAACCGTGAGCGCCTAAGGACACGTGGACAAGTCATCTACCTGACCGTGCCCTTGGATCTGCAACTCCGGCGCACCCGCCGGGATAATCAGCGCCCTCTATTGCAAACCGCGAACCCCCGGGAGCGCCTTGCCGCCCTGCAACGCGAGCGTGAACCGCTTTACCGTGCCATTGCGGATATCGTGATCGATACGGGCGCCAACGACAGCAAGCGCCTGGCCCGCGACCTAATCAAACGCCTCTCCGCCACCCGCGAACCTGTTCAGCCGCAAGGCCGATGATTTAGGATATCCACATGAAAACCCTGAACGTCGACCTGGGTGCACGCAGTTACCCGATCACTATCGGACCTGGCATGCTCGATGATGCCGATATGCTTCGAGAAGCGATTGGTGGCAACAGCGCCGTCATAGTCAGCAACGAAACCGTAGCGCCACTCTATCTAAAGCGCGTCGAGGCACACCTCAAAGGCCTGCGGCACGAGGCGGTAGTGCTCCCAGACGGAGAGGCATATAAAACCCTCACCATCCTCGACCCGATTTTCAACGCTCTGCTCAAAGGCCACTATGACCGTAACACCACGCTGATCGCCCTGGGTGGCGGCGTCGTCGGCGACATCACCGGATTTGCCGCCGCGACCTATCAGCGCGGCGTCAACTTCCTGCAGATACCGACTACCCTGCTGGCTCAAGTGGATTCCTCCGTCGGAGGCAAAACCGGGGTTAACCATCCACTCGGCAAGAACATGATCGGCGCCTTTCATCAGCCCAAGGCGGTCATCGTGGATACCGAGACACTCAACACGCTACCAGACCGAGAATTGAGTGCAGGACTTGCTGAGGTGATCAAATACGGGCTGATCAACGATGCGCCCTTTTTCGATTGGCTCGAACATCACATCGACGACCTACTGGCCCGTGATCCGGACGCAGTGACCTACGCCATCGAACGCTCATGCGCCAATAAGGCGCAGATCGTGGCCGCCGATGAACGCGAGACCGGCACACGCGCACTGCTGAACCTAGGACACACCTTCGGCCACGCCATCGAAACCGGCATGGGTTACGGGCAATGGCTGCATGGCGAGGCCGTGGGCTGCGGCATGCACATGGCCGCCGCCATGTCAGTCGCGCAGGGATGGCTCGAAAACGGCGAGCTTACACGCATCGACCGATTGCTGGCACGCGCGAAACTACCCGTCACTCCACCACTTGAACTCGATGCGCCGCGTTTCAGGGAACTGATGTCCGTGGACAAAAAAGTGCTCGACGGGCACTTACGGCTGGTACTGCTGCACGGCATAGGCCGGGCTGTGGTGACCTCCGAATTCGATCCTGCCGCGCTGGATTTTGTATTAACCCGACCCGACGCCGCATGAACGCCGCGGCAGGGTCGCTCGCGCCATACGCGGCCCAGGAATCCCGTTCCCGCGGACGGGTTCATCCCGAATTACCGCCCACCATGCGGGGCGAATTTCAGCGCGACCGTGACCGCATCATCCACAGTGCCGCGTTCAGACGCCTTGAATACAAGACCCAGGTCTTTATCAATCACGAGGGCGATCTGTACCGGACGCGGCTAACCCACTCGCTCGAGGTTGCGCAAATCGCGCGCTCTGCAGCACGCGCGCTGGCATTGAGCGAGGATCTGACCGAAGCCATCGCGCTGGCCCACGATCTGGGGCACACACCCTTCGGGCATGCGGGCCAGGACGCACTGAATCATGTCATGGCGGATTTCGGCGGCTTCGAACACAACCTGCAATCGCTGCGTGTAGTAGATGAGTTGGAAGAGAAGTACGCCGCATTCAACGGGCTCAACCTGTGCTTTGAGACTCGCGAGGGCATTCTCAAACATTGTCGGCGGAACGTCGCCGCTCGCCTGGGTGCTCTGGGATTGCGCTTCCTGCAGGGAGGACAGCCCAGCCTGGAAGCGCAATTGACTAATCTCGCCGACGAGATTGCCTATAACAACCACGATATCGACGACGGCCTGCGTGCAGAACTGATCAGCATCGAACAGCTGCGTCCATTGCCGTTGTTCGGAGAGGTCTACAACGAAGTGACCGGCAGATACCCCGGCCTGAACGAGCGCCGGCTGATCCACGAGATCATAAGACGCATGATCAACCAGCTGGTCGGCGACCTGGTGAACACATCACTCGATCGCCTGCGCGAGTTCGCGCCCGCTGATATCGACGCCGTACGCGAACTGCGCGAGCCGATCATCGCTTTCAGCCCGGAAATGCGGGCCGCCAATCTATCGCTCAAGCGCTTCCTGCACGAACATCTCTACCGGCATGCACGCGTCCGTCGCGTTACCGAACACGCCAAGCAGATCGTCAACGAACTGTTCATCGCGTACCGACACGAACCCACCTGGCTGCCAGCGGATGCACGCGTGAAGCTCGAGCGCGCAGGCGACGAAACGGCACGCGCACGCGTCGTCGCCGACTACATCGCCGGCATGACTGATCGCTTCGCGTACGCGGAACACACACGCATTCATGGCGGCTCGCATGTCTGAAATCACCGCTTATTTCGACACCCCGAGCCTGAAGATGTTGCGTAACGTCATCCGCGAGCACCTGACCACGCGCTCTCCCCCAGTTCTTGTGCATGGAGGGATGGGTTCGGGGAAGTCCGCCTTGTTGCGGCGCCTCGCCTTCGAGATGAAATCGGAATTCGGCGTCTGCCTGTTCGCCGCCACGGCCGAACCCGGCAACATGACGCTACACACGGCCATTCTCGCGCATTGGCTGCCTCACGCCGACCCGAAGCGACACAAAGCCAGCGCCTTGCTGCCGGTACTCCGCGCAGCACAGCCCGGGCGCTCGCCGCTGCTGCTCATTGACGACGCGGAGCACCTATCCGATGCGGAGCTCAAGGGCGTCATCGGCCTCAAGCAAGCCGTGGATCATGACGGCAACGTGCCCTTCGGCCTGATCCTGTGCGGCAGCGCCTCTCTACAAGAGCGTCTCGACACCTACTATCACGATCACGATCCACGCCGCCTGCCCGTAAGCCTTGGCCTACGCCCATTCAACCGCCTTGAAACAGCCGATTTCGCACATCACCTGGGTTACCGGCTAACAGAAGCGGAGCAGATCCATCTGCATAACTTAAGCGGCGGACTCCCGGGCGTGGTCCTGCACTCCATAAGAACCCAAGCATCGGAAGGTGCATACCATGGCTGGCGCAAATGGTTGTTGCTCGCCGGGGCCCTGGGCATCGCCATCGCCCTAGCGGCTGCCTGGTGGTCGAAAACACCATCAAATCACACTGAGAAAGCACTTCCGATTCCCGCTCCTGCCAATCCGGCCGCCAGCGCCCCTCCTAACGGGTGAAACGCGCTACTTGCCCCTCAAAACAGCAAGGGATATAGGCGTTGCGAATTGAACACGGCGAGGCCACAGCACTATACTGATCGGCCGTATTGAAGAAACAGAGTCAGGAGTCGCGAAGCATGTCGGCCCAAGTCCCTACCGGCGGTCTCTATCGCCCCGAATTCGAGCGAGACAACTGCGGTTTCGGTTTGATCGCCCACATGGACGGCCAGGCCAGCCACTGGGTGCTCGAAACCGCGATACATGCGCTCGAACGACTGACACACCGCGGCGCCGTGGCCGCCGACGGCAAGACGGGCGACGGCTGCGGCCTTCTGCTCAAGACTCCGGAACCCTATTTGCGCATTCTGGCCGCAGAGGCCGGCATCCAGGTCGCCAACCGCTTCGCGGCGGGCATGATCTTCCTGAATCCCGATGCAAAGATCGCTGCCAACGCACGCAGCACGCTGGAACGCGCACTCATCGAAATCGGGGTCGAGCCGGCCGGCTGGCGCCGCGTGCCCACCGACGAGACCGCCTGCGGCGACGAAGCCCTGCGCACGCTGCCGCAGATCGAGCAGATCTATGTCAACGCCCCGGACGACATGGACGCGGCAGGCTTCGAGCGGGCGCTGTTCGTGGCGCGGCGTCGTGCCGAACATGCCCTTAGCGGCCAGGACGAGGTCTTTTACGTTTCCAGCCTGTCGGCACGGGTGATCAGCTACAAGGGCCTGATCATGCCCGCGCATCTGACCCATTTTTTCCCAGAGCTCAAGGACCCGCGCCTCGAAACCGCCCTGTGCGTGTTCCACCAACGATTCTCCACCAATACCCTGCCTCAGTGGCGCCTGGCTCAGCCCTTCCGCCTGCTGGCGCACAACGGCGAGATCAACACCATTCGCGGCAACCGCAACTGGGCACGCGCCCGGGCGCACACCCTTGCCAGCCCTCATCTGCCGGATCTTTCCGAGCTCGGCCCGCTGGTGTCCATGGAGGGCTCGGACTCGAGCTCGCTGGACAACATGCTGGAGACCCTGCTCGCCGGCGATATCGACATCTTCCGCGCCATGCGTCTGCTGATGCCGCCGGCCTGGCAGAACATGCAGCATGTCGACACCGATCTGCGCGCCTTCTACGAATACCACTCCATGCACATGGAACCTTGGGATGGTCCGGCCGGCGTCGTGCTCACCGACGGTCGCCATGCGGCCTGCTGCCTGGATCGCAACGGCCTGCGACCAGCACGGTACGTGATCACCAAGGATCGCCACATCACCCTCGCCTCCGAGATCGGCGTGTATGACTACGCCCCCGAGGACGTGGTCACCAAGGGACGCTTGAAGCCCGGCGAGATGCTCGCGGTCGACACGGAAACCGGCGAGCTGGTCCTGCCCGACGCGATCAACGAGCGGCTCAAGAACCGCCAGCCCTACCGCAGCTGGCTGGATCAGTATTCGCGCAGCTTACCCCGCCTGGACGACGACGACGCCGTCGCGCCCACCTTCGACGCCGAGCGCCTGCATACCTACGAAAAGCTCTTCAACCTGAGCTTCGAGGAACGCGATCAGATTCTGCGCGTGCTCGCCGAGGCAGGTCAGGAAGCGGTAGGTTCGATGGGAGACGACACACCGTATCCCGTGTTTTCGCGCCAGATCCGCTCATTGTTCGATAACTTCAGGCAACAATTCGCACAGGTCACCAATCCGCCGATCGACCCCTTGCGCGAACGCGTGGTGATGTCGCTGGAAACCAATCTCGGCCACGAGCGCAACCTCTTCGAGGAAGGTCCCGACCACGCGGCACGCCTGGTCATGGGTTCCCCATTCCTGTCCGAGATGCGCCTGCAGCAGCTGCTCAACCTGCCCTATGACGATCTGCGCGCACATCGCATCGACCTGAATATCGAGCAGGATCGAGACCTGCAGACGGCCATAGCGGACATTTGCAATGACGCCGAACAGGCCGTGAGCGACGGCGCGGTGCTGATCGTGCTGTCCGACCGCGACATCGCGCAGGGCCGCGTCCCCGTGCCGGCGGTCCTCGCCACCGGCGCGGTGCATCACCACCTCATCGACCGCGGCCTGCGTTGCAATGCAAACATCATCGTCGACACCGGCACCGCGCGCGATCCGCATCAGATCGCCGTCCTGATCGGCTATGGCGCAACCGCCGTATGCCCGTATCTCGCGCTGCAGTCACTGCAGGGCATGCGCCGAGCCGGCGAGATTCAGGACAAGACGGATGCCGAGCTGACGGCAGCCTATCGCCGCGGCATCCACAAGAGCCTCTTCAAGATCATGTCGAAGATGGGCATCTCGACCATCGCGAGCTACCGCGGCGCCCAGCTTTTCGAAATCGTCGGCCTGCACAACGAGGTCGTCGACACATGCTTCCCAGGCTCCGTCAGCCGCGTGCAGGGCATCAACTTCACGGATATCGCGGACGATCTCGCCCAACTCGCTCGACAGGCCTGGAGCCCGCGCAAGCTGCCCACGCAGGGTGGACTGCTCAAATACGTGCATGGCGGCGAATACCACGCCTACAACCCAGACGTGGTGCAGACCCTGCACAAGGCCGTGGTTTCCGGCGACTATCGCGATTGGGAAGCACATGCGGCCCTGATCAACGACCGCCCGCCGATGGTTCTGCGCGATCTGCTGCACCTGCGCAAGGACGTCCGCCCCATCCCGCTCGACGAGGTTGAACCCGTCGACGCTATCGTCAAGCGCTTCGATTCCGCCGGCATGTCGCTTGGCGCGCTGTCGCCGGAGGCGCACGAGACCCTGGCAGCCGCAATGAACCGCCTCGGCGCACGCTCGAACTCCGGCGAGGGCGGCGAGGATGCCGAACGCTTCGGCACCGAACGCATGTCCAAGATCAAGCAGATCGCCTCCGGGCGTTTCGGCGTCACCCCGCATTATCTGGTCAATGCGGAGGTGCTGCAGATCAAGGTCGCGCAGGGAGCCAAGCCTGGCGAGGGCGGGCAACTGCCGGGACACAAGGTCAACGAGATGATCGCCAAGCTGCGCTTCGCGCGCCCCGGCGTGGCCCTCATCTCGCCGCCACCGCATCACGACATCTACTCGATCGAGGATCTGGCGCAACTCATCTTCGACCTCAAGCAGGTCAACCCGCGGGCTCTGGTGTCGGTCAAGCTGGTCGCCGAGGCCGGCGTTGGCACCATCGCCACCGGCGTCGCCAAGGCCTATGCCGACCTGATCACTATCTCCGGCTATGACGGCGGCACCGGCGCCAGCCCGCTGACCTCCGTCAAATATGCCGGCGGCCCCTGGGAGCTCGGCCTCAGCGAGGTCCATCAGACCCTGCGCGCGAACAATCTGCGCGACAAAGTGCGCCTGCAGACCGACGGCGGTCTCAAGACCGGTCTCGACGTGATCAAGGCCGCGATTCTGGGCGCCGAAAGCTTCGGTTTCGGCACCGGCCCGATGATCGCCATGGGCTGCAAGTACCTGCGCATCTGCCATCTGAACAACTGTGCCACCGGCGTCGCCACCCAGGACAAGGTCCTGCGCATGAACCACTTCATCGGCAAGGTCGACATGGTGGTCAACTACTTCCGCTTCATCGCCGAGGAAACCCGACGCTGGATGGCTAGCCTCGGCGTGCGCAGCCTGACGGATCTCATCGGCCGCACCGACCTGCTCGAAATTGCCGCCGGGGCCACTCCGCGCCAAGGTCGCCTCGATCTTACCCCTGTGCTGTCCGATGCAGGTGTCCCCGCCGAGGTACCGCGTTTCTGCATCGAACCGCACAACGCCCCGTTCGACCGTGGCGAGCTGGCCGAGCGCATGGTCGCGGACATGCTGCCCGCCATCGAAGCGCAAAGCGGCGGCGAATTCAACTATGAGGTACGCAACGTCAACCGTTCGATCGGCGCGCGCATCTCCGGCGAGATCGCCCGCAGGCATGGCAACTACGCCATGTCGGACACCCCCATTACCGTGCGGCTCAAGGGCACGGCCGGCCAAAGCTTCGGCGTGTGGAACGCCGGTGGCCTGCACCTTTACCTTGAGGGCGACGCCAACGACTATGTCGGCAAGGGCATGGCCGCTGGCAAGATCGTGATCCACCCACCCGCCGGCAGTACCTTCCGCAGCCACGAGGCCGCCATCATCGGCAACACCTGCCTGTACGGCGCCACCGGCGGCAAACTCTTCGCCTCCGGCATCGCCGGCGAACGCTTCTGCGTGCGCAACTCGGGCGCAACTGCCGTCGTCGAAGGCGCCGGCGACCACGCCTGCGAATACATGACCGGCGGCGTAGTGGCCATCCTCGGCCAAACCGGGGTCAACTTCGGTGCCGGCATGACCGGCGGTTTCGCCCTGGTGCTGGATCAGGACAACCAGTTCGTCGACCGCTGCAACCACGAGTTGATCGACCTGCATCGCCTCGACCCCGAGCACATGGAGGCTCCGCGCACCTTCCTGCATAGTCTGCTGGAGGAATATCACACCGAAACACAGAGCCCCTGGGCAGCCGAACTACTGGCCAACTTCAAGCGCTATCTGCCCAAGTTCTGGCTGGTCAAGCCGCGAGCCTCGGATCTGGCCGGCCTGATCAGCACGCTCAGCGAGGCTGCCTAAACTGCGTCGGCCGATCGCCTCCTGATCGGCCGACCATACCCGCGCCATGGCCCGTATCCCGCAGTCCTTCATCGACGAACTCCTGGCGCGGACCGACATCGTCGAGATCATCAACGCACGCGTACCGCTCAAGCGCGCGGGCCATGAATTCAAGGCCTGCTGCCCGTTCCACAACGAAAAGACGCCATCGTTCTATGTCAGCCCACAAAAACAGTTCTATCACTGCTTCGGCTGCGGCGCACACGGCACCGCGCTGAGTTTCCTGATCGAACATGACCGCCTGGATTTTGTCGAGGCTGTCGAGTCCCTCGCCGCCATCCTCGGCCTCGATGTACCTCACGAAGGCGGACATCGCGATGACGACCGCCGCAGCGACGAACGCGCTGCGCTCCACCGGTGCCTGGAAGATGCCTCCGCTTGGTTCAAGCAGGAACTGCGTCGCAGCCAGACCGCCGTCGATTACCTCAAACAGCGCGGACTGGATGGCGTAACCGCAGCCCGCTTCGGACTCGGCTATGCGCCCCCCTTATGGGACGGCCTGCTCAATGCGTTCAAAGGGCGCCACAGCACCGCTCATCTGGTTGAGGCCGGGCTGCTGGTCGAGCGCGACGGGCGACATTACGACCGGTTCCGAGACCGCATCATGTTCCCGATCCGCGATCCTCGCGGCCAGATCATCGGTTTTGGCGGCCGTGTGATCGCCGACGGCACGCCAAAGTACCTCAACTCGAACGAAACCCCGCTGTTCCACAAAGGGCGATCACTCTACGGCCTGTACGAAGCCCGCCAGTCCGGCGTCTTGCTGGATGAGATTTTAATCGTCGAAGGCTATATGGACGTCATCAGTCTCTCTCAGCAAGACATCCACAACGTGGTCGCAACCCTAGGTACCGCCACGACGCGCGAACACATCCAGCGCCTCTACCGCACGGCCAAACGCCTCATCTTTTGCTTCGACGGCGATCGCGCGGGTCGCAGCGCTGCCTGGCGGGCGCTCGAACAGACGCTGCCCGTGCTCGAAGACGGCAATGAGGCCGTTTTTTTGTTTCTCCCCGATGGTCAGGACCCGGACAGCTTTGTACGCAGCGAAGGCAAGGAAGCGTTCCTGAAGCTGGCTGGCGACGGACTCAGCCTGTCTCGCCTGCTGCTACAGGAGCTACGCCGGCGACACCCGGGAAATGACATGGAAGCTCGGGCTGGACTCGCCCACGAAGGCATGCAACTGGTGGGCAACATGCGCGCCGAGATGCTGCGCGCACAGGTGATCGAGGCACTCGCCCGCGAGACCGGTATCGCCACCGGCCGCCTCGAGCGCGCCCAAGCGGGCACGCCCGTCCCGGCACCGGTGTCGACAGACACAAGAGCGCCCCGTCACAACCCACGCGAAGTCAAGGAACGCGCCCAGACTGTGCGCTGGTCGCCGCTGCGCACCGCCATCGCACTCCTCGCGGAGCATACCGAACTCGCCGCCAACGCCCCCGAGGCCGAGGAACTAGGCGACCTCGACAATCCCGGGGTCGCGCTTTATGCCCAACTCCTTGAAACGGTGCGCACGAATCCCAATATCACCACCGCAGGGATTCTCGAACGCTGGCGCGGTGCCGATGGGGAACGAAATTTGCTTCGGCTGATCGAATCCCGCGACATACATTTGGAACCCGATGCCGCAAGACGCGAGTTCGACGACGCGACGGTCCGCTTGCTGGCTCAGCAAATTGAAACTAGATTTCAGTTGCTACGCCGAAAAGCGCAACAGGAGGGTTTGAATGCGGAAGAAAAAGCCGAGTTCAGCCGTCTAGCATTACATGGGGGATTAGACGACAGGCATTCCCTCTAGCCTGATAGCGTCGAACTGTAGTATCATCGCCTGTTTTCCATTCGATTTATTTGGGTGTTTCATTCCATGCAGCACGAAGAGCAACAGTCCCGTCTCAAAGAGCTCATCGCCAAGGGTAAGGAACAAGGCTTCCTGACCTATGCAGAGGTCAACGATCACCTGCCCGACAGCATCGTCGACCCCGAACAGATCGAAGACATCATCGGCATGATCAACGACATGGGCATCACCGTCCATGAAGTTGCCCCGGATTCCGACAGCCTACTCCTGTCCGACTCCGATGTCGCCGCCGATGAAGACGTCGCGGAGGAAGCCGTTGCAGCGCTGACCAGTGTGGACAGCGAGTTCGGCCGCACCACCGACCCAGTGCGCATGTACATGCGCGAAATGGGTACTGTGGAACTGCTGACCCGCGAAGGCGAGATCAAGATTGCCAAGCGCATCGAAGACGGCCTCTCGCAGGTTCTGTTCGCGCTGGCTCACTACCCGCGCGCGATCAGCGGCCTGCTCGCCGAGTACGACCGCATCGAGGCAGGCGACGCCAAGCTGACCGACGTGGTGCAAAACTTTCTCGACCGCGAGGCGATGGAGAACGAGGTCATTCCCACGCCGGCCCAGAAGACCCAGGCCGCGGCATCCGACGATGACTCGGACGATGACGACGAAGACGACGAACCTGCCGAAAGCGGACCGGATCCGGTCGAGGCCAAGGAGCGCTTCACCAAGCTGCGCGACCTGTACACCAAGGCCATGAAGGCGCAAAGCAAGAACCAGAAGGAGAAGTACGACGAGCTCCGCCAGGAGATCGCCACCTTCTTCATGGAGTTCAAGCTCACCCAGCGCGTCATCGACGACCTGACCAACCAGCTGCGCACCACGATCGAACTGATCCGCGAGCAGGAACGTCGCATCATGGACCTGTGCATTCGCCGCTCGCACATGCCACGCAAGGCGTTTATCGAGACCTTCCCGGGCAACGAGACCCGTCTAGAATGGCTTGAGGAGCGCCTACAGGCACCTTCCGCGCAAAAGTACGCCGACGCGCTCAACGAGCACGCCGACGAGATTCGCCACGCGCAGAAGAAGCTCAAGTCCATCGAAAGCAATGCCGCGCTGCAGATCGGCGAGATCAAGGAAATCAACCGCCGCATGTCCATCGGCGAGGCCAAGGCCCGTCGCGCGAAGAAGGAAATGGTCGAAGCCAACCTGCGCCTCGTCATCTCCATCGCCAAGAAATACACCAACCGCGGCCTGCAGTTCCTCGACCTGATCCAGGAAGGCAACATCGGCCTGATGAAGGCCGTCGACAAGTTCGAATACCGCCGCGGCTACAAATTCTCGACCTACGCGACGTGGTGGATTCGTCAGGCCATCACGCGCTCGATCGCGGACCAGGCCCGCACCATCCGCATCCCGGTGCACATGATCGAGACCATCAACAAGCTCAATCGCGTGTCTCGCCAGATGCTTCAGGAAATGGGCCGGGAAGCCACACCCGAAGAGCTGGCCGAGCGCATGGAAATGCCCGAGGACAAGGTCCGCAAGGTGCTCAAGATCGCCAAGGAACCGATCTCCATGGAGACCCCCATCGGCGACGACGAAGATTCGCATCTGGGCGACTTCATCGAGGACGGCAACGTCATGTCGCCCATAGACACGGCCACGCGCGACAGCCTCAGCGAAACCACCCGCGAAGTCCTTGGCTCGCTCACCGCTCGCGAAGCCAAGGTGCTGCGTATGCGCTTCGGCATCGACATGAACACCGACCACACCCTCGAAGAGGTCGGCAAGCAGTTCGACGTGACCCGCGAGCGCATCCGCCAGATCGAAGCCAAGGCCCTGCGCAAGCTCCGCCACCCGAGTCGCTCCGAACTCCTGCGCAGCTTCCTCGACGTAGAGCAATGACATGCTGCGGCCGGCCATCCACGCCGGCCGCCCTCACGATGACGGGCCTGTAGCTCAGTTGGTTAGAGCAGGGGACTCATAATCCCTTGGTCCTCGGTTCGAGTCCGAGCGGGCCCACCACCTCCCCTTCCGACACTGTCCAATATTATCCAAGACATCGCCCACAAAATGGCGCCACACATAGGCTTAGCGTCCAAACCTGTCCAAAGCGATCCGCTTGAATCCAGGCAATAAGTGAGTCAAAGCGTGTGTCAACAAGGGGCCCGGCCCTCCGCCTGACTCGCATTTGGTTGACTCACATGTTGGCCGACACCAAACCCGCACGCACAAGCCACAGTCGAGTTTTCCCTCGTTATAGCGGTCACTTCTGAATAGCGCTCCAGGGGATATTACGACCCAAACATCACATTGGTAGCGAACACGAGGTTTGTTGTAAATCCATCGTAGCTTCACCATATAAGCCGATTCGCAAAAACTATAACCAACCACTTTACTGTGATAGATTCGCTACAGCGACAGCGCCTCCACGAAATCGATGAACACCCGGTCTCATGGCGGCGTTTCGAAGGGGCAAGGCAGCGGGATTCCACCCGAGCAAAATAACGCTGGGAACCGATGCCTTGAATAAGAAATCCTGACGTGGGGCAACGTCCGGTTCGCTGCGTCAGGGAGGGCTATACCTTCTGGAGAAGGCCATGGACGCAAAAACCATCGATAACAAGATCGACACCGAAGGGCTCATCTACACCGAAACGGATACCGGATCGCGCACCGCGGTTCTCGCCATGATTCTCACGGTAGGCTTGATTGGCTACGTGTCCAACATCATTGAAATGGGCGCGCAGACGCACATTTCCGGCTGGTTACGCGCCATGGGGGCCTATTTCCCCCCGCTGGGCGCGCTGCTGGGCTTGATGTAAGCGGCCCCCACCCGCAAACGCGCGGAACACCCCGTCCGGTTTAGCGCACGGCCGGGGTTTCGCTTGGTGTCGCCGGCTCGTTCCATTATGTAACTGCCCGAATGCAGGCGGGGCGCATCTGTCCTGCGCGCTGCCAGCCTTTACCAAGCAACGCGTGCTTGCACCCGCTCACACCAATTTGGTGAATCTCGTTACGGCATCATGCGTGCGACGGTCTGTACGTCGTCAACTATGGGAAAGGCTTCCGGATTGGGCAGGTTGTAGTGCCACCACTCCATGGGGTTATGCACCCAGCCGGCCAGCGCCATGATTCCGGCAAGCATCTGCCGATTGCCTTGCACATCCGCAGGCAGGCCCGGATGGGCGTGAAAGGAGGCCGGCTCCATCGCATCGAACCCGGTGCCCATGGGCAAGGCTTCGCCTGACGGATAAGCCAGGGTCAGGTCGACGGCGATGCCGCGGCTGTGCGTCGAGCCCAGTTCGGGGTCGGCGATGAAGGTCGGATCGGGCAGCGCTTCCCAGAGCCTGCGCTGCGCGGCAGGCGGGCGATATGCGTCGAATACGATCAACCTGCGGTCTGCCGCACTCGCCAGCTCGGCGGCTTTCATCAGCGCGGCATGCGCTTCAGGATGGAGCAGCGCGACCGCGTAAGCGTAGATCGGCGTGCCGGTGATGTTGTCGGCAGTCGCGTATTTCAGATCGAGATCAATGGCCGGATGTTCGACGATGTGCAAGACTGAAGCTCCCTTGGATGATGTTGACGCGGCACTAACCCGCCTGAAATCCTACCGCAAACGGCTGGCAATGCCTTGCCAGCGGCAAGCATCCGCCAAATCACGCCGAATTTCGCCCGGAAAACCTAGAGTTATAGCGGTTTTCGAAAAATAACATCATACTTCGACCTATCAGGGCTCACATCCACCGCCGCGATCCCATGTCGATGCCACTCAATGTCCTCATCGGCCGCCAGCCGATCTACAACAATATTCTGGGCATCTATGCTTACGAACTCCTGTTTCGCGGGATGGGGCGCACCCAGGCTGACGTCGCCACGGCCCAGGTGGTCGTAAACGCCTTTCAGGAATTCGGTATCGACAAGCTGGCCGGCACGAGCCGCATCGGCATCAACCTCAGCCGCAGCCTGCTCAGCGTCGCACACGAATTGCCGATCCCGCCAGAACGCGTCATTTTCGATATCCCGCCCGCACTGGCCAGCGCCGACGAAATGCCGCAGTTGCGGCTGCTATCCAAGATGGGGTTCACTCTCGCGCTGGACGACGCCCAATACGACCCCGCCTTGAGCGACATCTATTCACTGGCGGATATCGTCAAGATCGACATCCGCGGGACGGATGCCAAGACCCTGCCGGACAACATCGCTGCATTCCGCCGCCATCGGCTGAAGGTCCTCGCGCTCAGGATCGAGTCGCTGGCCGAGTTCGAATATCTCAGGGACCTCGGTTTCGATTATTTTCAAGGTTATTTCCTCAGCCGCCCCCGTGTGGTGAAAAGCTCCAGCCTGCCGCCGAACAAGGTCGCAGTCTTGCAACTCTTCGCCATTGTTTACGATCCGGCCACTGAGACTCGAGACATCGAAAAAGCGATCGCCGCCGACCCGATCCTCAGCTACAAGCTGCTGCGTCTGATCAATTCGGCCTTCTACAACCTGCCGCGCCCGGTCACCTCGCTAAGGGATACGATTATCCTTCTGGGCCGACGCCGTCTCGCAACCTGGTGCATCCTGCTTTCCTTGACCCACTTGAGCGACAAGCCGGCAGCGGTATTCATCATCGCGCTGGCCCGTGCGCGCATGTGCGAACTGCTGGAAGAAGGTACGGCAAAGAGGAGTAGCGGCGATGGCTTTATCGTCGGTCTGCTGTCAGCCCTCGACCTTCTGCTCGACCGGTCTTTGGCTCAGGTCATCGCACCCCTACCGCTTTCCTCCAACGTCAAGGAAGCGATTCTGGGGCATGAAGGCGCGCTGGGGCATTATCTGCAGGCAGTGCTCAGCTACGAGATCAGCCAATGGCGGCAGGTGGCGGGCAACGGCATCCCTCCGGAGTTGCTGATGACCTCGCGGATGGAAGCCCTCAGCTGGGCAGAATCGATACTCAGTTCCACCGCCGCATCGGGCGACTCGGGCAAGCAAAACCTACCTTCCGTCAAACCCGTTTAAGAATTTGAGCTTGCGCTGCAGGGTGGAGCGGCTGATGCCGAGCAGCCGGGATGCCTTCACCTGATTGCCCTCGCAAAGCGACAGCACCCGCCGGATGTGCGCCACCTCAACTTCGTGCAAGCTCATGTCGTGCGCCGGCTCCTCGTAGGTATCGGTGGCATGCTGATTGATAATGATGTCTTCGGCGTCGATTACGTGCCCCTCGGCCAGCGCGAAGCTGCGCTCCAATACGCTGGTCAGCTCGCGGACGTTGCCGGGCCAGTCGTACATGTACAGCTTGCGCCTGGCTCGCGGGGTAATTTCGAATGGCTTTTCGTCGCCGATCTTCGCGTTCTGCCGGGCCAGGAAGAAATCGGTCAGGGCGTAGATGCCGTCGCGCCGCTGGCGTAGCGGCGGAATCTTGATCTCGATGACGCCGAGGCGGAACAGCAGGTCCTTGCGGTACTCGCCCGTCTCGCTCAGGGTCCACAGATCGCGGTTGGTGGCGGCGATCACGCGGACGTTGACCTTGGCCACCTTGGTGCTGCCGACCGGACGGATCTCGCCCTCCTGCAACGCGCGCAGCAGCTTGGCCTGCAGGCTTTGGGTGACATCGCCGATCTCGTCCAGAAACAGCGTGCCGCCGTCCGCCTCCTGAAACAGCCCGGGCTGGCTGGTGTTCGCGCCGGTGAACGCCCCGCGGACGTGGCCGAAGAGTTCCGAATCGAGCAGGTTCTCGGTCAGCGCACAGGAATTGACCGCCACGAAACGCTTGTTCGCGCGGGTGCTGAGACTGTGGATCAGACGCGCGATCACCTCCTTGCCCGCCCCCGTCTCGCCGGTGATCAGCACTGGCATGTCCTGACGCGCAATCCGCTGGACGCGCCGGATGATCTCGCGCATCGCCTCGCTCTGCGAAGCGACATACGGCTCGTGACGCCGCGCCGCCTCTTCGCGCAGCAGCATCAGCTCCTGGCTCTGCGCCCGTTTTTCCAGGATCTTGCCCACCCGGATCAGCAGTTCGTCGGGGGCCAGCGGCTTGACCAGATAATCGTACGCGCCGAGCTTCATCGCGCACACCGCCTCGTCCACCTCGCCATGTGCGGTGATGATCACGATTTCGGGGTGATCGCCGCGGGCGCGAATGCGCGACAGGATGTCCAGGCCGTTCTCCCGACCCAGACGCATGTCCAGCATCACGAGATCGACGTGCTGCTCGGCCACGATGGCCAAGGCCTGCTCGCCCGTATTCGCGTCGGTGACGTTGTGCCCCTCCTTGTCGAGGAGCATGTGCAGGGTTCGCCGGATATTCGGCTCGTCGTCGACGACCAGGATGTTAGCCACGACGGCGCGCCCTGGGCAGCGTAAACGAGGCCTGCGTGCCCTCGCCCTGCACGCTGCTCATCTCAAGCCGGGTACCGTGCTGCGCGAGGATGTGTTGCGTGATGGCAAGACCCAAGCCGACCCCGGTGGGACGGCTGGTGTAGAAAGGCTCCATGATCTGTTCCAGCTGTTCGCTCGGTATGCCCTCGCCGTTGTCGCAGACTTGGACTGTCACATGCCGCTCATCCGCCGTCAGCACGCGCACCGTCAGCCGGCCGCCTTCGGGCATCGCCTCGATGGCGTTGAGCATCAGATTCATCAATGCCTGGTGGATCAGGTCGACATCACACAGGATCAACGCCCCACCGCTTTCATCTTCGAGCACGAATTCGACATTCTCGGGTTGATTGGTACCCAGCAGGGTAAACAGCTTGTGGATGGCCTCGGCGATGTCGGTCGGTTCCATGCGCGCGATGGGAAATCGCGAGAACTGGAGAAAGTGCCGGAAAATGCGCTGCAGGCGCGCGCACTCGCTGGACACGATCCCGGACAGTTCCTGCTTTTCGCGCGGCGTGAGATTGCTGCGCACCAACAGGGCGATGGAGTTGACGATCGCCTCAAGCGGATTGCGGATTTCGTGGGCGATGCCCGCCGGGAGCTGGCTCATGCAGGTAAGACGGTCGCGCTCGGACCAGCTCACACGCTGCGTGTCATCGTGGGTGACGAAGGCCTCCACGGCATCGGCCATGTTGTTGAATGCCTCCGCGGCCGGCAGCATGCCCTGAAAATCTTCAGGGTTCAGGCGTGTCTGAAAGTGAAAGGCACCCAAACGCTGCAGGGCCTCCACCAGCAGTTCCTGTTCGCCGTGCGCTGTTTCCATCGGTTAGCGACCCGGGGAGATAAAAAATCCATTATACAGGTATTAATATTCTCGTTAAGTTCCCTGAGATGCCGCTCCCTCGCTGCTGAGGTTCAACGCCTGCAGAAAGGATTGCGTGGCGCGCGAGCGCAGCCGGGCCTGCGGTGCGGCGACATACAAGTCCCAATGGATGCCCTTGGCGCACTCGAGGTGACGGTAGACAAGATCGGACCCCGCATGCGCCAAGGCGCGGAATGAGGCGAAGCCGATGCCGAGCCCGGCACGCACGGCTTCCTTGACCGCATCGACCCCCGTCACGACGATATTCACGGGCAGCTGCAGACCCACCTCGGCCAGCGCGCGCTCGAAGGTCTGCCGGGCACCGGAAGCGGGCTCGCGCCAGATGATCGCCGAACCGCTCAGCGCACTCAGCGGCACGACTTCGGGATAGCGTTGCGCAAGCGGGTGTTCGGGACGCAGCACGAGCACCACCTCGTCGACCACCCAGGGGCTGAGTTCGTACGATCCCGAGATCGGCAGATCGGGCAGCGGGCCCTCGATCATGCACACGTCGAAGGCCTCCAGACGGCGCATCAGCGCCTCGGAGTTGTCCGTGTCGATGTACACGGACACGCCCGGATAGCCCTTCTGGAATCGCACCACGTGCTCCGGAAGGTAATAGCTCGCCAGGGTGCTGGTGGAACCGATATGGATGCTGCCGGCATCCACGCCCTGCAGCTGTCGGATGTAGTCGTCGGCCTGGGCGTGCGCGCGGCGCAGCGTCTCGGCATGATGCAGCAAACCCTGTCCCGCCGGCGTCAATTCGATACCGTACCCGCGCCGCGTGTAGAGCGGTTCGCCGACCAGATTCTGCAATTGGCGCAGTTGGCTGGAAACCGCCGGTTGACTGAGACACAAGGCGTCGGCCGCCCGGCTGATGCTGCGCAATCTGGCCACGACCGTGAAACTCAACAGGTGCTGAGGATTGACCATGCGGACTCCGAACCCGATTAAATATATAAATTTTGAATAATTAGAATAGATATAACAGATTTGAGTAATAGTATGACTTGTCATAGTCTTTGCGTCCACGGCGAAACCCAGGAGGCCGCTCATGGATCAAGGATCGAAATGCCGGATAACGGTCGACGGCCAAGTCTACGTCGGCGAGGCGGATGAACCGCTGATCCCGTTTCTCGAACGCAACGGCGTCGCCATCCCCCACATCTGCTACCACCCCGCACTCGGCCCGATACAAAGCTGCGACACCTGCTGGGTCGAGGTCGACGGCAGTCCGCGCCGCGCATGCACCACCACGCTGGCCAACGGCATGAGCGTCGCCATCGAATCCCAAAGCGCCCGCGAGACACGCGAGGAAGGCCTCAACCGCGTGCTGAAGAATCACGACCTTTACTGCACGCTGTGCGACAACAACAACGGCACCTGCACCGTGCACAATACGGTCCGCGACATGGGTGTAGAGCATCAGGTGTACCCGTACACGCCGAAGCCCTACGAGGTGGACGCGAGCAATCCCTTCTATCGCTACGACCCCGACCAGTGCATCCTCTGCGGCCGTTGCGTGGAGGCCTGCCAGAACCTGCAGGTCAACGAAACCCTGAGCATCGACTGGAGTCTGGAACGCCCGCGCGTGGTCTGGGACGGCGGCCAGCCGATCAACGAATCGAGCTGCGTTTCCTGCGGCCACTGCGTCACCGTCTGCCCGTGCAACGCGCTGATGGAAAAAAGCATGCTCGGCAAGGCCGGCGTCTTCACGGCCGTCCCCGAGAAGGCCCGCCAGCCGATGATCGACGCCGTCAAGGCGGTCGAACCGGCCACTGGCTTCATCCCCATCATCGCGGTATCCGAGCTTGACGCGGCCATGCGCAAGCAGGATGTGCGCCGCACCAAGACGGTGTGCACCTACTGCGGCGTCGGCTGCAGCTTCGAGATGTGGACGCGCGGCCGCGACATCCTCAAGGTCGAACCAAGCGAAGGCCCGGCCAACGGCGTGTCCACCTGCGTGAAGGGCAAGTTCGGCTGGGATTTCGTCAATCACGAGGATCGCCTGACCACCCCGCTGATCCGCGAGAACGGCCGTTTCCGCGAAGCGAGCTGGGACGAGGCCCTCGGCCTCGTCGCGCGCCGCTTCGCCGAGATCCGCGACGCCCACGGACCCGACGCCCTGGGCTTCATCGCCTCCTCCAAGTGCACCAACGAGGAGGCCTATCTGATGCAGAAATTCGCGCGCGGCGTAATCGGCACCAACAACATCGACAACTGCTCGCGCTACTGCCAGAACCCGGCCACCACGGGCCTGTTCCGCACCGTCTCCTACGGCGGCGACTCGGGCGGCATCGCCTCCATCGAGCAGGCCGACCTCGTGCTCATCGTCGGCTCCAATACCGCCGAGAGCCACCCCGTGCTCGCCACCCGGGTCAAGCGCGCACACAAGCTGCGCGGCCAGCAACTGGTCGTCGCCGACCTGCGCAAGCACGAAATGGCCGAGCGTGCGGACGTATTCATCCGCCCGCGTCCGGGCACCGATCTCGTCTGGCTGTCGGCGCTCAGCCGCTACATCCTCGACCAGGGTCTGGAGGACAAGGCATTCCTCGCCGAGCGCGTGAACGGCCTGTACGAGTTGCGCGCCTCGCTCGCACCCTTCACCCTGGAATACGCCGAATCCGTGTCCGGCATCCCGGCGAATACCCTGCGCGATCTCGCCGAGCGCGTGGCGCACAGCAGCGGCGTGTGCGTGCTGTGGGCGATGGGCGTCACCCAGCACTGCGGCGGTTCCGACACCAGCACCGCGATTTCCAACCTGCTGCTGATCACCGGCAACTACGGCCGCCCCGGCACCGGCGCCTACCCACTGCGCGGGCACAACAACGTGCAGGGCGCCAGCGACTTCGGCGCGATCACCGCCTTCCTGCCAGGCTACTCGCCGGTCAGCGACGAAACCGCCCGCGCCCGCTTCGGCCAGGGCTGGGGCGTCACGCTGCCGGAGAAGCCCGGACTCGACAACCACGAGATGGTCGATGCCGTGCATGCCGGCGAACTCAAGTCGATGTACGTGATCGGCGAGGACATGGCGTTGGTCGACTCCAACGCGCTGTACGTGCAGTCGGCGTTCGAGAAGCTCGACTTCTTCGTGGTGCAGGACATCTTTCTCTCGCGCACCGCCCAGTTCGCCGACGTGGTGCTCCCGGCCGCGCCCAGCGTCGAGAAGGAGGGCACCTTCTCCAACACCGAGCGCCGCATCCAACGCCTCTACGAGGTCATGCCGCCGCTCGGCGACTCGCGCCCGGACTGGCGCATCCTCACCGAGCTCGCCGAGCGCCTCGGCCGGCCCTGGGGCTACACCCACCCGAGCGAGATCATGGGCGAGGCGGCCAGCCTCACGCCGCTGTTCGCCGGCGTCGACTACGCGCGCCTGGAAGGTTTCGCCTCGCTGCAATGGCCGGTGGCCGCCGACGGCACCGACACCCCAATCCTGTTCACCGAACGCTTCCCGTTCCCGGACGGCCGCGCGCGGCTGCACCCGGTGGAATGGGTCGAGCCGGCCGAGCTGCCGGACCTCAGCTACGACCTGCATCTCAACAACGGCCGCCTGCTCGAGCAGTTCCACGAGGGCAACATGACCAACCGCTCCCGCGGCATCCACAGCAAGGTGCCCGACACCTTCGTGGAGCTGTCGCCCGAGCTGGCGCAGCGACGCGGGGTGCGCGACGGCAGCCGCGTACGCCTGACCTCGCGGCGCGGCAGCATCGAGGCGCGGGTGCTGGTCACCGACCGCGTCCAGGGCGACGAGCTGTACATGCCGATGAACTCGGTCGAGGAGCCGATCAACGTGCTCACCGGCAGCCATACCGACCGCGTCACGCACACCCCGGCATACAAGGATCTGTCGGTGTCGCTGGAAGTGATCGAGGCGGACGGCCCCACCCCGCTGCCGCCGCACAACTCGCGCTACGGCCACCCCACGCCCAAGGATGGCCCCGAGCTGCACGAGAAGTGGCGCCGGGCGGACTACCAGCGCCCGCCGCACAAACTGCCCGAACACGGAGGACTCTGAGCCATGGCCGCACCGCTTGCCTACACGCCCCCGCCGCGTACGCAACCCGACGACGCCCACGCCGAACTCGAGCGCCTCATCCAGCTGCTGCACGAGCGCGATGTCCTACGCCTGGCCAACAACACCCTTGGTGCGGCGCCGGAGCTGACCACCCTGCTCGCCGAACTGCTCGACCGCGATGGCAGCCGGCGGCTGAGCTACAACCTCGCCCGCCTCGTTGCCCTGCTCGGCGAACTCGACATGGCACGCATCGAACGACTGATCCCCGCCCTCGAATGCGGGCTTGCCGCGCTCGAAGCGACCGCCGCGGACGAAACCACACAGCCGTCCGGCATCGCCGGCGCGCTGGCGCTGCTGCGCGACCGCGAGCTGTGGCAGGCGATCGGGGGCATCGTCGCCTTCCTCAAGGCCTTCAATCGGGGTCTGGGCGAATGAACGCGCCCACCCGCGGCGTCATCGCCACGCCCGCCCCGGTGGCCACCATCTGGCGTCACCGCAGCGGCGAGGGACTGGCATCCGACCTCGACACGCTGGCCGAGGAGTCGCCGCTGGAGATCCGCTACGGCGACGCAGACAACGAGCGCGTGGTCACCATGCGCACCCCCGGTGCCGATACGCTGCTCGCCGTCGGCCTGCTGCTCGACATGGGGCTGGTGGACGGGCCGGACGACCTGCTGGCGGTGCGCCAGGAGGGCGCCAACAGCATCCGCGTGCGTCTGCGGATGCACAGAGCGCCACCGCCCGTGCGCAAGACCGCGGTGACCAGCGCCTGCGGCGTGTGCGGGGATTCGCGGCTCGAACTCGACCGCCTGCTCGCCAGTCCGCCGCTCGGCGAGGGTCCCGAGGTGCCGATCACGCGCATCCTGGATCTGCCCGAGCGCCTGCGCGCCGCCCAGGCGATGTTCTTGCGCTCGGGGGGGCTGCACGCGGCCGCGCTGTTCACGCTCGACGGTCGGCTGTTACGACTGGAGGAGGATGTCGGCCGGCACAATGCGGTCGACAAGGTGATCGGTTGGGCCTGCCTGGAGCGGCGCCTGCCGCTGCAACGGCAACTGCTGATGGTCAGCGGACGCACCAGCTACGAGATCGTGAAGAAGTGCATCCGCGCACGCCTGCCGCTGCTCGCCGCCGTGTCGGCGCCGAGCAGCCTCGCGGTGGAGCTGGCGGACGCATCGGGGATGACGCTGATCGGCTTCCTGCGCCCGCCGCGCTTCAACGTCTACGCGGGCGAGGCGCGCCTGCGCGGCTAGGCCGAAGCGGCGCCGCCCTCGAGCAGCAGGCTGTGGCCGGTCATCTCGGCCGGCTGTTCGAGGCCCATCAGCTGCAGCAGGGTCGGCGCGATGCCGCTCAGGCCGCCGCCGGTGGCGAGACGCCAGGCGCCTTCGTCGATCAGCAGCAGCGGCACCGGATAGGTGGTGTGCTGCGTGTGCGGCTCGCCGGTGACCGGGTCGACCATCTCGTCGCAGTTGCCGTGATCGGCGGTCAGCAGCACCGAATAGCCCTGCTCGACCGCCGCGTCGAGCACGCGGCCGACCTCGCGATCCAGTGTCTCCACCGCGCGGATCACCGCCTCGCGCACGGCGGTATGCCCCACCATGTCGCCGTTGGCGAAATTCACCACGATGAAGTCGTACTGACTGCTCTCCAGCGCCTTGACCACCTCGTCGGCGACCGCCGCGGCGCTCATTTCCGGCTGCAGGTCGTAGGTCGCCACCTTCGGCGAAGGCACCACCACGCGATCCTCGCCCGGGAAGGGCGTCTCGCCGCCGCCGTTGAAGAAGAAGGTCACGTGCGCGTACTTTTCGGTCTCGGCGCAGTGGAACTGGCGGTAGCCGCCCTCGCTCAGCACCTTGGCAAGACACGTGGTGGGCCGCTCGGGAGTGAAGGCGACCGGCATGCCGTAGCGCGGGTCGTATTCGGTCAAACAGGTGACCGTGACCGGGCGGTAGTCGCCACGTGCGAAACCGTCGAACTCGTCCAGTCCCAGCGCGGCGGCGAGCTGACGCGGTCGGTCGTTGCGGAAATTGAAAAACACCACCTGATCGCCGCCGCGGATGGGTTCTCCGCCGGCGACGATGCGCGGCTTGATGAATTCGTCGGTCTGGCCGTCCGCATGAGCCGCCTCGATACCGCCTTGGGCATCCTCGCAGGCGACGCCCTCGGCATGCACCAGCGCGCGCCAGGCAAGTTCCGTGCGGTCCCAGCGATGGTCGCGATCCATCGCGTAGTAGCGGCCGGTCACGGTCGCGATGCGCCCGCCCGTGGCCGCCAGCTTACGCTCGAGCGCCGGCAGGAAGCCAAGCGAGGATTTGGGGGCGGTGTCGCGACCGTCGGCGATCATATGGACCACCGGGGTCACGCCGTGCTCGGCGCAGAGGTCGATCAACGCGTCGAGGTGGCGTAGGTGACTGTGCACGCCGCCGTCGGACACGAGGCCCAGCAGGTGCAGCGGCCGGCTGGCGGCACCCGCCGCCTTCACCGCCTGCACGAGCACCGGGTTGGCCCGGAACTGCCCGTCGGCGATGGCGTCGTCGATACGCACCAGATCCTGGCGCACGATCATGCCGGAACCCAGGGTGATGTGCCCCACCTCGGAATTGCCCATCTGCCCGTCAGGCAGACCGACGGCGCGCCCGGAGGCCTCCAGCGCGGAATGTGGATGGTGCGAGAAATAGGCATCCAGACGCGGCGTACTGGCCTCGCAGACGGCGTTGTTTTCCTTCGACGGATTGAGGCCGAAGCCGTCGAGGATTATCAAGAGCGCTCGCCGGCGCGGCACCTTGTGCGTCTGCGTCATGATCGTCCCTGTGGTGGTGGCCAGTGCGGGCAGGCGATTTTATCAGGAACGACCGCCCGCGTCCCGCCGCTTCAGGGCTTGCGGTTGTCGTCGCCCTTGTCTTCGGACCCGCTATCGCCTTCGGCATGTGGCACCTCGCCGTCATCGACATGCTGCGCCCGCTCCTGCGCCTCGGCCTCGTCCAGCGCCTGATCCATCGCCTGACCGTTCATCGGTCCGGGGTAGTCCGGCTCGCCCTCGTCCGTCGCGTACTCGTCGGCCTCCGCGGCCTCGCGGGCGGCCTTGCGCTTGTACACGACACGCGAGACCAGCAGGCCGATCTCGAACAGCAACAGCAGGGGAATCGCCAGCGAGACCTGCGACATCACGTCCGGCGGCGTTAGCAGCATGCCGATCACGAACGCTGCCACGATGATGTAGGGTCTCGCCGCTGCCAGCTTCTGTGGGGTGATCACGCCGAGTGCCGTCAGCAGCACGATGGCCACCGGCACCTCGAAGGCGGCACCGAAGGCCAGAAACATATTGAACACGAAGCCGAGGTAAGCACCGATGTCGGTCATCATGCGCACCCCGGCAGGGGTCGACTTCGCGAAGAAATGGAACATCATCGGGAATACGACGAAGTACGCGAAGGCCATGCCGGTGTAGAACAGCAGCGTGCTCGAGATCAGCAGCGGCATGGCCAGACGCTTCTCGTGGCGGTACAGCCCAGGCGCAACGAAGGCCCAGATTTGATACAGCAGGAAGGGCACCGCGATCACCACCGAGACCAGGAAGGTGAGCTTGAACGGCACGATGAAGGGCGCGGCGACGTCGATGGCGATCATGCTGCTGCCCTTGGGCAACTGCGCCACCAGCGGACCCGCCAGCCAGGCGTAAAGCTGGTCGGCAAACGGGCTCAGGCCGATGAACAAAACCAGCACGGCGACGATCGAGCGCAGCAGGCGACTGCGCAGCTCGATCAGATGCGACATCAGGCTGGAAAGGCCACCCTCGGCGGCTTCTGCGCCACCCGCTTCAGCGGGGGGGTCGTCCTCGGGCACGTCCTTATTCGGGTTTTCGGTCATGCGTCGCGTCAGTCTGCGGTTTTGCCGGCTCCGGCGCGGTTTCGTGACTTGCCGCCGGGTCCGGTTCGGCGGGCTTTACCTGTTCGTCGCCGGCATGGCCCTGTGCGGTCTCATCATGCGTCACCACCGGCACTTCCCCGGCCTCGGCCTGGGGCGGATGAGCCGCATCCTCCGAAGATTGCCCGCCCACGCCACGCACCTCGTCGGCAATCTGATCGGCGTTCGTGCGCATCTGATCGCGCGTGTCGCGCAGCATGTCACGCAACTCGCGGATCTCGTCCTCCTGACGCGTCAGCATGCCGCGCAGTTCGTCGGCATTGAGCTCGCGCTCGATCTCGGCACGCACTGTATTGGCGTAGCGACGGAAACGTCCGACCCAGTACCCGACCTTGCGCACCAGGCCTGGCAGACGCTCGGGGCCCACCACGACGAGGGCCACGACCATGATCAGCAGCAGCTCGGAAAAACCCGAGTCGAACATCAGGCCTCCTGGCGTGGATGGGAGCGGCCAGGCGCCGCGTCAGACCTTATCCTTGTCCTTGTGCTGCTCAGCATCGGCATCGAACACCCGCCCTTCGCCTTCCTGCTTGATGCGCGCCGCCGGATCGGCCGGCTTGTCGCCCTCGGCCTCGCCATCCTGCATCGACTTCTTGAAGTTCTTCACCGCGGAACCCAGATCGCCGCCCACATTGCGCAGCTTCTTGGTACCGAACACCAGCACCACCACCAGCAGCAGCACCAGCCATTCATATCCACCCGGAATCAACATATCGGTTCTCCCGCTCAGCGGGCGTGCATGGCATCCACGCCCTTGTCCTGTTCCGGCCAGCCTATTGGTCGGCCCGCCAGACTATCATGCATGCGGCACCCGGGCTCACTGCTCGCGCCGCGCCTTTTCCTCGATGCCCGAAATACCCGTCCTGCGCGCGAGCTCGGTCAGCACGCTATCGGGTCCGAGCCCCTGGTGCGCCAGCAGCACCAGGGTGTGAAACCACAGATCCGCCACCTCGTAGACAATCTTCTCGTCGACGCCATCCTTGGCCGCCATCACGGTCTCGGTCGCCTCTTCCCCGATCTTCTTGAGAATGGCGTCGAGACCCTTGGCGTACAGGCTCGCCACGTACGAACTCTCCGGCGAGGCCTGCTTGCGCTCCTCCAGGGTGCGTGCGAGCTGTTCCAGTATCGCCTCGCTCATCCGTAGATCTCCTCCGGAGACTTGAGCACCGGATCGACCGGCACCCACCGGCCTGCGTGCAGTTCGCTGTAGAAACAGCTTGCCCGCCCGGTGTGGCAGGCGATGCCGCCGAGCTGTTCGACGCTCAGCAGCAGCGCATCGCCGTCGCAGTCGAGGCGCAGGCCGCGCACCCGCTGCACGTGCCCGGATGATTCGCCCTTGCGCCACAAGCGGCTCCTCGAGCGGGACCAGTAGACCGCTTCGCCGGAGTCCGCGGTCAGCGCCAGGGCCTCGCGATTCATCCAGGCGAACATGAGCACCTTTCCGCTTTCCGCATCCTGGGCAATGACGGGCACCAGACCGTCGCTATTCCATCGCACCTCGTCGAGCCAGTCGTTCGAGGGCGGCTGCGTGTTCGTCGCGTTCATCATCCGGATTGTACCTGCACGCACCGCGCCTCGCGCGCCGACTTCACCAGCGAACCTCGATGCCTTCGGCGGCCAGCCGCTCCTTGGCCTCGCCGACCGTATGTTCGCCGAAGTGGAAAATGCTTGCCGCGAGCACCGCATCCGCATGGCCGCGGGTGATGCCCTCGGCCAGATGATTGAGGTTGCCCACACCACCGGAGGCGATCAACGGCACCGGCACGGCCTCGCTGACCGTGCACATCAGTTCGAGATCGAAACCCTCGCGGGTGCCGTCGCGGTCCATGCTGGTCACCAGCAGTTCGCCGGCCCCGTACTCGGCCATGCGTACCGCCCATTCGATGGCGTCGATGCCGGTCGGTCGCCTCCCGCCGTGGGTGAAGATTTCCCAGCGCAGCGGCTCGCCTGGCGCGCTGACGCGCTTGGCATCGATGGCCACCACGATGCACTGGTTGCCGAAGCGCTCGGCGGCCTCGCGCACGAATTCGGGCCGCGCCACCGCGGCCGAGTTGATCGCCACCTTGTCGGCCCCGGCATTGAGGATGCGACGGATGTCCTCCAGGGTGCGGATACCGCCGCCGACGGTCAGGGGAATGAAGACCTGCGCGGCCACGGCCTCGACCACGTGGGCCATGGTCTCGCGTTCGTCGCTGCTGGCGGTGATGTCGAGGAAGGTGATCTCGTCCGCGCCCTGCTCGCCGTAGCGGCGCGCGACCTCCACCGGGTCGCCGGCGTCGCGGATGTCGACGAAGCGCACGCCCTTGACCACGCGGCCATTGTCGACGTCGAGGCAGGGAATGATGCGCTTGGCGAGCGGCATGACTTCAGTCCGCTGACGCGAGTTCGTCGGCGCGCTTCTGCGCCGCAGTGAAGTCCAGCGTGCCCTCGTACAGCGCACGGCCGATGATCACGCCACTGACGCCCTCGTCCTCCACCGCGCACAGGGCCTCGATGTCGTCCATGTTGTTGACGCCTCCGGAAGCGATCACCGGGATATGCACCGACTGCGCCAGCCGAGTGGTCGCCTCGACATTGACGCCGCTGAGCATGCCGTCGCGATTGATGTCGGTGTACACGATGGCGGCCACCCCGTCCTGCTCGAAATGCTGGGCCAGGTCGATGACGTCATGGTTGGACAGCTTCGACCAGCCATCGACCGCGACGCGTCCGTCCTTGGCGTCCAGTCCGACGATGATGTGCTGTGGAAACTCCAGGCAGAGGTCGTTGACGAAATGCGGCGCGCTCACCGCCTTGGTGCCGATGATGACGTAGCTGACGCCGGCGTCGAGATAGGCCTGCACCGTATCCGCGTCGCGGACCCCGCCGCCGACCTGCACCGGCACGTCGGGATAGGTGCGCGCGATCTGCTCGACGATCGCCGCATTGCGCCGGCTGCCGGCAAAGGCGCCGTCGAGATCGACCAAATGCAGCCGCCTCGCGCCGGCAGCCACCCAGCGCTCAGCCACCGCCAGGGGGTCTTCGGAAAAGACCGTGGCATCCTCCATGCGCCCCTGCCGCAGGCGTACGCATTGCCCGTCTTTGAGATCGATCGCCGGTATCAACAACATGAACCCCTACCTCCCATCATCATTGCATTTGCCAGCCATTTAAGTTGTCTGGGGTTCGCCATTCCAGCGCGCGAAATTATGCAGGAGGCGCAAACCGGCCTCCGCGCTTTTCTCAGGGTGGCACTGAATGGCAAAAATGTTGTCGCACGCCAGCGCGGCGCAGAAATCGATGCCGTACTCCGCGGTACCGGCGACGATGCCCGGGTCCGCGGGTGCGGCATAGTAGCTGTGCACGAAATAGAAGCGCGAAAGATCGGGTATCCCCGACCATAGCGGATGCGCGCGCGCCTGCCGCACCTGATTCCAACCCATGTGCGGGATCTTGAGCCTCTCGCCGGTACGCGAATCGCGGGGTGACACGCCGAAATAGCGCACCGTCCCGGGAAACAGGCCGAGCAGCTGGATGCCGCCGTTCTCCTCGCTATGTTCGAGCAGCACCTGCATACCCATGCAGATGCCGAGAAACGGCCGCTGGCCGGCCACGGTCTTCACGACCTCGGTCAATTCGTGCGCAGCGATCTCGTGCATGCAGTCGCGTGCCGCACCCTGCCCGGGGAAGACAATGCGGTCGGCCGACAGCACCGCCTGCGGCGAGGAGGTCACTACGATGCGATCGCCGGCCGGTGCCACGCGCGACAGCGCGTTGACAACCGAACGCAGGTTGCCCATGCCGTAATCGATGACTGCCAGGACGGCCATATCTTTAGTGAACCGGTCTTGAGTTCGTGGTTGTCTTAGGGCCTGTTCACGCTATGGGACGGTTGCTGCCGGAGCCGCTTTGCGTGGTTCGCCAGGCGCCGTGAGCACGGCGCGGCCGGCCACATGAGCGAACGGCAACACCGCGAGACGCAAAGAGCGGCCCGGCCCTACGGATCGCGGCTGAAAAACCGCCACTCGGCGTTGCTCGTCGCTGATTTGGAATCACCAAACTACGCTCCTCGCGCCTTGATTGGCGGTTTTTCAGTCACAACAGCACTCCACCCCATAGCGTGAACAGCCCCTAGAGTGCGCCCTTGGTCGAAGGCAACGTCCCCGCGGCGCGGGGGTCGGCTTCCACCGCCATGCGCAGGGCACGGCCCAGGGCCTTGAAGACGGTCTCGGCGATATGGTGCGCGTTGCGCCCCCGCAGGCTGTCGACATGCAGGGAAACGCCTGCATGATTGACGAAGCCCTGCAGGAACTCGTGGATCAGATCGACATCGAACTCGCCGATGCGTGCGCGGCGATAGTCCACCTCGTGGACCAGCCCGGGGCGCCCGGAGCAGTCGACGACGACGCGCGCGAGGGCCTCGTCGAGCGGTACGTAGGCATGCCCGTAGCGACGGATACCGCGCTTGTCGCCCAACGCCTTGGCGAAGGCCTGGCCCAGGGTGATGCCGATATCCTCGAGCGTATGATGCGCGTCGATCTGTAGATCGCCCTGCGCCTCCACTTCGAGGTCGAGCAGCCCATGACGGCCCACCTGGTCGAGCATATGGTCGAAGAAGGGCACACCCGTGTCGAGACGGGTCTGGCCGGTGCCGTCCAGATCGACGCGAACGCGGATCCGGGTTTCCAGGGTTTCGCGCTGAACTTCAGCCGTACGTGCTTGCATGATGGATGCCGACAGGGCGGGCGGTAGTCGGGTGTCAGAGCATAACATAATGTATCCATAGCCCAAGCGAATAGCATCCTGGGCACTGGCGATACGCAGAGTGCAAATTTTTGTTAAGCTAGCGACCCATTGGCTGGCTTGGGAGGATACGCTGCGTGGAGCCGACGTCGTCGTTCAACATCCGCACATTGTCCCGCGCCTGCAACGAATGTCAGCTTCAGGATCTTTGTCTACCGCTAGGCCTGTCCCGCGGCGACATCGAACGCCTCGACAAGATCGTCAACCGGCGCCGCCCCCTGCAACGCGGCGCCACGCTGTTCCGCCAGGGAGAGGCCTTCCAGGCGCTGTATGCGGTTCGTTCCGGATCGATCAAGACCTACTCCAGCACCAACGGTGGCGAGGAACAGATTCACGCCTTCCTGCTGCCGGGTGAACTGCTCGGGCTCGACGCCATCGGCGGTGGACTCCACCCGGAATCGGCCGTGGCCCTGGAAACCACCAGCGTCTGCGAACTGCCCTTTGACCGCCTGCAATCGCTGGCGCACGAGGTCGACGGACTGCAGCGACAGTTGCTGCGCATCATGAGTCGAGAGCTCAACTCCGACGAACAGTTCATGCGTCTGCTCGCCAACCGTAGCGCCGAGGAGCGGCTGGCCAGCTTCCTGCTCAACCTCGCCTCACGCTTCGAACTGCGCGGCTACTCCGCACAAGCCTTCAATCTGAGCATGTCGCGCAGCGACATCGGCAATTACCTCGGCCTCGCGGTCGAGACCGTGAGCCGGCTGTTCACCCGTTTTCAGCAGGACGGGCTGATCGCCGTCGAGCGCAAGGCGATTCGGTTGCTCGAACGCGAACGCCTCTCCGAGCTCTGCAATCTGGGCGTCCCGGTCGCCCCACCCAAGCACTACCAGGGCTGATCCACTACACGCGACCAGCCTCGTCCGGCGGTACCCTCAAGCGGAAGGTGACCGGCCCCTCGTTGACCAGTGCAACCGACATATTCGCCCCAAAGCGCCCTGTGGCCACCGGCGCATGCTGCGCTCTTGCGGCGCCGACCAGATGCTCGAAGCACGCCCGCGCCTGCTCCGGATCGGCCGCCGAGGCAAAACCCGGACGCATGCCCTTATCCGTATCCGCCGCGAGCGTGAACTGGGAAACCAGCAACAACCCCCCTTGGGTATCGCGCAGGCTCAGATTCATCCGGCCCTCACAGTCGGCGAACACCCGATAGCCGAGGATACGTTCCAGGATTCGATCCGCCTGCGCGAAGCCGTCGCCGCGCTCGACGCCCAGCAGTACCATCAAACCCGCACCGATTTCGCCCACCGTCTCGCCCTCGACGCTGACGCTGGCCTGGCTGACGCGCTGCAGCAGGGCGATCACGCCAACCGCGCCGCCAAACCGTTGGTGGCCCGGATCAAGGCGTCCACGATGCCCGGCTCAGCCGCCGAATGCCCGGCATCGGGCACGATCTCCAGCTGTGAGCCCGACCAGGCCTGGGACAACGCCCAGGCCTGGTCGACGGGGCAGATCACGTCATAACGGCCATGCACGATGACCCCGGGAGTGCCCGCCAGCCGCCCGGCTTGCGCCAGCAACTGATCCGGCTCCAGGAAACCCTGGTGCACGAAGTAGTGATTTTCGATCCGCGCCAGCGCCAGGGCCACGTGGGGATCGGCGAAGTGTTCCTCCACCGTCACGTTGGGATACAACGTCGCAGTACGCCCCTCCCACAGCGACCAGGCCCGTGCTGCCGCCATCCTCGCCACCTCGTCTTCGCCCACCAGGCGGCGACGGTAGGCGCCCACCAGATCGCCGCGCTCGGCAGCGGGTATGGGGGCCAGGAAATCCTGCCAGTAATCGGGGAACAGACGACCCGCGCCGGACTGATAGAACCAGGCGATGTCCTGTGCGCGGCACAGGAAGATGCCGCGCAGGACCGCTCCGCGCACGCGCTCAGGATGCGCTTCCGCATAGGCAAGACCCAGGGTGGCGCCCCACGACCCTCCGAATAGCACCCAACGATCGATTTCCAGGTATTCCCGAATGCGCTCGATGTCGGCGACCAGATGGGCGGTCGTGTTGTCGGTCAGTTCCGCATGCGGGGTGGAGCGCCCGCTGCCACGCTGGTCGAAAAGCACGATACGATAGATCGCCGGATCGAAAAACCGGCGGTGCCAGGCCTCGCAGCCCGAGCCGGGGCCGCCGTGCAGAAACACCACCGGCAGACCGTCCGGCCGGCCGCACTCCTCCACATACAGGGTATGGCGATCGTCCACCTCCAACGCGTGCGTGCGATAGGGCAGAATATTGGGGAACAGGCTCAAGCGGTTCATCGGTCTTCCTTCTGCATGAATGGCCGGGCACGCCGCACAGCATAACCCGGTCCGCGCGCTTGCCATTGCGCGCCGGTCAACCTATTTTGCGCGCATGAACACTCCACATCCCATTCCGGCTCCGCCGCCGAAGTCGCTGACCCGCCTCACCGGGCGCGCCCTGGTCGATTTTCGCATGATCCGCGAGGGCGACCGCGTCCTGCTCGGCCTATCCGGCGGCAAGGACTCGCTCAGCCTGCTGATGCTGCTGCTGCACTTCCAGCGGCGAGCGCCGATCCGTTTCGAGCTCGGCGCGGTCACCGTCGACCCGCAGTCGCCGGATTTCGATCCCAGCCCGCTGATCCCCTATCTGGCCGCACTCGGCGTGCCATATCTCTACGAGCGCGAACGGATACTCGAACTGGCCGAGTCGCACATGGACAACGACTCGTTCTGCGCCTTCTGCGCACGCATGAAGCGCGGCGTGATGTACTCGGCCGCACGGCGCGAGGGCTACAATGTCATCGCCCTGGCGCAGCACCTGGACGATCTGGCGGAGAGCTTCCTGATGTCGGCCTTTCATGGCGGCCAGCTGCGCACCATGAAGGCCCACTATCGCATCGATGCCGGCGACCTGCGCGTGATCCGCCCGCTGGTCTACGTGCGCGAACGCCAGACGCGCGCCTTTGCCGAAAGTGCACATCTGCCGGTGATCAGCGAAAACTGCCCCGCCTGCTTCGCCATGCCGACGCAGCGCGAGCACATGAAGCAGCTGCTCGCGCAACAGGAGGCCGAGCAACCGCGGCTGTTCCGCAATCTGCTTTCCACGCTCAGACCGCTGATGTCCGCGGGGCTCCCGGACGACGCCTGACCCCGTGCGCGAACTCCTCGTCCGCTGGCTGCTCGGGCTGTTCGCCCACCTGCCGCTGCGCACCAACCAGACCCTCGGCGGCGCGCTGGGCGCGCTGGCCTGGCGGCTGTCGCCCAAGCTGCGTCGGGAAACCCTCGACAACCTCGCCCGCTGTTTTCCGGAACATGACCCTGCCTGGCGGCTGCGCATCGGTCGTCGCAGCCTGATCGAAAGCGCGCGCGCCATGGCCGAGGCGCCCTGGCTATGGCGTCAGGACGCCCGCAAACTGCGCAGCCTGCTGAGCTACGGCGAACACGCCGAATTGCTCGAGACCGCCGGCGCACACGGCGAGGCGATCATCGCGACGCCCCATCTCGGCAGTTGGGAATTCGCCGGTTTATGCCTGGCCACCCTGCGCCCGACCACCGCGCTCTACCGTCCTCCGCGCATGAAGACCCTGGACGGCTTCATCCGCGGAGCGCGCAGCCGCACCGGTTCCGAGCTTGTCCCCACGACGCTGGCGGGCCTGCGCGCGCTGCGGCGCAGGCTGGACGATGGCGGCGTCGTCGGCATGCTGCCCGATCAGACGCCCAAGGGCAGCGGCGGCGTATTCGCCCCCTTCTTCGGCCAGCCGGCCTACACCATGCGTCTGCTGTCGCAGCTGGCGCGACGCGCGCACACGCCGGTCGTGCTCGCCTTCTGCGAGCGCCTGCCGCGCGGCCGGGGCTATCGCGTGCACTGCGTTGCAGCCGGGCCCGAGATCCACGCCGAGGACCCCGCCGTCGCGGCCGGCGAACTCAATCGCTGCATCGAGACATTGATCCGTCTATGCCCCGAGCAGTATCTGTGGAGCTATCGGCGCTTCGCGCGTCGCCCCGGCTAAGAGCCGACCAAACGCCGCCCTGCCCTCTTGCGTCGACTAGACTCATTAGCTGTCCCGATCATCCCGGGACAGACAACTATCACAACGAAAGGGGGATTCACCATGTTGCGCAATCTGTTGCTCGTTTCCGCCATCGGCCTGCTGCCGGCAGCCGCCATGGCCGCCAGCCACGAGGCCATGGCGGTGAACAAGGATGCCGCAGGGCTGCATCACGACTACCGGACCTTCGAATCCGGTGGGAAGGTCGCCTACGGCCGGATCGGCGATTCCTACAAGGCCGATCTCGTCATGTATCTCGCCGGCAATCAGTTCATGGTCATGGACGATCTGATCAAGGACTTCCAGAAGCGCCATCCGGACATCAGGTCCGTGTACGTCGAGACCATCCCGCCCGGCCAGATCCTGAAGGGCCAGATCCTCAACCAGGGCGAGATCAACAAGCAGAAGACGGCCAGGAATCCGGATCTGTACGCCAGCGTCAATCTCGACCACCTGCGCACGCTGGCCGGCAAGGGGCTGATGAAGGAGTACATGATCTACACCCACAACAAGCTGGAGATCATGGTCGGCAAGGGCAATCCCAAGGGCATCACGGGCGTGGCCGACCTGGCGCGCGACGATGTGGTGGTCTCGCTGCCCAATCCGATAACCGAGGGCATCGCCAAGTTCTACGTGATGCCCATGCTCAAGCAGAACGGCCTCTACGAAAAACTGACCGCGGACCGTAGCTGCAAGCACTGCTGGGCGATCCCCAAGAAGACCTGGTTTACCGCCCGCCACCACCGCGAAACGCCCTACCGCATTGCGCACGGCACGGCGGACGCGGGCATCCTGTGGGCTACCGAGGTGGTCTATGCCCAGTCGCTGGGCAGCCCGGTGGAGGGTGTCGCCCTGCCGCCCAAGGACAGCATGGCCGACCAGGTCGGCTACGCCATCGGCGGCCTGACCAACGGGCGCAATCAGGCCAATGCCAAGCGATTCCTGGAATACCTGGCCACCGACTCGGCACAGGCGATCTACGAGAAGCACGGCTTCATCCGCGCCACGCCAAAGGAGCTCGAACTCAAGGCGCTCTGAGCGGACGGGCTTTCTGCTGAAACGGGCCGGATGCCGGGCATCCGGCCCGTTCGTTCTATTTGGGCGCTTCCCCGGCGCGCGCCAGGCGTCGGCGAAACACGGCCATCTCCTTGGCTGCCTGCTTGTCGCCGCGCGCCTCGGCTACTTCGATTCCGCGGTCGTAGGCCTCGATTGCCGCGTCGGTCTGGCCCGCATCCGCAAGGGCACGCCCCAGCAGCTTCCATGCAGCCGAATACTGGGAATCCTGCGCCACCGCCTCGCGCAGATGCGCGACGGCCTCGTCCACCCGCCCGGCCTTGAGACAGGCTCCGCCCAGGGTGAAACGCAGCAGGGCGTTGTCCTGCCCCGCGGCGAGCATGGCCTCGAAACGCTCGATCATGTCCATGACGCCAGGCTAAGCCGGCAAGGGCGGGTCGGCAAGCCCGCCCGGCAACCGCCGGAACACCGCGTAGACCTCGTCGCGCAGCCCCTGCGTCGTATCGCCGAGCGCACCCTCCTCGCGGTACACGCAGAGCGCCAGTGTCGGAAAGAGGCGCGGCAGCTCGCCGCACGCAAGCCGGAAAGCCGGGCGGCGCGGCCCGCGCGCGGGGTCGACTTCCGCCGGGCCGAAGGTCTGGTAGAACAGCAGTCCGCCCGGTTTCAGCGCATCGGCCAGTCGCGGCGCCAGTGCACGTTCCAGAAAGCGGCTCACCACGATGACGTCGAAGGCCTCGGCCGGCGGTGGATCGGCGACCACGTCCCTGATCTCCGTCGCCAGCCCCAGACCCACGGCCGCACGTTCGAGGGCCGCAATCGCCGTCGGCGAACTGTCCCAGGCAGCGGTATCCAACCCGCGATGCGCCAGGAACAGGGCGTTGGCGCCCAGGCCGCAGGCGAGATCCAGCGCACGCCCCTGCGCCGGCAGCAAGTGCGCGAAATCGAGCAGGACCTGCGCCGGTTGCGCTTCGCGCAGGTCGCGTCCGGCGTAGCGCACGTCCCAGTCGGGCGTATCGCCGGACATCTCAAGTCCGCCAGTACATGGGCGTTAGCAGCACCAGCAGGGTGAATACCTCCAGGCGCCCGACCAGCATCGCGAAGGAGCAGATCCACTTGGCCGGCTCGCTGATGCCGGCGAAGTTGGCGAATACCGAGCCGAGACCCGGCCCCATGTTGTTGATGCAGGCGGACACCGCCGAAAACGCCGTCACCCAGTCCAGCCCTGCCGCCATCAGCGCGAGCATGAACATGAGATAGACCAGCACGTACGCCGCGAGAAAGCTCCAGATCGCGCTCACCACCCGTTCCGGCAATACCGTCTTGCCCAGCTTGACCGGCACCACCGCGCGCGGGTGATTCAGGCGGTGCAGTTCGCGGAAACTCTGCTTGACCACGAGCAGCACCCGCACCACCTTCATGCCGCCGGCCGTCGAACCGGCGCAACCGCCGACGATGGGAATCAGCATCAGCAGCACCGGCAGATACAGCGGCCAGTGATTGAACGGGGCGCTGGTGAAACCGCAGCAGGTCAGCGTCGTTAGCACCTGAAAGGCAGCGTAGCGCAGGTCGGTCAGGAAACCGGGATAGGTGCGGGTGAACCACAACGTGAGGGTAACCACCAGGATACTGGCGGCGACGAAACCGATGTAGGCGCGCACTTCCGGGTCGCTGACGTAGGGGCGCGCCGAGCCACGCATGATTGCCAGGTAATGCACCGCGAAGTTCATGCCGGAGAGGAACATGAAAACATCGGCGACGCCGTCGATCCATGGACTGTTCCAGTACGCGAAGCTGGCATCGTGGGTGGAAAAACCACCGGTGGCGATGGTGGCGAAGGCCTGACACACCGCGTCGAAAAAGCTCATCCCTGCGACCCAGTAGCCGATGATGCAGGCGACGGTGAGGCCCACGTAGATGCTCCACAGCGCGCGCGCGGTGTGCTCCAGTCGCGGCGTCAGCTTCTCGTCCTTCATCGGCCCCGGCGTCTCCGCCTTGAACAGCTGCATGCCGCCGACGCGAAGCATGGGCAGCACGGCGATGGCCAGCACGATGATGCCCATGCCGCCCAGCCAGTTGAGCTGGGCGCGGTAATACAGGATCGATTTCGGCAGCTTGTCGAGGCCGACGATCACCGTCGCCCCGGTGGTGGTGAACCCGGACACGGATTCGAAGAAGGCGTCGGTGAAATCGAGATGCGGGCTGAAGTGGAAGGGCAGCGTACTCACCGTCGACAGGATCACCCAGTACAGAGCGACGATCAGGAAGCCCTCCCGCCTGCGCAGTTCCTGGCGGCTGTCGCGTACCGGGAACCAGACAACAAAGCCGAGCAGGAAGGTCACCAGGAACGAATCGAGGAAATATCCGGCCTGGCCGTCGTCGTAGATCAGCGAGACGATCGCCGGGATCAGCATGGTCACGCTGTATGCGGCGATCAGGGCACCCAGTACCCGCTGGACGGCGGCGAACTGCATCTCAGGTCAACGCCGCCAGAAGCCAGGGGTGAACAGCACCAGTGGAGTGAATATCTCCAGCCGGCCGAACAGCATGGCAAGGCTCAGCACCCATTTGGCATAGGGGTTGAGGTGCGCGTAATTGTCGCCCACCGCGCCCAAGCCCGGGCCCAGATTGTTCATGCACGCGGCGACCGCCGAAAAGGCGGTCACCTGATCGAGTCCGGTCGCCATGAGCAGCAGCATGAACACGCTGAAGGTGGCCACGTAGGCCGCGAAGAACCCCCAGACGGCGTCGATGACGCGGTCGTCCACCGGGCGCCGGCCGATCTTGACCGCAAACTGCCCGCTCGGGTGCACCAGGCGCATCAGCTCGCGCACGCCCTGCTTGAACAGCAGCAGAAAGCGCACCACTTTGATGCCGCCGCCGGTCGAACCGGCGCAGCCGCCGATGAAGCTGGCGAAGATCAGCAGGGCTGGAAGAAAGCCCGGCCAGTGATGATAGGCCGCGGTGGTGAAACCCGTGGTGGTGCCGAGGGAAACCGCCTGGAACAGGCCTTGGCGGAAATCGGTGCCGAAATGCGTGTAATGGCCGGTGATGTACAGGTAGCCTATGGTGATCACGGCGAGGGCGGCGAGAATGCCGAAATAGGTCCTGAACTCGGCATCCTGCAGGTAAGGTCGCAGGCTCATGCGCCGCAGCGCAACGAAATGCAGGCCGAAATTCGCCCCGGCCAGCAGCATGAAAACGATGGCAACGCCCTCGATCTCCGGACTGCGGAAGTAACCCAGACTGGCGTCGTGGGTCGAGAAGCCGCCGATCGACACCGTCGAGAAACTCTGCGCGATGGCATCGAACACATCCATTCCGGCGATCCAATAGGCTACCGCGCAGGCCACGGTCAGGCCGAGATAGATGTACCACAGGGCCTTGGCTGTCTCCGCAATGCGCGGCGTCAGCTTGGCATCCTTGACTGGACCCGGCGTCTCCGCGCGGTACAGCTGCATGCCGCCGACCCCGAGCATGGGCAGCACTGCCACCGCCAGCACGATGATGCCCATGCCGCCTAGCCACTGCAGCTCCTGACGGTAGAACAGGATCGACTTGGGCAGCGCGTCTAGGCCGACGATGACCGTGGCCCCCGTGGTGGTCAGCCCCGACATCGACTCGAACACGGCATCGGTCACCGACAGGTGCGGTGCCGTCGCCAGGGTCAGGGGTATCGCGCCGAACAGGCCCAGGACCAGCCAGAAGGACACGGCGACGAGGAAGCCGTCGCGTAGGCGCAGTTCGCGCCGCTCACGCCGGGCCGGCCACCACAGCGCGAAGCCCGTCGCCAGGGTAATCAGGAAGGCATCGAGAAATGGGCGCACGCCCACGTCGCCGTAGATCACGCCTACCCCCGCCGGCGGCAGCAGGGTCAGGCTGAACACCACCAGCAACAGCCCGAGTATGCGTTGGATGACGCGTGGTTGCATGCAGCTCCCTGGCTTCGTTGTCGCGGCGTCGCTTCGCCGCTACGGATCAGAGGAAGGTCACGTCCACCTGGAACAGCCGCTCGACCTCGTTGATCCGCGAGCGGTCCACCAGAAACAGAATGACGTGGTCTTCGGCCTCGATGATGGTATCGCTGTGCGCCACCAGCGCCTCCTCGCCGCGCACCACCGCGCCGATGGTCGCGCCCTTGGGCAGCTTGATCTCGTCGATGCGCCGTCCGACCACGCGCGAGGTCTTGCGGTCGCCGTGGGCGACTGCCTCGATCGCCTCAGCCGCGCCGCGGCGCAGCGAATGCACCGCGACCACGTCGCCGCGGCGCACATGCGCAAGCAAGGCACCGAGCGTGATTTGCTGCGGCGAGATCGCCACGTCGATGATGCCGCTCTCGACCAGATCCACATAGGCAGTGCGGTTGATCAGCGCCATCACCTTGCGTGCGCCGAGTCGCTTGGCCAGCATCGCGGAGAGGATGTTGGCCTCGTCGTCGTTGGTCAGGGCGCAGAATACATCGGTGGCCTCGATGTTCTCCTCGAGCAGCAGTCCCTCGTCGGCCGCGTCGCCGCGCAGGACCATTGCCTTGTCGAGGGTCTCGGAGAGGTAGCGCGCGCGATTCGCGTTGTGCTCGATGATCTTGACCTGATAGCGCGCCTCCAGGCGCTCGGCCACACGCTTGCCGATGTTGCCGCCGCCCGCGAGCACGATGCGCTTGTAGGACTTGTCGAGCTTGCGCAGTTCGCTGGTGATCGCACGGATGTTTTTCTTCGCGGCAATGAAAAAGACCTCGTCGTCGGCCTCGATGATCGTATCGCCCTGCGGGAAGATAGGCTTGTCGCGACGGAATATGGCCGCCACCCGGGTCTGGATGCCCGGCATGTGCTCGGCCAGCGTGCGCAATTCGTTGCCGACCAGCGGACCGCCGTAATAGGCGCGCACCGCGACCAGCGACACCTTGCCTTCGGCGAAGTCGAGCACCTGCAACGCGCCGGGATGCTCGATCAGACGTTGCACGTAGTTTGTGACCAGCTCCTCGGGGCTGATCAGCACGTCGATCGGTAGGGCCTCCTGCGCAAACAGGCTGGTATATGTGAGATATTCATTGGCCCGCACGCGCGCGATCTTGGTGGGTGTGCGGAACAGGGTGTAGGCGATCTGGCAGGCGACCATATTGGTCTCGTCGCTGCTGGTCACGGCGACGATCATGTCGGCGTCGCGCGCACCCGCCTGTTCCAGCACGTCCGGATGTGAGCCGTGGCCAACCACGGTGCGCAGGTCGAGCCGGTCCTGCAGCTCATGCAGCACGTCGGCGCGGGTATCCACCAGGGTGATGTCGTTGGCCTCCTTGGCCAGGTGGTGCGACAGGGAACCGCCGACTTGCCCTGCGCCGAGCACGATGATCTTCATGATTGCATCCCATCCCCTACGGGCGTTTCCGCCGTTCCTTGCGCGGCTCGATGCCCAGCGCCCTCAACTTGCGATACAGGTGCGTGCGTTCGACGCCCGCGTGTTCGGCCAATCGCGAAATATTGCCGCCCATCTCCGTCAGCCAGTGCACCAGATAGGCGCGCTCGAAACGCTCGCGCGCGTCCTTGAGCGACAGCTCGAACAACTCGCCGTACCCCGAGGGCACCTCACTCAGGGCGCTGTCGGCCTGCAGGCGCAAGCTGCGCAGGGCCTCCTCCGCCTCGGCCGGCTCGATTTCCGTCGTCTGTCCGCTGGCCAGGACCAGTCGGATCAGAGCGCGCAATTCGGCAATGTTCCCCGGCCAATGGTGATAGCGTAGGAAATTCTGCGAGGCCACGGTGAAGTGCCGGTAGCTCAGACCCTCGTCCTGATGCAGGCGGTCGGTATGATACTGCAGCAGTTCGGGCACGTCCTCGACATGCTCGCGCAGCGGCGGCACGCGGATCTGACCGGTGCGGAAATCCGCCGCCAGCTCGCCGATCAACCGCCCACGCTCCACCGCCTCATCCAGACCCTCCGGTCCCAGTAGGGTCGCCATCAGGCGCACGTCCAGATCACGTGCCTCCGGCAGCTCGAGCGCGTCGCACAAACGACTCTGCTGTTCCAGCGACAGACGCAGCAGGTCACCCAAGTACAGGCTGCCGCCATTGGCCGCCCGCATGATTTCCAGCAGCGATTCCAGATGCGTGGCTTCCATGGCCGCGTCGAAACGCTCCGCCCATTCGGGTTCTGTCAGATCCACCAGCGGGCCACCAGGTCGACGCCCCGTACCATGCAGCACGCGCAATAACGTGGTTCGGCCAGAGCCGGGCTCGCCCACCGCCACCACCGGTTCATGACGCGGCGCAAGCAATTCGACGCGGGCGCGCAGGGCGCGCATCACGGCACTCGATCCGACCAGCTGGGGCGCGCGCTCGCGCGAGGCACCGGCCGGGGGCATCTGCCGTCCGGCACGCCCCATCTCGATGCCACGCCTCACCGTCATCAGCAGTCGCGTCAGCGAGATGGGTTTCTCGATGTAGTCGAACGCGCCGTGACGTGTCGCCTCGACGGCCGTCTCCACCGTACCGTGGCCGGACATCATCACGACCACGAAGGCCGGCTGCTTTTCCACGTTCCACGACTTGAGCAGAGTGACGCCATCCTCCTCCGGCATCCAGATGTCCAGCAGGACCAGATCCGGCACCTGGCGCCGTACCGCCGCACGCGCCTGTGCCGCGTTGGCCGCGACCATGACCCGGTAGCCCTCATCCTCCAGAATCTCCTGCAGTAATCGACGGATCTCCGGCTCGTCGTCGACCACCAAGATGTATTCCCCGCTCATAACTCCTCCATCGGCTTGCGCCAGCGCGGCAGGCGCACCACCAGGCAGGTACCGCCTCCGGCTCCGGGTTCCGCCCAGACCGTGCCGTTGTGTTCTTCCACGATTTTCTTGACGACGGCCAAACCCAGCCCGCTACCGCCGGCCTTACCGCTCACATAAGGTTCGAAGATCTGTCCGCGCAACTGATCCGGGATGCCGCTGCCGTTGTCGCTGACACGCAGCTCCATAAACGTCTGATCATCACGTGCGACCAGCCCTGTCGTCACTCCAACCTTGCCCTTGCGCTTGCCCTGAACCGCCTCCACCGCATTTTTCAGCAGATTGTGCAGCAACTGGCGCAGGCGCACGGGATCCGCGTAGAGCAACCCCACCTCTTCGCCAGGGACGAATTCCAACGCCACGCCGGGATGTGCGCCGTAGAGCTCGATCACCTCCGCCACCGCCGCATTGAAATCCACTTCGCTGAGCTGCATCATCGGTGCCCTGGCGTATTCGCTGAAGGCATTCACCAGCTGCTTCATGCTCTCGACCTGCTGCACGATGGTATCGGTGGAACGTTCCAGCATCCGTGCGTCACCGCCGCTGACGTGGGGCATCAGCTTGCGACGGAGTCGTTCCGCGGAAAGCTGGATCGGTGTGAGCGGATTGCGTACCTCATGTGCCAGTCGCCGCGCCACCTCACCCCATGCCGCGTCGCGCTGTGCGCGGATCAGCGCGGTGATGTCATCGAATACGATCACGCTACCGCCCCCGATGCCCGCTTCCCCAGGCTGTTCGGGCAATTTTGCCCCACGGCAAATGAGCACCTTGCGGCCGTTTTCGCCGAACAGTTCGACCTCCTGTTCCCATGAGTCCGAGAACCCGATCAGGCGTCCCGCGATCGCCTGGTAAAGGCCGTAGACGAGGTGGGTATTACTGCTTATGTCGGCAAGCCGGCGCCCCAGAAACGCATCCAGCGAGGTTTCCAGAATGTGCACCGCAGCGGCGTTGGCGGTACGCAGCACCCCGTTGCGATCGATCGTGAGCACACCGGAGGAAAGATGCTCCAGAACCGTCTGTAGGTAACGCCGCTGCCTATCCAGCTGCCTGCGGCCGCGCTCGGTTTCCTCATGTCCGCTGAGCAGGCGCGTGGTCATCTCGTTGAACGAGCGCGCCACCTGACCTAGTTCGTCGGTACGCGTCAATGGGAGCTTGGCCTGCAGATCGCCGCCAGCCACCAGCCGAATGGCGTCAATCAGCTGCCGAATCGGCTGAATCACGCGCCGCGCGGCGAACAGCGCGGCCCATACCGCGGCCAGTATCGAGATCAGCAGCACCAACGAAAGCGTGAGCACGAAGCTCTGCTTGAGTGGGGTGCGCAGGAAAGCGAGTTCCTGGTAGTGGTCGTAGGCATCCTGTACCTGCGAGGCCAGTTCTCCGGTTCTCTCCGGCACCTGATATACGGCCTGCAGCATCCGCGGCGGCTGCAGCGCCTCCACCGATCCCGGCGGCGCGGGAATCGCCACCAAGACACGTATCTGCAGGCGATGTCCACCCTCGGGTTCCAGCCCGGCGTAGCTGCCGTCCCGACGATAGCGGCGCAGCGCGTCGGCAGGTGGCAGGCTGGGTACGACCCGGCCCGGCGGATCCGTGGTCGCGGCGATGATGTGGTCGTCGGCCCCGAACACCACGACCTCGCTAGCACGCAGTTGTGCGCGTAGATTGACCAGCGCGACGGGCAGGCGCAGATCCGAGGTACCGGAAAGGCCTTCCGCCGCATTGCTCGTCTGCCGTTTCAACTCGAGCATGCGTTCCTTGAGCGCGCCTCGGCCCAGATCGAGTGCATCGCCCAAGGCCCGCTCAATGTGCACATCGAACCAGCTGTCGATGCCCTGATCGAGGAAACGGATGGAAAACAGGTAAACGACGGAGACGGGAACTAGCGCGATGAGGATGAACAACAACACCAGATGCAGGGTCAGGCGGGCCCCGGCCTCCTGCCGGCGCGCCTGACGTATCGCCCAGAACAAGTTGGCCCCGATCAGAACCGCCAGCGCCAGCATCACTGCCGTATTGAACAGCAGTAGCCAGATGTAGTGGCGGCTGAAGCGTGTGGAATTTTCGACGGCCCCGGACATAGCCAGCACCGACAGCAGCGTCAGGGCGATCAACACGACCGCAGGCCAGGCCCGCAAGGTCAGGCGTTGCTTCACTTCAGCGGACATCGGAACCAATCGCTCGACGGACGCCATGCACCATCCAGAAAAGCGCGCACGCGCAAGGGCAGCGGATAATCGCCGCTGTCCACGCGTACGCGCACGTCAACGACGTAGTGGCGTCGTTTGGCGAGCAAAGTCTGATCCAGCAGCGGGAGGCGATTCAGGTCCGCGATCGAGCGTAGCGCCTCATTCAGGCGCAAGAAGCTGCGCGAAATGCCGGTGTTGAGATTGTCGACGAGAAAGCGCCGGGACAACGCATGATAACGCAGCCGGTAGCTCTGCGTCAGCGTGGCTACGGTGTCATCGAACCACCACCCGCGCGGGTGGATGATCTGGATGTCATAGGCGATCACCACGCTGACGCCATTGGTCAGCGCGTTGCGCAAGGTGCCATCCAGCGGAATTTGCGCCTTGGCATCCAGGTAGTACACCGAATACAGCCGATAGGTGTGGGCGCTCAGAATCCGGAACGTGCTGCTGTCGGCATGGGCGACCGGCGCAAACGAGGCAGCGAACAGGCCAATGGCCGTGCCAACGCCATAGACAAACGCGCGGACCGCCGCGAACCTCACGTCAGTGCCTTGTGCAGACAGGCATAGTAAAAACCGTCCATGCCATCCTCTCCGGGTAGGATTTGCCGGCCATAGGTTACCGCCCGCCCCCAGTCTGCGGAAATCGGTTGCTCAACTGCATCCGCTTGCGCAGGCACGAAACGTTCCACTACCCGCTCGTTTTCCTCACGCAGACTCGAACAGGTGGCATAGACGAGTCTGCCGCCTGGCACCAGCAAGGGCCATAGTGCTTCCAACAGGGCAAATTGGCGCGCCGCCAGCACTTCGATATCCGCCTCTCGCCGTAACAGCTTGATATCCGGATGTCGGCGTATCACCCCGGTCGCCGAGCAGGGGGCGTCGAGCAGGATGCGATCGTATGGTCTGCCGTCCCACCAACTCTCGGGCTGTGCAGCATCGGCCGCGAGCAGGTCCGCCTTCAAACCCAGTCTGGCAAGCGTTTCTTCCACGCGCACCAGCCTGGCAGGATCTATTTCGATGGCCGTCAACTCGACCTCACCACCGGCGCGTTCGAGGACATGAGCTGTCTTGCCACCCGGTGCGGCACAGGCGTCGAGTACCCGCTGACCGGGCATAGGCTCCAGCACGGCGGCAGCCAACTGGGCCGCTTCGTCCTGCACCGAGACCCAGCCCTCCGCGAAACCGGGCAGCGACGTGACGTCGACCGGCTCGGCGAGGATCACGCATTCTGCGCCATGGCGCCCGGCCATGGCCTCGATACCTGCGGCACGCAATCGTTCGAGATAGGCATCGCGGTCCATCTGCATCCGGTTGACCCGCAGGCTCATCGGTGCGCGCGCCAGGTTTGCATCGAGCACGGCTCCCGCCGCTTGCGGCCAGTCCTCGCGCAGACGCGCGATCAGCCAATCAGGATGCGCATAGCGGGCACTGTCCACCGAATCGGCCAACCGCGCCAGTTCGGTCTCCCGCCGCCGCGCGTTGCGCAGCACCCCGTTGACCAGGCGCGCCGCCCAGGGGGGGCCACATGCCCCGGCGAGACGAACGCACTCGTTGACCGCGGCATAATCCGGCGTGCTCAGAAAAAACATCTCGTACAGACCGAGCTGGATGATGCGAGCCACCGGCGCATCGCGCGGACGCAGCGGCTGGGTCACCAGCGCATCGAGCCAGACATCCAGCCGCGGCGCATAACGCAGCACGCCGTATGCGAGCTCGCGCAGCAGTGCGCGCGGCTGCCCCGCATCCAGTTTCCGTTCGGCCTGGGGCAGGGCTTGGCTCAGCGAGCGACCCTCGCGACGCACCGCATCCACGACATCCACGGCAAGCGCCCGCGGGTCCGCCGCCGCCCTAACTGGCGAGCGTCTGGCCAAGCAGGCTACGTCCATTGATGAATTCCGCCGCGCTTTGCGCGCGTTTGCCGGGCAGTTGCAGGCTCAACAGCCGCACGCATTGGTCACCCGCCGCCACATCTATCCCCTCGCGCGACTCCGCGATTACCGTGCCCGGCGGCGCCGTGGCAACGCACTCAAGCGCCCGTGCCAGATGCAGTTTGAGCTTCTGGCCGTTCCAGCCGGTTTCGGCACCCGGCCAGGGATTGAAGGCCTGAATCTTGCGCGCGACCTCATGCGCAGGCCGGGACCAGTCGACCCCCGCCTCGTCCTTGGTTAGCTTGCGCGCATAGCAGGCGGCGGTCTCGTCCTGCGGCTGCGCGTGCACGGCCCCGCCGGCCCACCTTGGCAGGACGTCGAGCAGGGCCGCCGCACCCAGCTCCGCCAGTCGGTCGTGCACGCTACCGCCGGTATCCTCGGGCCGGATATCAGTCGTCCAGAGCCCCAGCATCGGACCGGTATCGAGCCCGGCCTCCATCTGCATGATGGTGACGCCGGTTTGCACATCGCCAGCCTCGATGGCCCGCTGTATCGGGGCCGCACCGCGCCACCGCGGCAGCAAGGAGGCATGAATATTGAGACAGCCCAGACGGGGTAGATCGAGTATGGCTTGCGGCAGAATCAATCCGTAGGCCGCAACCACCATGACATCAGGTCTGTATCCGGCCAAGCGGTCGTAAGCCTCGACATCGCGCAACGTGACAGGTTGCTCAATCGGCAAGCCCAATGCTTCGGCTGCAATCTTCACCGGACTTGGGCGCAATTGTCGGCCGCGTCCAGCAGGACGATCCGGCTGGGTATAGACCGCGGCCAACTCGTAGCCGGTTTCGACCAGCGCACGCAGCGGCGGGACCGCGAAATCCGGGGTGCCCGCATAGACGACCCGTAACGGTGTCATCCGGCACCTCCAAGCAGACTGGATACGGGAGCGGACTGGCAATCCCATGCCGCGGAGTGGGTGAGAACGTGCATCATGATTTCACTGAGCCGTCCTCCCGAAGAAGCGGAATCGGGAAAGACCTGACGGATACGTTCAGACGGCAGGTGTCGCCTCACGGGCCGACTGCGCCTCGTATCTGGACTGCTTCTCCAATTTGGAACGGATACGGTTGCGTTTAAGCGGGGAAAGATAATCGACAAACAGCTTGCCATCTAGGTGATCGATTTCGTGTTGGATGCAAACGGCCAGCAGGCCATCCGCGTCCAGAGTAAATGTTTCGCCGGACTCGTTGTTCGCCTTCACCCGCACGCGCTCGGCGCGACGCACGGTTTCGTAGTAGCCGGGTACGGACAGACAGCCTTCTTCCATCTCCTCTTCGCCATCCAACGCGATGAGCTCGGGATTGATCAAACACAATGGCTGATCGTGCTCGGCGGAAATGTCGATGACGATGATCCGGCGGTGGATATTCACCTGTGTCGCAGCAAGCCCGATACCCGGCGCGGCATACATCGTCTCGAACATGTCCTTGACGATCTGCCGAATTCCATCGTCAACCTCTTGCACTGGCTTGGCCTTGGTGCGCAAGCGTGTATCAGGAAAATGCAGAATATCGAGAATAGCCATCACAACAGTACCGAAGTTAATTCGTGCAGTCTTGCATGAATCTCTGCTAAAGTAATGATCAGCTTACGGTATAGGCTGACCAGACGCCATGGCAAATGGCATAATCCTGCGCGTAAGCACCGTGCCCTGACATATAAACAGAATGCCATAAGGGGGACCCGAATGCTGGCCCTGCGATTCCGCCTGACCGCCACCGCCCCGGCGTCACTGATGATTGTAACGCTTCTTACGGCCGGATGCGCCAGCGCACCCCAGAAGCCGGCTGCACCTCCCGCACCTCCTCCGGCGCCGGCGGCCAAGCCGCTGCCTCCGGCACCCGTGCCCGCGGCCCAGCCGATCCAGATCAAGCCGACCGCGCCCAAGCACTACGTGGTGAAAAAGGGCGACACGCTCTGGGATATCGCCAAGCGCTTCCTCAATACGCCCTGGAACTGGCCGGAAATCTGGTACGACAACCCGCACATCAAGAATCCTCACTGGATCTATCCGGGTGACGTGCTGACGCTTTACTACGTCAACGGACAGCCGCGGATCAGCGTGACCGGCGGGCCGCGCGTCAGCAGCATCAAGACCGTCGTGCTCAAGCCCAGCGTCGAATATCAAAAGCTGCCGAAGACCGAGCATCCGATCCCGATCCAGACGATCACGCCGTTCCTGGTGCACCCACGTGTCGTGCCTGTGGACATATTCGACAAGGCGCCGCATATCGTCGCCGCCGCAGACAGCAGAATTCTCTATGACAGCGGCAACCGCGTGTACGTGCGTGGGCTGAAGTCCGATGCAAAGCAGAACTGGTACAGCGTCTACCGCCCGGGCGGGGTGCTCAAGGACCCCAAGACCGGTGAAGTGATCGGCCATCAGGTGCTTTATCTGGGAGACATCCACATCCTCAAGCGGGGTCGGATCGCGACCGGCATCCTGGAACATACCCGCGAGGAGGTGACCGCCGGCGACCGCCTGCTGCCCTTGGTGCGCAAGCATTACAACTACACCTTCATGCCGACCGCGCCGAAAACCACGATCAATGCGCAGGTGATCGCCCTGTTCAATTCAATCAGCATGGTCGGGCAATACCAGGTCGTGGTTCTCGATACCGGAACGCGCGATGGTCTAAGACGTGGTGATGTGCTGGCCGTCGACCAGTACGGCCGCATGATCGTCGACCGTTATGCAACCCGCCAGGAATCACGCGACGTACGCCTGCCCAACCAAAAAGTTGGTCTGGTCATGGTGTTCCGCACCTTCAAACGCATCAGCTACGCCCTGGTCATGTCCGCTACCGACCCCATCATGGTGGGCGATCTGGTTCACAACCCCTGACCCTCATATGGCCGACGGCGAACTGGCCGCCTGGCTACGACTGCTCCGCGCGCCCGGCCTTGGCGCGCGGAGCGCCGGTCGATTGCTGACGGTCGCAGGCGGCCCCGAATCGGCCCTTAACGCCTCCGCCCGCATCATCGCCGAGGCTGGCCTTTCCGCCGATATCCTCCGCACCCTCGAAACCGCCTCCACAATCGATGTCGACGCCGACCTGGCCTGGGCCGATGGCGCAGACAGGCACCTGATTCCGCTGACCGACATCCGCTACCCCCCGGCACTCAGGGAAATCCCCGACCCACCGCTTCTGCTCTACGCCATGGGTGACTGCGAGCTGCTGCATCATCCGCAACTAGCCATCGTCGGCACGCGCCACCCCAGCCCCAATGGACGCGACATCGCCCACGCCTTCGCCAAGCATCTTGCCGGCGCCGGACTCGGCATCACCTCCGGTCTTGCGCTTGGCATCGACGGCGCGGCCCATGAGGGTGCATTGGATGCCGAAGGCATCACCATAGCGGTCGCGGCCACCGGCCTGGATCGTGTGTACCCGGCCGCCCATCGGGGCCTCGCTCGCCGTATCGTTCAGAGTGGCATCATGATTTCCGAGGCGCCGCTCGGCACGCATGTTTCACGGAGCGCCTTCCCCCGACGCAACCGCATCATCAGCGGGCTCAGCCTCGGCGTACTCGTGGTAGAAGCTGCACGGCAAAGCGGATCGCTAGTCACCGCCCGACTCGCAACCGAGCAAGGTCGCGAGGTATTCGCCATCCCCGGTTCGATCCACAATCCCATGTCGCGCGGCTGTCACCGGCTGATCCGCGAGGGCGCAAAACTGGTGGAAACGGCTGCCGACGTACTCGAGGAAATAGGCCGGCAATGGTCGCCAGGCACGACCGTGATCCCACCCGCCGCCGTAGTTCAGCGAAATGACGATGAGCACTCACGGCTGCTCCAGACGATGGGTTTCGATCCCGTCGGAGTGGATATGCTGGTTGAGCGATGCGGATTGACCGCAGAGGCCGTTTCCTCCATGCTGCTGATACTTGAGCTTCGTGGACAAGTGGCTGCTGTGGACGGCGGGCGCTACGTCCGCACACCGCAAGGCGACTGAGACAGCGAATGAAAGAATCCGTCCTGGATGTTCTCATGTACCTCTTCGAGCAATACGTCGACGAGGATATGGAAGACCAAGAAGCGGATCGAGAACAGCTCGAATCACGCTTGATCGACGCCGGCTTTCCCAGCAGCGAAATCGACCGTGCTTTCGAGTGGCTCGATGGCTTAGCCGAGCAACATGAAGCCCCGCTGGTCAACACCGTACGGCCCTCGCTGCGCATGTATACGGCCGTGGAACAAACGCGACTCGACAGCGAAATGCGCGGTTTTCTGCTATTCCTGGAGCAAAGCGAAGTACTTACACCCGCCACCCGCGAACTGGTCATCGACCGGGTCATGGCACTGGATGAGGACGAAATCGACCTGGAACAATTGAAATGGGTCGTGCTGATGGTCCTGTTCAACCATCCCGACCGTGAGTTGGCGTACAACGAACTTGAGGATCTGGTGTTCGAAGAAACGCCCTCCTACCTGCACTAGGCCAAACCGCACGCAAGGACGTCATGGGCAAGCACCTGATCATCGTTGAATCGCCCGCCAAGGCAAAAACCATCAAGAAGTACCTGGGCAAGGATTTCGAAGTCCTCGCCTCCTATGGCCACGTGCGCGATCTCGTGCCCAAGGAAGGTGCGGTCGATCCGACACAGGACTTCGCGATGCGCTACGAAGTCATTCCGCGCAACCAGAAACACGTCGATGCGATTACCAAGGCGCTCAAGCAGGCTGACGATCTCTATCTGGCCACCGACCCCGATCGCGAGGGCGAGGCCATTTCCTGGCACCTATACGAAATCCTGCGCGAAAGCGGCAAACTGAAGGACAAGCCGGTGCACCGCGTGGCGTTCTACGAAATCACGCGCCAGGCGGTCAACGACGCGATCAGCCACCCGCGCACCCTGTCGAACGACCTCATCGACGCCCAGCAGGCGCGTCGCGCGCTCGACTATCTCGTCGGCTTCAACCTTTCCCCGCTGCTCTGGCGCAAGATCCGTCGCGGTCTCTCCGCCGGACGCGTGCAGAGTCCGGCTCTGCGCATGATCGTGGAGCGCGAAGAGGAAATAGAACGCTTCGTGCGCCAGGAATACTGGACCGTGGATGCCAGACTGACGCACCCGGATACCCCGTTTTCCGCGCGCCTGACCCATCTGGGCGGGCGCAAGCTGGAACAATTCGACATCGGCGATGTGAATGCCGCGGATGCCACGCGTGAGTCGCTGCTGACGGCGGCCTCCGGGCACCTCGAAGTCGCCAAGGTGGAAAAGAAGCAGCGGCGCCGCAACCCGGCCCCGCCCTTCACCACCTCCACCCTGCAGCAGGAAGCCGCGCGCAAGCTCGGCTTCAGCACGCGACGCACCATGCAGGTGGCGCAGAACCTTTACGAGGGCATCGATCTCGGCGCCGGGCCGATCGGCCTGATCACCTACATGCGTACCGACTCGGTGAACCTCGCCGACGAGGCCGTGGCCGAGATCCGCACGCTGATCGCCGAGCGCTACGGCAAGGACGCCGTGCCGGCCAGTCCCAACCGCTACCGCACGAAATCCAAGAACGCGCAGGAGGCTCACGAGGCCGTCCGCCCAACCTCGGCCGCACGTCTGCCCGAAGAGCTGCGTGCACGGCTGACCCAGGACCAGTTCCGCCTCTACGAACTGATCTGGAAGCGCACCGTCGCCTGCCAGATGATCCACGCCACGCTCGATACGGTCAGCGTCGATCTCGCGGGCGGCGAGGGCAACATGTATCGCGCGACGGGATCGGCACTGCGCGATCCCGGTTTCATGGCCGTGTACCGCGAAGGGCTGGACGACGCCGAACAGGAAAACGACAATCGCCTGCTGCCGGTGATGTCCGAGGGCGACAGCCTGCCGCTGGAAGACATCCTCACCGAACAGCATTTCACCGAGCCGCCGCCGCGCTACAGCGAAGCGAGCCTGGTGAAGGCTCTGGAGGAGCATGGCATCGGCCGGCCTTCCACCTACGCTGCGATCATCTCTACCCTGCAGAGCCGCGAGTATGTGGAACTGGAAAGCCGCCGCTTCTACCCGACCGATGTCGGACGCGTGGTCAACCGCTTCCTGACGCAGCATTTCACGCGCTACGTGGATTACGACTTCACCGCCCGCATGGAGGATTCGCTGGACGAAATCTCCCGCGGCGAGAAGAACTGGATCCCGGTGCTGCGCGAGTTCTGGGAGAACTTCCATGCCCAGGTCGAGGACCGCGCGCAGTCGGTGAGCCGCGACGAGGCCCTGCAGGCACGCGAAATCGGCATCGACCCCGAGAGCGGCAAGCCGGTCAGCGTGCGCATGGGGCGCTACGGACCCTTCGCCCAGATCGGCAGCCGCGACGACGAGGACAAGCCCCGTTTCGCCGGTCTGCGCCCTGGGCAGAAGATGGATACGATCACGCTCGAGGAAGCGCTCAAGCTGTTCGATCTGCCGCGGCATCTCGGCGAAACGGCCGAAGGTAAATCGATCGACGCCAACATCGGTCGCTTCGGCCCCTACGTGAAATACGGCACGAAATATTGCTCGATCAAGGGCGACGACGACCCCTATACCATCACGCTGGAACGCGCACTGGTGCTCATCGAGGAAAAGGAGCGCCTCGAGGCCGAGCGCGTGATCCATCACTTCGAGCGCGAGGACGCGCCTGCCGTGGAGGTGCTGCGCGGCCGCTACGGCCCCTACGTCACCGACGGCGAGCGCAACGCCCGGATACCCAAGGACGTCGAGCCGGAGCAGCTCGATCTCGCCGCCTGCGAAGCGCTGCTTGCCACCGCACCGGTCAAGAAGGCCCGACGCGGTGCAGCCAAGGCCAAGGCGGCGGCCAGCGACAAGGCCGCCCCAAAGAAAGCGACACCAAAGAAAAAGGCCGCCCCGAAGGCAAAGGCCGCCACTGCGGCCAAACCGCGCGCCAAGCGCAAGTCAGCCGACAGCAGCGAGAAAGCCAAGAACAGGGCTACCGCGCGGCAGCGCTGAGCGGCTTCGCCCATGTCCGGACCGCAACCCGCTCCCGCATCGCTGGAGGCCGCCGCTAAGGTTCTGCGCGAGGGCGGCCTCGTCATCTATCCCACGGAGGCGGTCCACGGCATCGGCTGCGACCCCGGCAACCCCGCTGCGCTGGAGCGCCTCCTAGAAGCCAAGCGCAGGCCAGCATCCAAGGGCCTGATCCTGATCGCTGCCGAGGTCGACCAACTCGCCGGATGGATGGGCAAGATGCCCGCCGGCTGTCGCGCGCGCATGCTAGCCAGCTGGCCCGGCCCGCACACCTGGATCGTGCCCGCGGCACCGACCGTCGATCCGCTGCTGCGCGGCGAACACGCGGGCATCGCGGTGCGCGTCACCGCGCACCCCGTTGCCGCGGCACTCTGCCGTGCCTTCGGCGGCGCGATCGTCTCCACCAGCGCGAATCTCAGCGGCCGGCCCACGGCACGTGATCTCGACGAGCTGCGTGCGCAATTCGGCGACAGCATCGATTACTATCTCGAAGGCCCGCTCGGCGGCCGTGACCGCCCGAGCGAAATCCGCGATGCACTGAGCGGGGCCGTGCTTCGCCCCTGAAGGAACGCACATGTCAGCATCAACCGCACCGGACATCGGCGCCATCAGCGAATACCTGCTGAGTCTGCAGGATCGCATCTGCGCCGCATTGGAGGACGTCGACCAAGAGGCTCGCTTCATCACCGACGCCTGGGAGCGGCCCGAGGGCGGCGGCGGACGCAGTCGCGTGCTCGCCGGCGGCACGGTGCTGGAGCAGGCCGGGGTGAACTTCTCCCACGTCCGCGGCGACCGCCTGCCCCCCTCGGCCAGTGCACACCGCCCAGAGCTCGCCGGCCGACGATTCCAGGCGCTTGGCGTCTCGCTGGTGATCCATCCGCGCAACCCGTACGCACCCACCTCGCACGCCAATGTGCGCTGCTTCATCGCCGAGCGCGACGACGCCGAACCGGTCTGGTGGTTCGGCGGCGGTTTCGACCTCACCCCCTACTACGGCTTCGACGAGGACTGCGTGCACTGGCACCGCACGGCGCAGGCGGCCTGCGCCCCGTTCGGCGACGACGTCTACCCGCGCTACAAGGCCTGGTGCGACGAATACTTCTTCCTGCGCCATCGCAACGAACCGCGCGGCGTGGGCGGCCTGTTCTACGACGACCTCAACAGCGGCGACGCCGAGCGCGACTTCGCCTTCATGCGCAGCGTCGGCGACGGCTACCTCGACGCCTACCTGCCCATCCTGCAGCGCCGCAAGGACACGCCTTACGGCGAACACGAACGCGATTTCCAGCTCTACCGCCGCGGCCGCTATGTCGAGTTCAATCTGGTCTACGACCGCGGTACCCTGTTCGGCCTGCAGTCGGGCGGCCGCACCGAATCGATCCTGATGTCGCTGCCGCCCGAAGTGCGCTGGCGCTATGCCTGGACACCCGAACCCGGCAGCGCCGAGGCACGCCTGTACGAGCGCTACCTCCACCCGCGCGACTGGCTGACCGAAACGCCCTGAAGCACACACAGGAACCCTGACATGAGCGAACCCGCCCACTATCCGCTGACCCGCCCGCGCCGCATGCGCCGCGACGACTTCTCCCGCCGCATGATGCGCGAAAACCGCCTGGCAGCCGACGATCTCATCTACCCGGTGTTCGTGCTCGAGGGCCGCGGTCGCCGCGAGGCGGTCGCCTCGATGCCCGGGGTGGAGCGCCTGTCCATCGACCTGCTGGTCGAACGCGCCACCGAGGCCGCCCAACTCGGCATCCCCGCACTCGCGCTGTTCCCGGTCACCCCACCGGAGCACAAGAGCCTGGACGCCACCGAGGCCTACAATCCCGAGGGCCTCGCCCAGCGCGCCGTGCGCGCGCTCAAGTCTGCCGTGCCGGAGCTCGGCATCGTCACCGACGTGGCGCTCGACCCCTTCACCAGCCACGGTCAGGACGGTCTGCTCGACGATTCGGGCTACGTGCTCAACGACGAAACGGTGGAAGTGCTCGTACGCCAGGCGCTGTCCCACGCCGAAGCGGGTGCCGAGGTCGTCGCCCCCTCCGACATGATGGACGGCCGTATCGGCCGCATCCGCGAGGCACTCGAGGCCGCCGGTCATATCCACACCCGCATCCTCGCCTACTCGGCCAAGTACGCCTCCGCCTTCTACGGCCCGTTCCGCGACGCCGTGGGCTCGGCCGCCAACCTCGGCAAGGGCAGCAAGTCGACCTACCAGATGGACCCGGGCAACGGCGACGAGGCCCTGCGCGAGACTGCACTCGACATCGCCGAGGGCGCCGACATGGTCATGGTCAAGCCAGGCCTGCCCTATCTCGACATAGTCCGCCGGGTGAAGGAGACCTTCGCCATGCCGACCTTCGTCTACCACGTCAGCGGCGAGTACGCGATGCTCAAGGCCGCGGCCCAGAACGGCTGGCTGGACGAACGCGCCTGCGTGCTGGAGACCCTGCTGTCGATGAAGCGTGCCGGCGCCGATGGCATTCTCACCTACTACGCCATGGACGCGGCCCGCTGGCTCAGGGAAACCCGCTGACGGCACGCGCATGACCGGAGCAACCGACCAGTATGCGGTGATTGGGCACCCCGTCGCGCACAGCCTGTCGCCGCGCATCCACCGCGCGTTCGCGGCACAGACCGGGCAGGCGCTCGAATATATCGCCATCGAGGCGCCGCTGGACGGCTTCGCCGCTGTCGTAAGCCGCTTCCGCGAGGCCGGCGGACGCGGCCTCAACGTGACCGTCCCGTTCAAGGAGGAGGCCTGGCGCCTGGCCGACGCGCTCGGCGAGGCCGCGCGGGCCGCCGGCGCGGCCAACACCCTCACGCTGGACGCTGCCGAGGGCATCCGCGGCGACAACACCGACGGCGTCGGTCTGCTCACGGACCTCACGGCCAACCTGGGGCTTGCGCTCACCGGCCGCCGCATCCTGCTGCTGGGCGCAGGCGGAGCAGCCAGAGGCGTCGCCGGCCCCCTGCTCGACCAGGCTCCCGAGCTGCTGCTGGTCGCCAATCGCGGTGCCGAACGCGCGACGCGGCTGGCCGCCGACTTTTCAGCCCGCGGCCCGATCCGGGGCACGGCCCTCGACGCACTGGCCGGCGAGCCCCCCTTCGATCTCATCGTCAATGCCACTGCGGCCAGCCTGAGCGGCAGCGCCATCGATCTACCCGAAGGATTGATCTGCGAAGGCACCGTGGCCTACGACATGGTCTATGCCGATGTGGCCACGCCGTTCATGCAGTGGGCCACCTCATGCGGCGCCGTGCGCGCGGTCGACGGACTCGGCATGCTGGTCGAACAGGCGGCCGAATCCTTCCGCATCTGGCGTGGCGTCCGCCCGCAGACGCCGCCCGTCATCGCCGACTTGCGCACCTTTCTGGGCGCCGCCTATGCTTGAGCGAGCGGTGTGAGACCCGCGTTGACCAACAACCCGAATCCTCTGGAGAAAGCATCATGACGCTGCGTAGATTGGTCCCCGTTTCGGCGATGGCGATCACCCTGGGCCTCGCGGGCTGCGCCACCAATCCCTACACCGGACAACAGGAAGTCAGCCACACCGCCATCGGCGCGGGCATCGGCGCGGTGGCGGGCGCCATCCTCGGCAACAACCTCGGCAAGCCCGGCCGCAACACCGCGCTCGCCGCGACGCTCGGCGCCATCGCCGGCGGCTCGGTGGGCTATTACATGGATCGCCAGCAGGCGGAACTGCACCAGCAGTTGCAGGGCACCGGCGTCAGCGTGACCCGCAGCGGCAACGACATCATCCTGAACATGCCGGGTGACATCACCTTTGCCACCAATCAATATCAGATCGCCTCGCAGTTCTATCCTGTGCTCAACTCGGTGGCCAAGGTCCTGATCCACTACCCGAAGACCGCCATCGACGTCGGCGGCTACACCGACAGCACCGGCACCGCCGCCTATAACCAGCAACTCTCGGTCAAGCGTGCGCAGTCGGTGGCCAACTATCTGGTCGCACAGGGCGTGCAGGCCCAGCGTTTTCAGGTAATGGGCTATGGCGAATCCAATCCGATCGCATCCAATGCCACGGCGCAGGGCCGCGCGATGAACCGCCGCGTCACCATCACCTTGGTCCCGATCAGCCAGCCTCCACAAGGCTGAGGTTCAAGCGGCGCGGCGGTACCCGGCCGCCGCGCCGCCCCCGTAATGCGCTAGCGCATCGTGACCAGTTCTTCGGCGCTGGTCGGGTGGATCGCCACGGTATCGTCGAGATCGTGCTTAGTCGCACCCATGCGTATCGCGACCGCGAAGCCCTGCAGCATCTCGTCCGCTCCCGGACCGATGATGTGGCAACCGATCACCTTTTCCCGCGCCCCCACGGTGACGAGCTTCATTGCCGTCTTCACCGCGTGGTCGGTCATCGCGTAATACATCGAGGTGAAGCTGGTCTGATAGACCTTGACCGCATCGCCATGCACCTCGCGGGCCTCGTCCTCGGTGAGCCCAACGGTGCCGATCGGCGGGTGAGTAAACACCACCGTGGCGATATTCTCGTAGTCGAGCCGCCGCTCCGGCTGCCCGCCGAACAACCGGTCGCCGAGCCGCCGCCCGGCCGCGATGGCGACCGGGGTCAGTTCCACACGTCCGGTGATGTCGCCGATCGCGTAGACCCCTGCCACATTGGTGTTCTGGTAGGCATCGACGACCACATGCCCTTCTTCATCCTGAATCACGCCAAGCGCCTCCAGACCCAGGCCGGCCACGGCCGGGTGGCGCCCGACCGCCCACAGCACGGTCTCGAAACCGCCCGAGATGCGTCCGTCGACGCAATGCAGCGACAACCGCCCGTCGTCATCGCGCTGTAGCGACTCGATCCGTGCACGCGGGAATACGGAAACGCCGGCATCGAGCATCGCCTCGGTCAGATGTTCGCGCAGCAGGCTGTCGAAACGGCGCAGCACATGTTCGCCGCGCAGATACAGGGAAACCTCCGTACCCAGTGCGTTGAGCAGCCCGGCCAGTTCGACAGCGATATAACCGGAGCCGATCACGGCCACGCGGTCGGGCAGATGCTCGAGTTCGAAGAAACCGTCCGAGGTGATGCCGAGATCCGCGCCTTCGATTTCCGGTATCACCGGCTCTCCGCCGGTGGCCAGCACGATGTGGTTGGCGGTGTAGCGAACACCATCTACCTCGATCGTGCGTGCATCGACGAGATGTGCCTGACCGCGGATGAGCGCGACGTCGGAATCGTCCAGATAGGTGACGTACCAGCCGTTGATGCCGCTGACGTAAGCATCGCGCTTGGCCTTGAGTTCGGCCCAGTCGAAGGCCGTTTCGCCGACTGAAAAGCCGTAACCGGGTGCGTCCTTCAGCGCATGCGCGAGGCTGGCGCCGTACCACATCACCTTCTTCGGCACGCAGCCGACATTGACACAGGTACCGCCCAGGCGGCGCGATTCGACCACCGCGCAACGCGCACCGTAACGGGCCGCGCGCTCGGCCACCGACAGCCCGCCGCTGCCGCCGCCGATGGCGATCAGATCGAAATGCCGCGGTTCGTTGCTCATCTGTACCTCCATGGAAATACGCAAATGCGCACTTTACCCCGTTATGCGAAGCGATGAGGTGCGTCGCTTGATTTTGAGGGTGCCGGGGTGCGAAAGTCATGCGCCATGGCCGACACCAACCCTCTACTCGCCGCACTCCGGCCGGGACATCCGCTCCGCGAGCGCCTGTGGCAGTATGCGCTGCTCGTGCGCGCCAATCGCCCGATCGGCGCGCTGCTGCTGGTCTGGCCCATGCTCTGGTGCCTGTGGATCGCCGCCGACGGCCGCCCCGATCCCTGGGTGCTCGTGGTGTTTCTCGCCGGCACCTGGGTGATGCGCTCGGCCGGCTGCGCGATCAACGACTTCGCCGACCGCGACTTCGACGGCCACGTCGCCCGTACCCGCCAACGCCCGCTGGCCGCCGGCCGCATCCGCCCCATCGAGGCGATCGGCGTGTTCCTGGCGCTCAGCCTGGTCGCCTTCCTGCTGGTGCTGAGCATGAACCGGGAGACGGTGTACCTCTCCTTCGGCGGGGTCGCGCTGGCGGCGAGCTATCCCTTCATGAAGCGCTTTCACCACCTGCCCCAGGTGCATCTCGGCGCCGCCTTCGGCTGGGCCGTGCCCATGGCCTGGACCGCACAGACCGGCGCATGGCCCAGCCCGCTCGCCTGGCTGATCTTCATCGCCGCGGTACTGTGGGCGACCATCTACGACACCATGTACGCCATGGCCGACCGCGAGGACGATCTCAAGATCGGGCTCAAGTCGACGGCCATCCTGTTCGGCGACGCCGACCGGCTGATCATCGGCGTGCTGCAGGTAATGATGATGGTCGCGCTCTATCTGATCGGTCGCGACGCGCATCTGGGCTGGCCCTACGCCCTCGCCCTGGTCGTGGCAGCGGGCATGTTCGTCTACCAGCAACTGCTCATCGCCTATCGCGTGCCCGAATTCTGCTTCCGCGCCTTCATGCACAACAACTGGTTCGGTTTCACAGTATTCGCCGGCATCGTCCTGTCCTATCTGCTGCGTGCCTGACCGGCACGCGCAAAGCTCCACACCTCCACGCGACTGGCACCCGCACGGCGCAGCACGCGGGCCAGTTCCTCGACCGTGGCCCCGGTGGTCATCACGTCGTCGACGATCGCCACCGACCCGCTCAGACGCCGCCCGCGCCGCATCGCGAAGACCCCGCGCACGTTGGCGCGCCGGCGGCGGGCCGGGAGCGTCATCTGCGGCGGCGTGGCCCGCTGACGGCGCACGCCGAACGCCTCGACCCGCACCCCGAAATGGCGTGCCAGCTCGCGTGCCAGCTCCAGCGACTGGTTGTAGCCGCGCCCGCGCAGGCGGGCCGTATGCAGCGGAACCGGGATCAGCAACGGCGGCGGGCGTCGCCCATCGGCCACGGCCGCACGCCGGAACAGCTCGCCGAGCAGACGGGCATTGGCGAGCCTGCCGCGAAACTTGAACTCCGCTATCAGCCGGTCGACCGGTGGCGCATAGCGGTATGGGGCGTAGACCGCGGCGTAGGGCGGAGGTCGGCGTACGCAGCGGCCGCACACGCTGCCCGCCGCCTCCGCCGGCAAGGGTCTGCCGCAAGACGGACAGGCCTGCTCCACCCGTGGCAGATCGGCCTCGCAACCCACACACAAGTCGAGGCCGGGCTGACCGGCGTCGCCGCACAACGCGCAAACCTGCGGATACAGCCGCTCCAGGAAACCACCCCACAGCCTGCGTGCCGACCCATGATCCATAGCGCCCCCCCCAAGTTGACATGACAGAGTCCGCCGTTAGACTCCCCTCACACACGTCAGATAGGCCGTGCATGACCGAGGCCAGCGCCACACCCAGATCGATCAGCGCCCGCTCGGCGCGCAACGCCGCGACTCTGTTCAACTATGGCAACATCGCGGCCTTTCTGCTGCCGTTTCCGCTGGTGATCTTCTGGTTCGGCGCCTCGATGTTCATCTACGCCATGAACCGCCAGCATCCCAACCCGCGGGTCGGCCATTACACCCAGATCGCCGCTTACCGCTTCTACGCCATGACCGGATTCCTGATCGTCGCCGGCACCTATTTCCCGCCCCGGCTGTCACATTTTCTGATCTACTGGGGGGTATCCGCGGCTATCATGATCCCCTGGTCGATCTACGACCTGATCCGCATCCACCGGGAATGCTGGGAGGATACCCCCCTCGCGCCCACTGCACAGACGCCGGAATGACCATGCACACGACCCGCCACGACTGGGCGATCGAAGAGATCGAAACCCTGTTCGACCAGCCCTTCAACGACCTGCTTTTCGCGGCTCAGCAGACCCACCGCGAGCACTTCGACCCCAACGCCGTACAGGTCAGCAGCCTGCTCTCGATCAAGACCGGCGCCTGCCCCGAGGACTGCGCCTATTGTCCGCAGAGCGCACACCACCACACCGAACTGGAACGCGAGCGCCTCCTCCCGCTGGAAGAAGTCGTGGCCGAGGCGCGCGCGGCCAAGGCCAAGGGCGCGACCCGCTTCTGCATGGGCGCGGCCTGGCGCAACCCCACCGACCGCAACCTCGAACGCGTCGCGGAGATGGTCTCGGCCGTCCGTGCGGAAGGGCTGGAGACCTGTGTGACCCTCGGCATGCTTGAGGCCCGTCAGGCCGAACGCCTGAAGGCCGCCGGCCTCGACTACTACAACCACAACCTCGACACCTCGCCCGAGTTCTACGGCAGGATCATCACCACCCGCGTCTACGAGGACCGCCTGAACACCCTCGCACACGTACGCGAGGCCGGCATCAGCGTGTGCACCGGCGGCATCGTCGGCATGGGCGAGTCGCGCCGCGATCGCGCCCGCCTGCTGCAGCAGCTCGCCAATCTCCCGCGTCATCCCGAATCGGTGCCGATCAACAATCTGGTGCAGGTCGAGGGCACGCCGCTGCATGGCATCGAGGCAATCGATCCGCTCGAATTCGTACGCACCATCGCCGCCGCCCGTCTGTTGATGCCGCAGAGCCACGTACGCCTCTCCGCCGGGCGCCTGGACATGAGCGACGAGCTGCAGGCCCTGTGCTTCCTCGCCGGCGCCAACTCAATCTTCTACGGCGAAAAGCTGTTGACCACGGACAACCCCGAAGCGGATCGCGACCGCGAACTGTTCCGCCGGCTAGGCATTCACGCCGCGCCGGCCCACCGCGGAACCGCCGAAACCGCGTCCGCGCAACGGGCCTGAGGCATGTTCGACCTGCACCAGCGGCTGGAGGCGCGTCGCGCCGCCGGACTGCAACGCTTCCGCCGTCAGGTCGAAGGACCAGCCGGACCGCTGCAGCGCATCGACGGACGCGAGATCCTGAGCTTCTGCAGCAACGACTACCTCGGCCTCGCCGGCCATCCGGCAATCGCCGAGGCGCTGCGTCGCGGCAGCCTCGCCTACGGCACCGGCAGCGGCTCGGCGCACCTCATCAACGGGCACTCACGCGCACACCACGCGCTCGAGGAAGCGCTGGCCGAATTCGTCGGCCGGCCGCGCGCGCTGCTCTTTTCCACCGGCTACATGGCCAACCTGGGGACGGTTGCCGCCCTGGTCGGCCGCGGCGACAGCGTGGTCGAGGACCGCCTGAACCACGCCTCGCTGATCGACGCCGGCACGCTCTCCGGAGCGAAACGTTTACGCTACGCCCACGCCGATGTCGACTCCGCCCGCCGCCAGCTCTCCCGCGCGGAAGGCGACACCCTGCTGCTCACCGACGGCGTGTTCAGCATGGACGGCGACGTCGCCCCGCTGCCCGCCCTGGTAGAGGCCGCACGCGAATGCGGCGCCTGGCTGATGGTGGACGACGCCCACGGCATCGGCGTACACGGATCCGGCGGGCGCGGCACCCTGGCCCGCTACGGCCTGGGTCAGCAAGACGCCCCGGTGTTGATGGGCACCCTCGGCAAGGCCCTCGGCACCGCCGGCGCCTTCGTCGCCGGCGACGAGGACTTGATCGAATACCTGATCGGCGCGGCCCGCACCTACCTGTTCACGACCGCAATGCCCGCCGCACTCGCCGAGGCGACACTGCAGGCGTTGACGCTGGCGCGCGAGGAGGAATGGCGCCGCGAACGCCTTAGCGAACTGATCGTCCGCCTGCGCGGCGGCGCCGCGGCGCTCGGCCTGACGCTGATGCCCTCGGACACGCCCATCCAGCCCATCCTCATCGGCGACAGCGCACAGGCGCTGGCAGTCGCGGACGCGCTGTGGGCGCAGGGCATCCTCGTGCCCGCCATCCGTCCACCCACGGTCGCGGAAGGCCAGGCGCGGCTGCGCATCACCCTGAGCGCCGCACACGAACCCGAGCAGGTGGACCGCCTGCTCGAAACCCTGGCCGCCGTCCTCGCCTCGCCCGTCGGTTCGGTCGCCGCCGACGCTACATGAGCCCGCGGTCGGCGAGCGATACCACCGTTTCGCCAACCACCAGATGATCGAGCAGGCGCACGTCGACCAGGGCGAGGGCCTCGCGCAGCCGGCGCGTGATCGCCTCGTCGGCGGCACTCGGGTCGGCCACGCCGGAGGGGTGGTTGTGCGCCACGATCAGCGCCGCGGCATTGTGATGCAACGCACGACGCACGACCTCCCGCGGGTGCACGCTGGCACCGTCGATGGTGCCCTGGAACAGCTCCTCGCAGGCAATGACACGATGCCGCCCGTCGAGAAACAGGCAGGCGAAGGCCTCGCTCGGCCGGTCACGCAGACGCGCGGCCAGATAGCGCCCGGCAGCGTCAGGACCGTCGATCGTCCCACCGCGTTCGAGTTCCTCCCACAAATACCGCCGCGCCATCTCCAGCACCGCCTGCAATTGCACGTATTTCGCCTCGCCTAGTCCCTTGCCGCGGCAAAAATCCTCTCGCGGCGCCGCAAGCAGCGGGCGCAAGCCGCCGAATTCGGCCAGCAGCTCGCGGGCAAGGTCGACCGCACTTTTGCCGCGTACCCCGGTACGCAGAAAGATTGCCAGCAGGTCGGCGTCGCCCAGCGATTCCGCGCCACGTGCGAGCAGACGCTCACGTGGTCGCTCGCCGGCAGGCCAGTCTTTGATGCCCATCGCCCCCCCTTGCACCGAGATTGCGAACCCCATGCAACCCTGTGCGTTTTGTAGTCTCAGGAATATCCGCCCGCTTGTGTGATGTATTTGTTCATCTCAAGGTGATGATGGTTCATGCGCTTGAGTACCTGGTGACCGAGACGCACGATCGCGCGCATCACGTGATAGACGACATGTGGATGCGATTGAACGAGGGACTCGAGGGCCGAACGCTCCAGCGACAGCAGCACCGAATCGCACTCGGTGATCAGCGTGGCCGAATGCGGCGCGCCGTCGACGAAGCCCATCTCGCCGCAGAGTCCGCCAGGACCCATCACGTGCAGCACCAGCGGCTCGCCGCGCGCCACTTCCTGCACCACCCGGATACGCCCCTCGGCGACCACGTAGAGGGTGTGATCCGTCTCGCCTTCGCGCAGCACCACATCGCCTTCGCCGACCTGGCGCAGACCCATGATGCCTTCAAGCACTTCGCAATCGGAAGGCGTGAGGTCCTGGGTTATGGGCGAACCCTTGATATATTCGAGCAAATGCATGTTTTCGGGGACCATGATTACAATACTCCTATGGTGGTTGTGGGTGCCGGTCGGTATTTTTTGTTTTACTCGTGGTGACCGAACAACCGCTCTACTAGTTTAGGCGGATACCATGAAAAATCCCCGCCGAAGCACTCGTTGGTTCACCCTGCGCACGCTGTTGCCTGCCATTGGGCTGTCCCTGGCGGCTCTGCTCGAAGGTTGTGTGCCGGTCTTCCCCGGCCCCCCCGGCATGGGCATGGTGGTTCGCGCCGGCCCACCGCCACCACGAATCGAACTGGTGGCTCCACGCCCCTATGCCGGCGCCATCTGGGTACCCGGACATTGGAGCTGGGTCGGCCGCTGGCAGTGGTACGGCGGTCACTGGGCCCGCCCACCCCATCCACGCTCGCGCTGGGTGCCTGGATACTGGGAACACCGAGGCAGAGGTTGGCTGTACCACCGCGGCTACTGGCACCCTTAGCCGGGTCCGTAGCGCTCGCATTTGCTAAACTGCCCGGGTCCGGGCCGGCCACATTTGCATGTCGACACCACTCGCGCATTCTCGAATCCTGCTGGGGGTCACCGGCGGCATCGCCGTCTACAAGGCCTGCGAGCTGACGCGCCTGCTGGTCAAGGCCGGCTGCGAGGTCCGCGTGGCGATGACCGCGGCCGCCTGCGAGTTCGTCACCCCGCTGACCTTCCAGGCGCTGTCCGGCAATCCCGTACACACCACACTGCTGGACGAACGTGCCGAGGCCGGCATGGGACACATCGAGCTGGCGCGCTGGGCCAACGCCGTGCTCGTCGCCCCCGCCAGCGCCGACTTCATGGCGCGCCTCGCGCACGGGCTGGCCGACGACCTGCTCGCCACCCTGTGCCTCGCCACCGAGGCGCCGCTGTATCTCGCCCCGGCGATGAACCGCGTGATGTGGGCCAATCCGGCGACGCAGGCGAACCGCACGCTGCTCGAATCCCGCGGCATCGCCCTGCTGGGCCCCGCCGAAGGCGATCAAGCCTGCGGCGAGATCGGCGCCGGGCGCATGTTCGAACCCGCCGAGATTCTCGCCGCACTGGGCGAGTACAAGGGCCCGCTGGCCGGCGTGCGCGTCACCGTCACCGCCGGCCCGACGCGGGAACCCATCGACCCGGTGCGCGTGATTGCCAACCGCAGCTCGGGCCGCATGGGCTTCGCCATCGCTGCCGCAGCGCGCGCCGCCGGGGCCCAGGTGACGCTGATCGCCGGTCCCGTCGCCCTGGCAACGCCACGCGGCGTGAGCCGCGTCGATGTCGAGACCGCCGCCGACATGCACCGCGCGGTGCTGAGCGTGCTGCCGTCGACCGATCTCTTCGTCGCCGCCGCCGCGGTGGCCGACTACCGGCCCGCCGCCGCCAGCACGCACAAGCTCAAGAAGACTGCCGACACGCTCGCCCTCGCGCTCGAACGCACGCCGGACATCCTCGCCGAGGTTTCCGCGCACCGGCCGCGGCCCTTCTGCGTGGGGTTCGCCGCCGAGACCGACGACCTGCTCGCCAACGCGCGCGCCAAGCTCGCCGCCAAGCGGCTGGACATGATCGCCGCCAACCGCGTCGGCGATGGTCTCGGCATCGAGCAGAGCGACAATGCGCTGGAGGTATTGTGGGACGAGGGCGCCCGCTGTCTACCGCGCGCTTCCAAGGAAGACCTCGCCCGCGAACTCGTCGCGCTCGTCGCCGAGCGCTACCGCCACATCCATCCGCTCAAGGAAGATCCCGCACGCCATGCGCAAGATTGAACTCAAGATTCTCGACCCGCGGGTCGGCCGCGACTTCCCGTTGCCCGCACACGCCACCGACGGCGCCGCCGGCATGGACCTGCGCGCCTGCCTGGACGCGCCGCTCGAACTCGCGCCGGGCGACACCGCGCTGATCCGCACCGGTATCGCCATCCACATCGGCGATCCGGGCCTGGCCGCCACCATCCTGCCGCGCTCCGGCCTCGGCCATAAGCATGGCATCGTGCTCGGCAATCTGGTCGGGCTGATCGATTCCGACTACCAGGGCGAGCTTATGGTCTCGTGCTGGAACCGCGGCCAGGACAGCTTCACCGTGCAGCCCGGCGAACGCATCGCCCAGCTGGTGTTCGTGCCCGTGGTGCAGGCCGAGTTCGACATCGTCGAGGACTTCGACGCCAGCACTCGCGGCGCCGGCGGCTTCGGCCACACCGGCCGCCACTGATCCCCGCGACAACCGAGCGACACAAGGAAGCCCGATGAGCCAGATCAGTCCCACCCTGTTCCGCGCCTACGACATCCGCGGCGTGGTCGACCGCGATCTCACAGAATCCGCCGCCCGGCTCATCGGCCAGGCCTTCGGCAGTGCCGCGCTGGCACGCGGCCAGCAGGCCGTCGCGATCGGGCGGGACGGCCGACTCAGCGGCCCGCGGCTGATCGCCGCGCTCGCCGAGGGACTGCTAGCCAGCGGCATGGACGTGATCGACGTCGGCTGTGTGCCGACACCGGTGGTCTACTATGCCGCCGAGGCCCTCGGCACGCGCACCTGCGTCGCTGTCACTGGCAGTCACAACCCGCCCGACTACAACGGCCTGAAGATGGTCATCGGCGGCGAAACCCTCTACGGCGACACCATCCAGGCTCTGCGCACGCGTATTGAAACCGACGACTTCACTCACGGCACCGGGACGCGCCGCGAAGAAGACGTCGCCGAACGCTATCTCGCGCGCATCGCCGGCGACGTGAAGCTGGCGCGACCGCTCAGCCTTGCGGTGGACTGCGGCAACGGCGTTGCCGGCGAGCTCGCCCCACGCCTGATCGAACGGCTCGGCTGCCGCGTCGAGCGGCTGTACTGCGAAATCGACGGGCATTTCCCCAACCATCACCCGAACCCGTCCGAGCCCGAGAATCTCACCGACCTGATCGAGCGGGTGCGCAATCATGGGCTCGACCTGGGACTCGCCTTCGACGGCGACGGCGACCGCCTCGGCGTGGTCGACCCCGAAGGGCGCGTGGTGTGGGCCGACCGCCAGATGATGCTCTACGCCGCCGACGTGCTCTCGCGCAATCCCGGCGCGACCATCCTCTACGACGTCAAGTGCTCGAAACACCTCGGAGACCAGATCGCGGCACATGGCGGCAAACCGCTGATGTGGAAGACCGGCCACTCGCTGGCCAAGGCCAAGATGCGCGAGACCGGCACCCTGCTCGGCGGCGAGATGAGCGGACACATCTTTTTCAAGGAACGCTGGTACGGTTTCGACGACGCGCTCTACACCGCCGCACGCCTGCTCGAGATCCTCAGCCATGACCCGCGCACACCGACCGAGGTGTTCGCCGCCCTGCCCGACAGCCTCAATACCCCGGAACTCAACGTGCTCTTCGCCGAGGAAGGGGCCCATTTCGCCTTCATGCACAAGCTGAGCGAACAGGCCGATTTCGGCGATGCCACGCTGACCACCATCGATGGCCTGCGCGCAGATTACACCGACGGCTGGGGCTTGGTGCGTCCGTCCAACACCACGCCGAGCCTCGTGATCCGCTTCGAGGCCGACGATGCGACCGCGCTGGCCCGCATTCAGAACGTATTCCGCACGCAGATACTGACCGTGGAGCCTTCCCTGAAACTACCTTTCTGAATGTGGACCTTGATATGAGCATCGAACTCCTTCCGGAAAACATCCGCCAAAACTACGAAGTTCACGAGTGGAAGCATGCGGCAGCCATTTTCCACGCTGATTTCGCACAGGAGTGGGATGACCTGATTGCCGTACTGGATGCCTTTCGGCTTTATCGCAGTTGGATTGTCGAACCGGGCGGACGTAAATCGAGAGTGGCAAGCTTCATTGATGGTTTTCTAGCTGAGCGTGGTTGGCTAGAAAAGGGTTTCCAGACCCGTATGGTTGTCGACGACAACACCATGGAAACACCGACGCATAAGGTCGACTGCTTCAAGAACCGTATCGCACTTGAGATCGAATGGAACAACAAGGACCCATTTTTCGACCGCGACTTGAACAACTTCCGCCTGTTGTTCGAGTTACGTGCGATCAGTATCGGCGTCATTATTACTCGCTGCGATGCGTTGCAAGACATCTTCAACCGACTTGGCCGCGGCTCATCATATGGCGCATCGACCACACACATGAGTAAGCTGTTGCCACGCATTGAGGGTGGCGGCGGGGGTGGATGTCCGGTACTTGTCTTCGGCATAAAACCCGAACTCTATATAGAGGACGAATAAATGAGCATAACGGCACGAGATGACTTGTTAGCGAGCATCGGGGAACAGAAATTCGCCACTGTACTGGCCGACCCGCCATGGCAGTTCACCAACCGCACGGGCAAGATGGCACCCGAGCATAAGCGCCTCGCGCGTTACCCAACGCTACCGCTAGCCGAAATCCAGGCGCTGCCCGTCGCTGACTTCCTTGAAGACACCGCACACCTTTACCTCTGGGTACCCAACGCGCTGCTAGCCGAGGGCATGGCCGTGATGCAAGCCTGGGGATTCACTTACAAAACCAATTTGGTTTGGTACAAGGTGCGCAAAGACGGAGGGCCTGATCGTCGAGGAGTCGGTTTCTACTTTCGCAATGTCACCGAAATGTTGCTGTTCGGCGTACGTGGACGCAACGCGCGCACGCTGGACCCCGGGCGTAGCCAGGAAAATATCATCGTCTCGCAGAAACGCGAACACAGCCGCAAACCAGACGAACAGTACCCATTGATTGAAGCCTGTAGCCCAGGTCCATATATAGAAATGTTCGCGCGCGGCCCACGCCCTGGCTGGCACGTATGGGGCAATCAGGCGGAGCAGTACGTTCCAGACTGGTCGACCTACTCCAACCATTCGCAATCTGAACACACTAGCCGCAAACAGAGCGAACTGTTCTAAATATGGAACAAAACGACGCCACGCAGACTGCCGACGTCCTCATCGAGGCGCTGCCCTACATCCAGCGTTTTTCCGGCAAGACCGTCGTCGTCAAATACGGCGGCAACGCCATGGTCGATGACCGCCTCAAGCGCAGCTTCGCGCGCGACATCGTGCTGCTCAAGCACGTGGGCATCAACCCGGTGGTGGTACACGGCGGCGGCCCGCAGATCGGCCGGCTGCTGGAACGCCTAGGCAAGGAATCGCGCTTCGTACAGGGGATGCGCGTCACCGACGCAGAGACCATGGACGTGGTGGAGATGGTGCTCGGCGGCCTGGTGAACAAGGAGATCGTCAACCTGATCAACCAGCAGGGCGGCCGCGCCGTGGGACTGACCGGCAAGGACGGCGGCCTGATCCGTGCGCGCAAGCTGCTGGCTGCGACGTCGGATATCGAGGGCGACCTTGTCGACCTGGGCCAGGTCGGCGAGGTATCGGCGATCGACCCAGCCGTGGTGCATATGCTCGACGGCGGCGACTTCATCCCGGTAATCGCGCCCATCGGCGTCGGCGAGGACGGCGCCGCCTACAACATCAACGCGGATCTCGTGGCCGGCAAGATCGCCGCCATCCTCGGCGCCGACAAACTCATGCTGCTGACCAATACCCGCGGTGTGCTCGACGGGAAAGGCGAGTTACTCACCGCCGTCAGCGCGCGCGAGGTCGCTGTCCTGATCGCCGACGGCACCATCCACGGTGGCATGTTGCCCAAGGTGGAGTGTGCGCTGGATGCGGTTAATTCAGGAGTGAAGACGGCGACCATCGTGGACGGACGGGTCGAGCACGCACTGCTCATGGAACTGTTCACCGACCAGGGCGTCGGCACCCAGATCCGCGGTTAGGGTGCGGTCTGACCCTTGAGTTCACGGAAGCGCTTGATATCCGCCTCGAACTCAAGGCGGGTCTGTTCGCGCTGGCGCAACAGGTCCTGTAGCGAGGCATCGGCAGAAGCACGTGCCGCAGCGCCACTGCCTTTCAGCTGCTTCACGCGATCACGCGCCAGCTCGATCTGCACGTCGAGCGCATCGATGCGCTCGTCGCGCATATGCTTGATGTCCCCTACGCTGCTGAAGGTGTCCAAAAGGATGCGGTCGCGCCGCTCGCGAGCCTCTTTCTTGGCCATCGTTTGTGCGGCCTTTGCCGCCTCAGCCTTCTCCTGTGCGCGCTGCGCGGCAGTCGGCGGCGGGGGTACGCGTCGGACAACCTCACCGGCGTCGTTGATTACCTCGTAACCCCGCGAAACCGCCGCATCCGGTAGCGACTGATCGTAGTGCACCATACCGTTAGCGTCGCGCCAGCGGTAAATTGCAGCCTGTGCCACCGAGCTGAAAGCGAGGGTTACGGTCAGCAACGATAACCCCAGGAGCATAGAAACCGATTGCCGGCGGCGCGGGGCAGAACGAAGGATTTTCGGATGGGCTTGCATGGGTCTACACGCCGTATTCGGCGCGATAGGCTTCCAACCGGCCCAGCACATCCGCGCGCTCCGGGTCGCCGCGCAGATGCGCCACCAGATCCGACAGGCGTGCGATGCTGATCACCGGCACGCCCAGGCTTTCCTCGACTTCCTGGATCGCCGAGAGCCGGCCGCGACCGCGCTCCTCGCGGTTCAACGAGATCGCCACGCCGGCGAGCGTCGCCCCGGCAGCCTGGATGATCTCGACCGATTCGCGGATCGCCGTACCCGCGGTGATCACGTCGTCGACCACCAGCACGCGTCCGCTCAGCGGCGCGCCGACCAGCGATCCACCTTCCCCGTGGTCCTTGGCCTCCTTGCGGTTGAAGCACCAGGGCAGGTCAAGCCCGTGGTGTTCCGCCAATGCGACCGCCGTGGCGGCGACCAGGGGGATACCCTTGTAGGCAGGCCCGAAGAGCATGTCGAAGGCAAGGCCGGAGCCGACGATGGCCTGGGCGTAGTAACGCCCCAGTCGAGCCAGGGCATCGCCCGTGTTGAACAGGCCGGCATTGAAGAAGTACGGGCTGATGCGTCCCGATTTGAGGGTAAATTCGCCGAAGCGCAACACACCGCGTTCGATGGCGAAGTCGAGGAAATTCTGCTGGTCGCTCGCGCTCATGTGATTCCCTAATAGTCTGTGGTCAACATGCTAGAGTAGGCTTTGCGCCCCTGACAACCACTGTTCGCATCCATGAACGAATTCGCCCTATTCGCGATCGCCGCCGTCGGGTTGCTGGGTGTTCTGTGCCAATGGATTGCCTGGCGGGTCAAACTGCCGGCAATCCTCTTCCTGCTGCTCGCCGGCATCCTCATCGGCCCGGTCACCGGATGGCTCGATCCGGACCGCGTGTTCGGCGACCTGCTGTTCCCGATCGTCTCGCTGGCCGTCGCGGTGATCCTGTTCGAAGGCAGCCTGACGCTGCGCCTCGACGAGATCCGCGGACTCGAACGGGTGGTACGCAACCTGGTGAGCTTCGGACTGCTGATCAGCGGCTCGATCACCGCACTCGCTGCGCACTGGCTGGTCGGTCTCGACTGGCAACTGGCCGCGTTGTTCGGCGCGATGATGACCGTCACCGGCCCTACCGTGATCATCCCCATGCTACGCACCGTACGTCCCAATGCCGCCGTCGCCAAGGCGCTGCGCTGGGAAGGCATCGTCATCGATCCGCTGGGCGCACTGCTCGCAGTTGTGGTCTACGAATTCATCATCTCCAGCCAGGGCACCGGTGCCGTGGGGCATCTGATCGGCACCTTCGCCATGATCCTCAGCGTTGGCGGGGTGCTCGGCGTCGCCGCCGGATACTGCCTCGGCCTGTTGCTGCGCAATTACCTGCTGCCGGAGTACCTGCACAACGTCACCACGCTGTCCGCCGTGTTCGCGGTATTCGCCGGCGCCGACATGCTCGCCCCTGAATCCGGCCTGCTCGCAGTCACGGTGATGGGCATGTGGCTGGCCAACATGAAGCGCATCCCGGTCGACGCCATCCTCGACTTCAAGGAAAGCCTGAGCGTGTTCTTCATCTCAGGGCTGTTCATCGTGCTCGCCGCGCGCCTGGATCTGACGCAGATGCTGCGCATCGGCTGGGGCGCGCTGGGTGTGCTCGTGGTGCTGCAACTCGTCTCACGCCCGCTCAAGGTGTGGCTGTCCACCCTCGGTTCGCCGCTTAATATGCGCGAGCGGGTGCTGCTTGCCTGGATCGGCCCGCGCGGCATCATCGCAGCGGCAGTCTCGGCCCTGTTCGCGCTGCGCCTCTCCGAACTTGGCTACCACGACGCCAACCGCCTCGTGCCCCTGACCTTTCTCGTCATCATCGGCACGGTGGTGCTGCAAAGCCTGACCGCGCGCCCGCTCGCCAGCTTCCTCGGCATCGCCGAGCCGGAACCCCGGGGCCTGCTGCTGGTCGGCGCCAATCCGGTGGCCCGTGCCGTCGGCCGTGCCCTGCAAAAGCGCGGCTTTCAGGTCATTCTGGCCGACAGCTACTGGGAACACGTCAAGGCCGCCCGCATGGACGGCCTGAGCACCTACTACGGCAATCCCGTGTCCGAGCACGCCGACCGCCACCTCGACTTGATCGGCATCGGCCGCCTGCTCGGGCTGTCGCCGCAGGGCGATCTCAACGTCCTGGCCGCGCAGTATTACCGCCGCGAACTCGGCGTGCGCAGCGTCTACACCCTGCCCACGCCGACGGACAACGAGGCGCGCCGGCAGAAGCACACGGTCGCGGCCGAGTTCCGCGGCCGGCCCCTGTTCGGCGGTGACATCTCCTACCGCAAGCTGCAGAGCCTGGTCAGCCAGGGCGCGGAGATCCGCTCCACCACGCTCACCGCCAGCTTCGGCTACGAGGACTGGCGCAAAACCCACGGCAATGCCATCCCGCTTTTCGCCATCACGCCCAAAAATCACCTGCGCGTGTTCGCCGCGGACACCGAAATCCGTCCGACGGCGGACTGGACCCTGCTCGCCATGACCCCGCCAGACACGGAAAAGACCGCCGAGGCGCCAGCCGCAAGCGCGTGAAGCGATGCTAGACTGGCGCCTTTTCGCCGAACCGCCTGCATCATGCGCATCATCACCTTCAACGCCAACGGCATCCGCTCCGCCGCACGCAAGGGCTTTTTCGACTGGCTGCCGCAGCAGCATGCGGACGTGGTCTGCATCCAGGAAACCAAGGCCCAGGCCGAGCAGCTCACCGATGCGGCGTTCTGGCCGGAAGGCTGGGACTGCTACTACTCCGATGCCGAGAAGAAGGGCTACAGCGGCGTCGCACTGTACGCGCGGCGCAAGCCCGATGCGGTGGAAGCCGTGCTCGGCTGCCCCGAATGCCCGGAGTTCGAGACCGAGGGCCGCTGGCTGGAAGCCCGCTTCGGCAACCTGAGCGTGATCTCCCTGTACATGCCGTCGGGTTCCTCCGGCGATGTACGCCAGCAGATCAAGTACCGCCTGATGGACTGCCTGTACCGGCACCTGGACGAGCTGCGCGGCAACGGGCGTGAGTACGTGATCTGCGCCGACTGGAACATCGTGCACACCGCCGCCGACATCAAGAACTGGCGCGGCAACCAGAAGAACTCCGGCTGCCTGCCCGAAGAACGCGCCTGGCTGGACCGCCTGTTCGGCGAGTTGGGCTATGTCGATGCGTTCCGCCGGATCGAGCAAGCGCCCGAGCAGTACACCTGGTGGTCCAACCGCGGCCAGGCGTGGGCCAAGAATGTCGGCTGGCGCATCGACTACCAGGTGGTCAGTCCCTCGCTCGCCGACAAGGTCCGCGCCACCGCGATCTACCGCGAGCAACGCTTCTCCGACCACGCCCCGCTGACCATCGACTACGACCGAGAGCTGATTTAGACCCGGCACGACGCACAAGGCGCAACCGGGCGCGTGCCATGTATCATGTCGGCACACCGTCGACCGGATACGCCACTTGAAGCTGAGCTACGCCGCCCTGCTGCGCGAATTCTTCACCGGCCGCATGATCGTGGCGGCGCTCATGGGCTTCGCCTCCGGTCTCCCGCTGCTGCTCACATTGACCCTGCTGCAGGCCTGGCTGACCCAGGCCGGCGTGTCCCTCGGCGAGATCGGCCTGTTCGCCCTCGTCGGCATTCCCTACACGATCAAGTTCCTGTGGGCGCCGTTCATGGACCGCTACGTCCCGCCGCTGCTCGGACGCCGCCGCGGCTGGCTGTTCGTGCTGCAGCTGCTGCTGGCGCTCGCCATCCTGTTGCTGGGCCAGACCGACCCGCACCGCAACCTCACCCTGGTGGCCGTGTTCGCGCTGCTGGTGGCGCTGTTCTCGGCCATGCAGGACACGGTGATCGACGCCTACCGGCGCGAGTCGCTGGCCGACGACGAACAGGGGCTCGGCGCCTCGCTGTACGTATGGGGCTACCGCGTCGGCATGCTGGTGGCCTCCGGCGGCGGTCTGATCCTCGCGCAGTACGCCGGTTTCGCACTGACCTTCGCCGCGATGGCGGCGCTCATGCTGCCCGGCCTCGTCACCACGCTGTTCGCGCCCGAGCCGAACACCCATAAGCCCCTGCCGCCCGACCTGCGCACCGCCGTGGTCGGGCCCTTCGTCGAGTTCTTCAGCCAACGGCAGAATGCGCTGCTGATCCTGCTGTTCATCCTGCTCTACAAGCTCGGCGACACCCTCGCCACCACCATGACCACCCCCTTCTATCTGCAGCTCGGCTACTCCAAGGCGGACATCGGTGCGGTGGTCAAGCTGTTCGGCTTCTGGGCCACCGTGCTCGGCGGTTTCGCCGGCGGCATCGGCATTCTGCGCATCGGCCAGTACCGTGCCCTGTGGCTGTTCGGGCTGCTGCAGGCCCTGTCCACCGCCGCCTTCGCCTGGCTGGTCTACACCGGCCCCGTGCTCGGCTGGCTGGCCGTGATCATCGCCTTCGAGAACTTCACCGGCGGCATGGGCACGGCCGCCTTCATCGGCTTCATGGCGAACCTGACCAACAAGGAATTCACCGCCACGCAGTACGCGCTGCTCACCAGCCTGATGGGCGTGCCGCGCACCCTGCTCGCCGCCAGCACCGGCTACATGGCGCAGGATCTCGGCTGGCCGATGTTCTTCGTCGTCTGCGCCCTGCTCGCGGTACCGGGGCTGCTGCTGCTCACGCGCTTCCGCGGCTGGTTGCAGCCCGCCGCCTCGCGACCTGGAGAGCCGGCATGAATCCGATCATCCAGATGCTGACGCCGGGCCGGCTGTGGCAGCTCGGCATCATCGTCCTGGCGCTGGCCGTCGGCTGGCTGGCCCATCGTCTGGCCACGCAGCGCGTGGCGCAGGCCACCGAAAACGCCCCATTGCGCAGCCTGCGCCGCATCCTGTTGCGCGGCTCCGAGCGACTCGCCTTTCCGCTGACCGCGCTGCTCGTCACCCTGACCGGGCGTGCCGCGCTGCTGGCCGCACACCGTCCCGGAGAGATCCTGGCGGTGATGACTCCCTTGCTGTTGTCACTGGCCGCGATCCGCCTGCTGGTCTACTTCCTGCGCCAGGGACTTCGCCCTGGGCCGACGCTGCGCGCCTGGGAACAGATCGTCGGCCTGTCCATCTGGGCGGTGGTCGCGCTGCACCTGCTCGGCTGGCTCGAACCGCTGTCGAAGCTGCTCGACCGCGTGCAGCTCACCCCCGGGACGCATCCCATTACGCTGCTGACGCTGTTCAAGGCCGGCATGCTGATCGGCGTGGTGTTCCTGCTCACCTGGTGGGTCGGCAGCGCCATCGAGCGCCAGATCATGGCCGCGGGCGGCATCAGCGCCGGTCTGCGCGTGGGCATCGCCAAGGTGATCAAATTCGTGATGCTGGTCTTCGGCCTGCTGATCGGACTGAATCTGGTCGGCATCGACCTGACCGCCTTCACCGTGTTCGGCGGTGCGCTCGGCGTCGGCCTCGGCCTCGGCCTGCAGCGCATCGCGAGCAACCTCGTCAGCGGCTTCATCCTGCTGTTCGACCGCTCCATCCGGCCCGGCGACGTGATCAGCATCGGCGACCGCTTCGGCTGGGTGCAGGAATTGCGCGCCCGCTACATCGTCGTGCGCGACCGCGACGGGGTGGAAACGCTGATCCCGAACGAGAACCTCGTGACCTCGCAGGTGATCAACTGGAGTTACACCGACCGCAAGGTGCGTCTCAAGACGCCTGTCACCATCAGCTACGCCGACGATCCCGAAATCGCCCTGCGCCTGATGGAGGAGGTTGCACGCACGCACTCTCGCATACTCGACGACCCGTCACCGGGCGCACGCCTGCTCTCATTCGACGACAACGGCATGCGTCTCGAACTGCGTGCCTGGATTCAGGACCCTGAGGCCGGCGTCAACAACATCCGCTCCGAACTCAATCTCGCCATCTGGCGTGCCTTCAAGAGGCACGGCATCACAATCCCCTATCCGCAGCGCGTGGTGCATTTCAGCGGGACCCCGGATACCGGAGACCAGGATCGCCGCTAGCCGATTCGCTATCGGCAGGCGGACGCCGCTCTGCTAACATCCGCCACAACCGCCGTCCCACAAGGACATGAATTTGGTCACGACGACCCCAAGGCTTGCGCTGGGCAACCGGGCTGATGTCGCTGTAGCCGACAAGGGAGCCACCGGCCCCCGCGATGCCGTCGTCCGCACCGCCCATGGCCAGCCGCCAACCGGCATACCCGATGTCTGAACCAAAGTCCCCTGCCTCGCGCGAATCCGCGCCACTGTTCACCTGGTTCGAAATCGGCGTGAGCGCGGCCGCCGCACTGGTCCTGAGCTTCCTCCTCATTGCCGTCATCAGCTGGCTCAACCTCAGCGCCTCGCAACGCATCTATGCCGCCCAGGCCACCGGCATCATCCAGCTGATCACACAGCGCCTAGCCACCGACCGCGCCGTACTCACCCCGCTGTCCGGCCTCTACCAGGCCAACGCCCTGCACGGTGCGCAGCAGCTTTCCTCCGTTGCCGGCGCACTGCTGCACAGCTATCCCTACTTCTCGAATTTCGCCTATCTGCGCTGGCTGCCCGCGGCAGAGCGCGACGGCTACGTCGCGCGCATGCGCGAACAAGGCCACCCGCAATTCCACCTCCATCCCTTCGGCGAGTTCGACGGCAGCGTCCCGCGCGACCGACCCGCGCTGGTCATCGGCTTCCTGGCGCCCAGCAGCGCCACCAACGCCGGGTTTCTGGGTGCCGATCTGCTGAGCGACCCCCAAATCGCCGAAGCGGTAGAACGCGCCGTCCGCAAGGGACGCATGGCCGTTATCGCGGTCCCGCGCTTCAACGGCAATCGACCGGGCTATCTCGCGCTGATGGCCACCTACAACGGCCGCAAGCCGCCCGCCGATGCCGCCGAACGCAAACGCCAGCTCAGCGGCATGTTCATGCTGTCGGTCGATTTCCCGCGCATGCTCGACGGCATACTCGACGCCCACCCGCAGTGGTCCCTGAGCATCCGCAACCTGAGTGTACCCCGTGGTCAGGGGCAGACGATCTACCACAGCGAAGCCCGCGAGGGCACGCCGTTGCCGAGCATTCTTCCGAGCTATCGGGTCGATCAGCGATTGCATGTCGACCACCATCGTCTCTCGATCGACCTGACCCGGTATGCCGAATTGGCGGATTTACGCCTTGGAACCAGTCTCCCGGCCGCACTGCTGCCCTGGATTTTGATCGGCGCCCTTGGGTGGATCACCGGACTGCGCCGCCATGCCCGGCGGACCCAGGCGGCGGTCGAAAGCGAACTGGCACATAGCCGGGAGCAGGCCGAAATCGCTCTGAGTTCGATCACCGATGCGGTCATTACCACCGATGCCGGCATGCGTATCCAGTTCATGAATCCGGTCGCCACGCGACTTACCGGCTGGCCGTTGGCCAGCGCGCTTGGCCGCGGCCTGGGTGAAATTGCCCCTTTGCTGGAGGAACACACCCGCGAACCGATGTATGCTGACCTCGCCAGCCTGGGTAACCGCGGCGCAAGTGCGGCGGAAGGCATCCTGCAGGCACGTGACGGGCGCAATCACATCGTGGAAATCCGTGTCTCAGCACTGAGCGGTCGCAACCGCACTGGCGGCGGCCTCGCCCTGGTGCTGCGCGATGTCAGTCGCGAACGCGAGCTGGAAAACGCGCTGGACTACCAATCGACACGCGACCCGCTGACCGGCCTGCTCAACCGCCGCAGTTTCGAAACCTACTTGCGCCAGTGGCTCAACCTACGTCAACCGGGCGGCCCCCGCGGCGCGCTCTGCCAGATCGATCTCAACCACTTCAAACTGATCAACGATACCGCCGGACACCGCGCGGGCGACGAGCTGTTGCGTCAGTTTGCCTGGCTGCTGGGTACCGTTCTGCCCACCGGGACGATCCTCGCCCGACTGGGTGCCGACGAGTTCGGCATCCTCCTTCCACCCAATCTGGAGGACACCCCCCAGCAGGTTGCGCAGCATCTTATCGAGGCGGCCAAGGTCTTCGATTTCAACTGGGAACAGCAGCATTTCAACATCGGTGCGAGCATCGGACTGGTACTAGTGGCGGATGACCGACAGGATGCCGGCGACTTGCTCATCAAGGCCGACCTCGCCTGCCTGGCAGCCAAGGACAAGGGACGCAACAATTTCCACGTCTATGACGAAGCGGATGCCGCGATCGCCCAGCGCTCAGGGCAGATGCTTTGGCTGGCGCGCCTGCAGGAGGCCTTGCACAACGACCGCTTTATCCTCTACACGCAGCCGATGCTGCCGCTCAAGGCCGCCTCGCAGCCGCGCGAAATGCATGAATTCCTGCTGCGCATGCGCCTAGATGACGGCAGCCTCGCGACACCGGACCTGTTCATACCGGCGGCGGAGCGCTATCAGCTGATGGCTGAACTGGACCGGAGAATCGTCGATCTGGCATTGGGACTGATCGCACGCAGTGCCGGAGATCCGCACGGTACCCTGTACACCATCAACCTGTCCGGGCAATCGGTCGGCGAGCCTAATCTCGCCAATTTCATTTTCGAACGCCTGCGCCACCACGGCGTCAGCCCTGCGCAGGTCTGCTTCGAAATCACCGAGACTGCCGCCATCTCGAACATGCACGGCGCGCAAACGCTGATTAGCCAATTACGCGCGCGCGGCGTGCGTTTCGCCCTGGACGACTTCGGTGCCGGATTGAGCTCCTTCACCTATCTCAAGCGACTGCCAGTGGATTTTCTCAAGATCGAGGGCGAGTTCGTGCGCGGCATGCGCCAGGACCGCACCGACCGCAGCCTGGTGGAATCCTTCTGCGAAATCGGGCGCGCGTTCAACCTGCTGATCATCGCCGAATCGGTCGAGGACGAGGCCACCCTCTCCGCCCTGCGGGATATCGGCGTCGACTACGCCCAGGGGTTCCATATCGGGCGGCCGCAGCCTGCGCCGTTCTCCGCGACCCATACGTTCAGTGCAGACCCTGGGACGTCGAAGGCGTAAGGGGCGGAGACGGTTTTGCCTGCGGCGTGGCTAGATGCCCGATCATCCGCCAACCTTCCGAAAACCGCCGGTAACTGTTGCAGTAATGCAGAACCCCGCTCGGCATCAGCTCGCCGGCACGCACGATGCGCTCCTCGCCGACATGCACCGCGAGTTCCACATCCGTCTCGCGCCATAGACATAGCGGCTCTACCCGAACGTCCAACGCGCGCGCAAACACGGCCAACCATCCCTCCATCACTGAGAGGACGCCTACCTGAGGCCGTGCACCCGGGGCCGGGTGCATGCACACCACATCGTCCGTATCCGCCCATACCGACATCATCGCCTCGTGGTCGGCGGCCTGCAGCGCCGCGTAATAGGCTGCCTCACAGGCCTCGGGCGATGAATATACCGGCCCGCTCAATGCAGTGGGCCATGGGAGGGCACCCGCTCGGTCCAACCAGGCGAGGCGTGGTGCGCAACGATGCGCCAACCCCCGGCGCCGCGCCGGAAGCTGTTGACGGCGAAGACCGTGCCGACCTCACTGCCAGCGATGAACCGTTCGACCACCATATGCACGGCAAGCCCCTCCGAGCGCGAACGCGACAGAGGCTGAATCTGAAGTCGCGGCAACTCCGCCTGAGTGCCCGCCGCGCCGAACAGTTCCGCCCAGCTTGCGCGGATCGCCTGGGTACCTTCGAGACGGGGCATACCGGGGTGGATACATACGACAGGACGGTCCGTCGACCAAACTCGCATCATAGCCTCCGTATCATGTGCCATGAAGGCTTCGTAAAACGCACGCTCGGCATCTTCCGGTTGGTTCAAGCGTTGTTCCTCCTTGTCGGCGTCAGACGGATCCTATGGTAGGTTATGCCACCGTTTAACGACAGGATTGACCATGAGTCTGTTTCTGTTGACCGGCATCGCCACGCTCGACATCGTCAACACAGTCGACCACTACCCCGCCGAAGACGAAGAACTGCGCGCCAACGCGCAGCGCCTTGTACCGGGGGGCAATGCCCTGAACAGCGCTCGGGCACTGGCTGCGATAGGCCACCGCGTGGAGCTGCTGGCACAGTTGGCTGACGACCCGAGCGCTCTCATGATCCGCGACACACTGCAGGCGGAAGCCGTCCGTCACCAGCATTGCCCGTGCATCCACGGCGTCACACCGACGTCCTACGTCACCCTGAATGCAGCCAATGGTTCGCGCACCATCGTTCATTACCGTGACCTACCGGAACTCAGCGCAGCCCACTTCAAGGCCGTTGCCGTGGAGCAGTTCGACTGGCTCCACTTCGAGGGGCGCAATCCAGGCGAGACCCTGAAAATGCTCAGACATGCACGACGCCTGCTACGCGATCAGCCGATCTCCATCGAGATCGAAAAATCCCGCCCCGGACTGGATGCATTGCTGCCCATGGCCGATGTGCTGATCTTCAGTCGCGCCTATGTCGTCTCCATGGGCTACACAAACGCTCCGGAGCTGTTGGCCGCCATGCGTCCTCGCGCACCACGCGCCACGCTGGTCTGCGCCTGGGGAACCAGCGGCGCTTGGGCGCTGCCCGTGGGCGGGCACGACGCCATGCATGCGCCGGCGGGACCCGCGCAAGCGGTGGACACGCTCGGCGCCGGGGATGCCTTCAACGCCGGTCTGATCGCCGCACTCGCCACCGGAGCGACACTATCCGAGGCCCTGCACCAGGCATCCAACCTGGCCTCGCGCAAGGTCGGTGGATATGGATTCGCCCACCTCGCCGGCCAAGGAAACCGATGAACACGTGCGGCGACGAACCGCTGGTAGCGCTGGGCGCAATCGATGACCCCGGGAGCACGACCGTCGACATAGCCAACCCAGGCCGTCCGATTCCACTCATGATTGTGCGCCATGCCGGCAAGGTTTTCGGATATCTCAACATCTGCCCGCATTTGGGCACACCGCTGGACTGGAATCCGGGCGCGGTGCTAGACCGTGAGCGAAGGTCCATCATTTGCGCCACACACGGCGCCCGGTTCCGCATTCATGACGGGCAATGCATCTCCGGACCCTGTTTCGGCGACCGACTGACCGCAATACCACTGTGCGTTCAGGCTGGAGTGATTTTCCTCGCTCAAACCCGCACTTCATCAGACTCGGACGACTGATATTGCATAGCGGGGTCCGCAGCCGCAGCGACGTCATCACTCGCCAGGAGACCTTCCATCCGCTTACGCAAGCCGGCAAGTGCACCAACGGCCAAATGCGGCTCCAGTTGAATTCTCAGCTCCGAGTAGTGTGCGCTCAGACGGGTCGCCAGATACACCAAACCTGGCAGTGTCTCGTGCGCCTGCAGAATCGCGAAGCCGCGGACGTCCTCCCGCATCGCTGCAAGCACCATCTCGCGAGCATGCGCGCCGCAGGTGGCCGCCGCGGTATCCGACATCCAAGCGCCGAACTTCTGCGCGTCACGCCAGTCGCCTAAACGGGTCTGCAGCGCCTTGAGTTCCGTCACGACCGTATCCGATTGGTCGGGTGCAAACAGGGTCTGATCCGATTCGAGCCAGTAACGCAGACGTTTTGATAATAATCTCGTTCGGTGCAACGTATGCTCGTCCAGATCCGGCCAGAGTCCAGCCAGACTTTCATCCAGGCGGTGCCAGAGCGCTTCCGCCCGAACTCGAAACTCGGCCGTCTCATTCCCCGGGAGGGCAAGTTTCTGACGCCCGTGGACAAGCGCATGCAAATCTGCACGCAAGGGCGGATAGCGGTGCTCGATCGCCTCACGCGCATCGTCCAACGAAATACGCAAACGCTGCATCAAACGCGCGCGTACCTGTGCAACACCCTCGGCTTCCTGGCGTGCGGCCTCCTTGGCAAGCACATCCAGCAGCGCAAGCCATGCCTCTGCGTTGCGCGCCTCGTCACTGACCCGAGTCAGCTTGCGCAGGTTACGCGACAGTTCGCGGATGTCCTTAGTTTTCGCCGGATGCCATTTCAGTCGACTACGTACCCGCCGCACGGCGACACGAAAGTCGTGCAGCGCCTCATCCTCACCCCGTGCGAGCCTCGCCAGCGCCTGGTCAGCCGCCTTCAGCTGCCGTCTGAGCAAGCGTGCAGTGTCCGTTTCGACCGTCACCCCATCTTGTGTGCTCATGACACTCCAACCGGTAAATTCCTCCATCCAACGGCACCTTAGCCGTACGGCGAAAATAAGTACCTGCGCCAGATCAACTACGGATGATTCAGAGCTTAGGTCGGTGCCCGGAAGCACGGGCGATGGCCGGAGCAGAGGCCAATCGGTGCGCGGCACGTATCGGCTCAGGTAGGCGGAAACGGGTAAGAGCCTGCATCACCAGCAGAGGCGCCGTAGTCTGGGAAACGCGGTGCCCCGGTGAAATAAAAAGTGGGCGAACTCCACTGCGGCTACGCAGAACCGTGCCGATACGCTCATCGCCCACGCACAGCGGGGTCGTCTCACCCTTAGCTTGTCCGAGCTCGCCATACTCGCCTACCAACCGAGATTTGCCGACGCCAATGCTCGCCAGGCCAGTTAATACCCCAAAGTGTGCTGCGATACCGAGGCGGCGTGGATGCGCCACACCTTGGCCATCGCAAAAAACAAGATCCGGCAGGGTTTGCAGACGGTCGATTGCCTCAAGCACCGCGGGCAGTTCACGGAAGGACAACAGGCCGGGAACATAGGGGAATCGGGTTTCGCGACGCAACAGCGCCTGCTCGATCGGCCGCATTTCCGGCCAACTCAGCACCACCACCGCAGCCCGCGTGATCGCCCCACCGCCTTCGAATCCGACGTCAATGCCGGCTACAAGGCGCAGCGGGCCGAATTCGTCGCTCTGTGAGACTTCAGCCGCCAGGTCGGCTTGAATGAGACGGGCCTCGCTGGGCGAGACGTCCCATTCATGGATTAAATTTTCGGATCGCTGCGTCATATATTGTTGAATCCCAGATTTCATGGGACTTCAGCCGTCCAGTGAGTGGCTCGTTGTTCAAGGGCAGCGATAAGGTGTCGCAGAGCACCAGGTTCCACGGGCGGAAGATTATCGGGGTTAATGCAAAGCCTATCGCAACTACCATCACCCAGGAGATTCATTCGTGAACTTTCGACGTCAACTAGCCGCCACCGCTCTCGCCGTCTGCGCCTTCGGCGCGACCTCCGCGATGGCCGCCACGCATAAAACGCCACCTTGGGGACCCGGCCCCTTCAAGGTACTGCTCGAGGTGAATCAGAACAATCACGCCGAGTGGGCCATCACCATCAACAACCTGCGCACCATGGAAAAGGTCGTCGGCATGAACACCGCGCACGCCGAGGTCATCGCGTGGGGTCCCGGCATCAAGTTCCTGCTGAAGAATTCGCCCTACGCCGCGGACATCCAGAGTCTGTCGATGTACGGCATCAAATTCGCCGCCTGCCATCAGACCATGAAGGCCATGCATCTCAAGAAGTCGCAGCTGGCCGAAGGCGTGACCGTGGTTCCCGGCGCCATCGCCGAGATCATCAAGCGGCACAACGAAGGCTGGACCGAAATCAAGGAATAACCCACCGCACCTCGCCCGGCCGCATGGCCGGGCCCCCCCTCCAGGGCACGACACGCTGCCCTCGTCACATCACAGTCCGAATCTGAATCTCTAACCGCGACGGTTCGCAACGGACCTATGGCGGGGCTACGCGCGTTTGAAATGGACCAAATGGCAGGGACATGCCAGGACGCTGTGCACCGCAGCCGGAATGCATTAGGAGCGGCAAGTCAGCTTGAGGATGGTTGGTGTTGCAACCGCAGCCAGGCCGATGCCCGGCTGCGGTCTTGCGCATGAATCAGTTGCGGTAACCGGGACCGGTCACCGGCAAACCGTTGCTCATGTACGAGAGGAAGTACTCGAGATCGCGATATTCGACGCTCTGCGGTTTGAACGGCTTGGCGCGCACTTGTTTATTACAACCGATGAAGCGGCGATCGATAGTACCGAGGTTGCTCCACTTCGCACGATAGACCGGGAAACCGTTGAGCATGCCCAGAGCCGGGCTGAGCGTCTGCGTACGCAGCTTCTTACCTGCATGGACCATGTGGCAGTCGGCGCAGGAGAAATTCAGCTGCCCACGCTTGGCATAGAAGAAATCCTTGCCGCGCTCGTAGGCCGCCAAGGCAGCAGGATCGTTGGGCACTGTGATGTGCATCGGCTTGCCGTCCGACGTGCTCGCCATATACGCCGCGATATCGGCGATCTTGCCCCGCTTCCACGGCAGCGGCTTCTCGCCGTTCTTGACTCGACATTCGTTGATGGCGGACTCCAGAGTCACCACCTGGCCGGTCTTCTTGTCAAAGTAGGGGTAGTACTGGCGTATGTCCTTGCCACCATTGCGGAAGCAGCTCGCATAGGTCTTGCCATTGGCAAATGGTTTCTCGAACAGCTGCTTGCCTGTAGCAATACCGGCGTCCTGCGGCGGAAACTGCATGATGCTCTTGTACTGACTGATCGCATCCTCGGAATTGATGCCGGGAATCCATTCGCCCTGGGCGTAGGCCTTTAAAGGCACACCCGGGAAACGGTGCTCAAAAAACTGGCGGAATTCCTTGAGATCGTGTTCCGGACTGGCCTGCACCACGACCGGCGCAGCCAGCAGCGTGACGACCGCTCCCAAGATTCCGATGATTCCTGCTCCCTTGAACATCCTTCTCATTGCGCCTCCTTCAGCTCGGCAATCATTTTATGGATACTTGTAGGCTCACCCAACCTGACTGATTATAGCCAGCCGGGTCCGAGGTGTTGCAAGGGGAGCCGCCGACCCGGGACGCGTCGCCACTCAAACCTGGGCATAGCGGATACCGCCGGCCACCCAGCGCCTGATCAGCGCATCGCTGGCTGCACTGCCGACGGATGCCAGTGCGTGCGCCAGCTGCAGTGCGGCCGGGATGAGATCCGCGTCCTGCGCCATGTCGGCAACTCGCAACCGTGCCAGCCCTGTCTGCCGCGTGCCGAGAAGCTCGCCCGGCCCGCGGATTTCGAGATCGTGTCGCGCCACTTCGAAACCGTCGCCGGTTTCGCGCATGACCTGCAAACGCCGGCGCGCCGTCTCCCCCAAGGGAGGATGATAGAGCAATACGCAGCTCGAAGCCGCAGTTCCGCGTCCCACTCGCCCGCGCAGCTGATGCAGCTGGGCCAGCCCCAGACGCTCGGCGTTCTCGATCACCATCAGCGAGGCATTGGGTACGTCGACGCCCACCTCGATCACTGTGGTCGCCACCAGCAGGTCCAGCTCGCCCTGCTGGAAGGCGCGCATCACGGCCTCCTTGTCCGCCGCCTTGAGACGCCCGTGCACCAATCCGACGGCGACCGCGGGCAGTGTTTCGGTGAGCAGCGCGTATGTCGCCTCGGCGGTTTCGCACTGCAGGGCTTCCGATTCCTCGATCAGAGTGCATACCCAGTAGACCTGCTGGCCGCGCCCCACCGCGGCGTTGATTCGCTCGACGATCTCGCTTCGCCGAGTATCCGGTATCGCAACGGTGACCACCGGCTCGCGCCCCGGCGGCAGCTCGTCGATCACCGAATAGTCGAGGTCCGCGTAGGCCGTCATCGCCAGCGTGCGCGGTATGGGCGTCGCGGTCATCACCAGTTGATGCGGCACCCAGCCTCCGTCGGCGGCCTTCTCGCGCAGGGCGAGGCGCTGGTGCACGCCGAAGCGATGCTGCTCGTCGATCACGACCAGCCCGAGTCGGGCGAAGCGCACGGCTTCCTGGAACAGCGCATGCGTGCCCACCGTAACGGCAGCGCGACCGTCCGCCAGCTCGGCCAGCACTTCGCTTCGCTGTGTCTCGCGCTGTCGCCCGGAGAGCCAGACCACGCGAACGCCCAGCGGCGCCAGCCAGCGTTCCGCATTGCGGTAATGCTGTTCGGCGAGCAATTCGGTCGGCGCCATCATGGCCGCCTGATAGCCGCCGGCCACGGCCTGCAGGCAGGCGGCGACGGCGACCACCGTCTTGCCGGAACCGACATCGCCCTGCACCAGTCGGAGCATGGGATGCGCGCGCGACAGATCCGCCGCGATCTCGTCCATCACGCGTTGCTGCGCGCCGGTCAGGGCAAACGGGAGGGCCCCCACGAATCGCGCGCACAGGGAGTCCGCGGTCGGCGCCGGCAACGGGGGCGCGTTTTCCGTGCGCGCCTCCGCGCGCAGTCGCGCCATGCCGAGCTGGTGCGCGACCAGTTCCTCGAAGGCCAGGCGTCGCTGTGCGGGGTGGCGCCCGGTCAGCAGGGCCGCGGTGTCGGCATCCACCGGCGGCGCGTGGATCAGCTCGATCGCCTCGGCGAGCCCGTAGCGCAGCGTATCGGGCAGGCGGTCGACGGGCAGCCAGTCGTGCAGGCCGCCGTAGGCACGCGCCAAACCGATCAGCCGGCGCAGGGTGGCCTGCCCCACCCCCTCGGTGGCGGGATAGACGGGGGTCAGGGTCTGTTCCAGCGGCTCGCCGTCCGGCTCGGCGAGGATGCGGTACTCCGGATGCACCATTTCCAACCCGACGACGCCCGCCCTGGCCTCGCCGAAGGCGCGTACCCATTGTCCGGTAACGAGCTGATTGCGCTGCGTGGAGCCGAAGTGGAAGAAGCGCAGGGTGATCTGCCCGGTCTGGTCGCCCAGGCGCACCAGCAGGGCCCGGCGGCGACGCACCACCACCTCGGCGTGCAGCACCTGCCCCTGTATCAACACCTCCTGCTGCGGGCGCAGCCCGCCCAGGGGATGCAGGCGACTGCGATCCTGATAGCGCAGCGGCAGGTGGAACAGCAGATCCTCAACGCGCTCGATGCCCAGCCGGGTCAGGCGTTCGGCGAGACGCTCGCCGACGCCCTTCATGGCAGCCACCGGCGACTGCAGCCCGAGCGCCGTCATCGGCGCGTCACCCCGCGCCGCACGTGCTTCAGCCGAGCACCATCACCGCTTCCATTTCCACACCGACGTCGCGTGGCAGCGCGGCCACGCCGACCGCGGCACGTGCTGGGTACGGCTCGGAGAAATATTCGGCCATGAGCTGGTTGACTATCGGGAAATGCGCCAGGTCGGTCAGGTAGATGTTGAGCTTGACGACATCGGCCAGGCTGCCGCCTGCGGCCCGCGCCACCGCTGCCAGGTTGGCGAACACCTGACGGATCTGGGTTTCGATGTCGGCGCCGGCCAGTTCCATGGTCGCGGGGTCGAGCGGAATCTGGCCGGACAGGTAGACCGTGTCGCCCGCGCGCACGGCCTGGGAATAGGTGCCGATGGCCTTGGGTGCCTCGTCGGTGAAGATGACCTCTTTGTGCATGGCTGCTGCGACCTCGTGCGTGAAATGGGCAGAGAGTACCGGGATTCGGTCGTCGGGTCATCCCGGCGCGTCAGCCGCGCACGCGTGCGATCTTGCTCACCTCGGGGATGGCGCGCAGGCGCCGCATGATGTGCGCCAGATGGCGTCTGTCGCGCACGCTCAGCACGAAGGTCATAGTGGTCAGCATGCTGTCGCGTTCCTCGAACGAGACATTCTCGATATTGGATTCCATCTCGGCGATGCGCGCCGCCATCTGCGCCAGCATGCCGCGCTGGTTGGACACCATCACGCGGATCGCCGCGGCGTATTCGCCGGCGGGTTCGTCGGACCACTGCAGGGGCATCCAGCGGTCCGCCTTGTCGCGGAACTCGACCACGTTGCGGCAGGTTTCGCGATGCACGACCAGTCCGCGGCCGGCGCTGAGCACCCCGGCGATGGGGTCGCCGGGCAGCGGGTAGCAGCACTTGGCGAAGGTCAGCACTAGCCCCTCGCTACCGCGGATCACCAGCGGCTTGCCACCAGTGGTCTGGGCCGTTGCTGCCGCATCGCTCTCGTCGCATTCTCCAAGCAGACGGCGCACGGCCAGCGGCGCAAGACGATTGCCCAGACCGACGTCGTTGAGCAGGGCGTCGAGATCGGCCAGCCCCCAGGCGGCGAGCAGTTCGGCAAGATGTGCGGGATCGATCGATTCCAGCGTCTTGCCGGATGCGCTCAGGGACTTTTCCATCAGCCTGCGACCGAGTGCGATGGCCTCGTCCCCCTGCAGACTCTTGAGGCGATGGCGCAGCCCCGTGCGCGCCTTTGCCGTGACCACGAAATTGAGCCAGGCGGGGTTCGGGCGTGCGGTGGGCGAGGTGATGATCTCGACCGTCTGCCCGCTTTCCAGCGGCGCAGACAACGGCGCCAGGTGGCGGTCGATCTTGGCGGCGACGCAGGTATTGCCCACGTCCGAGTGGACCGCATAGGCGAAGTCGACGGCCGTGGCGCCGCGCGGCAGCTCCATGATGTCGCCCTTGGGCGTGAAGATGTAGACCTCGTCCGGGAACAGGTCGACCTTGACGTTTTCCAGGAATTCCAGCGAGCTGCCGGCCCGTTGCTGCATCTCCAGGATGCCCTTGAGCCACTCGCGGGCGCGCGCCTGCGTGCCGGCACCGGCGTTGCCGCCTTCTCCGGACTTGTACAGCCAGTGCGCTGCGATCCCGCTTTCGGCAACGCGGTCCATCTCCTCCGAGCGAATCTGCACTTCGATGGGAATCCCGTGCGGCCCGAACAACACCGTGTGCAGCGACTGGTAGCCGTTGGCCTTGGGGATCGCGATGTAATCCTTGAAGTGACCGGCCACCGGCTTGTACAGGTTGTGGGTGATACCGAGCGCGCGGTAGCAGGTGTCGATGTCCGTCACCACGATGCGGATGGCGAATACGTCGAAGACCTCGGAAAAGGGCATGCGCTTGGCGCGCATCTTCCGGTACAGCGAGTACAGGTTCTTCTCGCGACCCACCACACGCGCCTGAATTCCTGCCTCTTCCAGGCGCCGTACGATCGCCGCCTCGACGTTCTGCATCAGCTCCTTGCGCCGCCCGCGCGCGCGCTCGACCGCGGCCGACAATACGCGGAAGCGCACGGGGTACAACGCCGCGAACCCGAGGGTCTCCAGCTCGCGGCGCAGGGCGTTCATGCCCAGGCGCTGCGCAATCGGGGCGTAGATTTCTAGGGTTTCGCGCGCGATGCGCCGGCGCTTGTCGCTGCGCAGCGCGGACAGGGTACGCATGTTGTGCAGGCGGTCTGCGAGCTTGACCAGGATGACACGCAGATCGCGCACCATCGCCATCATCATCTTGCGGATGTTCTCGGCCTGCGCCTCGGCGTACGACTGGAACTTGAGATGGGTGAGCTTGCTGACCCCGTCCACCAGCTCCGCCACCTCCTCGCCGAAGGTCTCGCGCAGTTGGTCCTTGGTGACCGGGGTGTCCTCCATCACGTCATGGAGGATGGCCGCCATGATGCTGTGATGGTCCATGCGCATCCCGGCCATGACGCGCGCCACGGCCAGGGGATGGAAGATGTAGGGCTCGCCGGACTGACGGTTCTGCCCGGTATGCGCCTCGGCGGCGTAGAGATAGGTCCTATAGACCTCGCGCACCTGCTCGGGGGGCAGGTAGACCTCGAGCATCTTGCACAGGTCGCTGACCAGGAAACGCGTCGACTCACCCCGGCTTACGCCAGGTTGAGCATTCGGCTGCGTCGACGCGACCAAGTCAACCATGATTCTGCCACCATGCGGCGTGCCAGATGGTCGCCGCTAAGGAGATCGCTTAGATCTCCTCCCTGACTTCCTGCTCGGAGATCGCCGAACCATTGCCGTGCTCGCGGGCGATCACCTCGTCCAGCACGGAAACGTCCGTCAGACCCGCCGCGATCTCGCGCAGCGCGACCACGGTGGGCTTGTCGTTCTCCAGAGCCACACGCGGCTCGGCACCCAGCGCGATCTGGCGTGCACGCTTGGACGCAATCAGTACAAGCTGGAAGCGGTTGTCGACATTGGCAAGACAGTCTTCGACGGTAATTCTGGCCATGATTCACTCCGGAAAAAAAGAAGACCGGCCACACACAGGGTGCGGCGCGGACGGAAACACGCAAGTTGCGTCCATCTTAATGGAAGGCCTGCAGTCAGGCCAGCAGATCGGCGATCAAGGCCTTCATGCGCTGCCCACGGGCGGGCAGGCGCAGGCGGTTGGCACGCACGATGACGGTCAATTCGTCCAGGGCGACGTTGAAGTCGTCGTTGACCACCAGATAGTCATACTCGCCGTAATGCGAGATCTCGCGCACCGCATCGCGCATGCGGCGCTCGATGACCTCATCCGGGTCCTGGGCCCGCGCACGCAGCCTGGACTCGAGTTCGGCCCGCGATGGCGGCAATATAAAGATCGACTGGCAGCCGGGCAGCTGACGGCGCACCTGCTGTGCACCCTGCCAGTCGATCTCGAGTATCACGTCGCGTCCCTCGGCGAGCTGTGCCTGCACGCTGGCCAGTGCCGTACCGTAGTAATGGTCGAACACCCTGGCGTGTTCCAGAAAGGCCGCATCCTCGATCATGCCGAGGAAGGTGCGCTCGTCGATGAAATGATAATCGCACCCCGCCTGTTCGCCCGGGCGCGGGCGGCGCGTGGTATGCGACACCGAAATGCTCAAGGTTTCCACGCGCTCGACCAGGGCCTTGACCAGGCTGGTCTTGCCGGCCCCCGACGGGGCGGAAATGATGTACAGGGTGCCGAGGCTCAAGTCGCCGCTCCCGCGTTCGATGCTCCAGAGCGTGCAGAGTCTAGCCTATCCCGCTGCTCGGCGTCCCGGATCGTGTGCGCGGAACAGCCGGTGGTAAAGATAGAGATAAACACCCTGCAGACCGGCGGCGAGCAGGAAGGGCGGCAGCAGCATGCCGGCCTGAAAGAAGGCCCCGGCGACGACCGGTCCCACCGCCAGCGGCAGCATCATCGAGACGGTATTGAGACTGGCAGCTAACCCGCGCCGGTCGTCCCCGACCAGGCTCACGCCGAGCGCCTGACGAGCGCCCACCGTGCCGCGATTGAGGCCAGAGCGCAGCACATAGAAAAAACCCGCCCAGAAGAAGCTCGGCGCCAGCGCCATGGGAATGAGCAACAGCAAGCCGACCAGGCGTGGCCATACCACCGCGTCCACCACACCGATGTGTCGACTCAGCCGGCCGGCGATCAGTGAGGCCAAGCCGGTCACCACGAAGGCCAGACTCATCATCGGCGCGATCGCCGCCGGACCGACGCCGAAGCGCAGTTCGAACCAATAGGCCATCAACGGCCCGATCAAGCCGATGCCCAGGCCGTTGATCGCGTTCACCCCGACCAGACGCAGCAGGAGACCGTTTTCGCGCAGCCGCCGGTCAGCCCGCCCGGTATCCGGTTCCGCGCCCGCTGGTGCCGCGTCACGTCGCAAAGGGTCCGCGGCGCCGTACAGCAACGCAAAGCAGGCGAACGATCCCAGCAGCACGATCACGAACAGCACGCGGTAATCCTCCGCCGGAGGATGGCCGGAGTGAATGAGCCCCGGGATCATCGCGCCGAGCGCACCGAGGGCCATGCCGAAGAAGCCGAGCGCCGTATTCAGGCTGAACACGCTGCCGCGCAGTGCGGGGACGATCTCGCCGGCCAGCCAGGACTGCTCGACCGGTGCGAACGGGCCGGGGCTGCCGTTGGCGCCTCGCCCGAAGCCGCCGATCACCGCGGCCAGTGCGATGAGCGCAGGCTGCTGACTGAACAGCGCGACCAGCGCCGCCGCCATCTGGCTCAGCTCGTAGCCCAGCAGGAAATGTCGTCGCCCCAGACGGTCCGACAGGGGACCCAACAGCAGGGTCAGCACGCCGCCGAACACGAGTCCGCCCATGAACACCGAGCCGATGGCCACCGGCGACCAGTGCAGGGCGTGCAGATACAGCGCGAAGTCGACCACCAGCGCACCCTGACCGACGCTGCGCAATGCACGGGCAGCGATCAGACGCCGTGCAGTGGAACTGATGGGCGGGTTGGCCTGCAGCACCTATTCGGCCGTCGCCGGCGGCGCGCCGCGGGCGGGCGCGAACGGCGGCTTGGCGAACCAGACCATGCCCATCAGGAACAGGAAGATCCAGCCCGAGAGCCAGAAGAAATCGTTGGTGGACAGCATGAAGGCCTGTTGCGCAACCAGACGTTCGACCACACCGTAGCCGGCTCCCGTGGTGAACCCGTGCGCATGCAATTGGGCGAACGTCTGCTGCAGCGTCTGATCGGCACTCGTCAGATGCTCCATCAGTCGTGTGTCGTGCAACGTCGCACGGCGGTCCCATAGGGTTACGCTGAGCGAGGTGCCGAAGCTGGCACCGACGGTACGCAGGAAATTCAGCAGACCCGAGGCGCTGGCGACACGCGACTGCGGCAGGCCGGCCAGCGACATCGCGGTCAGCGGGATGAAGAAGGTGGCGATGCCGATACCGAGATAGATGCGTGGATCGATCAGCTGCCAGAGGTCCACCTGGGTGGTCAGACTGCCCAGCCAGAAGGAACATATCGAAAACACCAGGAAGGCCACGGTGACGAACAGGCGCAGGTCGACTCGATGCAGATTGCGTCCCACCATCGGCGACAGCACGATGGCAAGCAGCCCGACCGGTGCCGAGGCGATACCGGCCCAGGTCGCGGTGTAGTTGAGCTGGGTCTGCAGCCACAGCGGGAAGATCACGATGCCGCCGAAGTAAACGCCGAAGCCGAGCGTGATCGCGATGGCGGCGACGTTGAAGTTGCGGCTCTTGAACAGGGTCAGGTCCACGACCGGGTGTGGGTCGTACCATTCCCAGATGATGAACAGCACGATGGCAATCAGCGCGGTGATGCCCAGCGTCAGGATGAAGCTCGAACCGAACCAGTCGTCCTGATTGCCGTTGTCGAGCATGACCTGCAGCGCGCCGACTCCGACGATCAGCAGCGCCAGCCCGACTGCATCGATCGGCAGGCGACGGCGCGGCGTCTCGCGGTTCTTGAGCAGCGACCAGGCCACCAGGATCGAGAACACGCCGACCGGGATGTTGATGTAGAAGATCCACGGCCAGCTGTAGTTATCGGTGATCCAGCCACCGAAGATGGGCCCGAGGACCGGGGCAACCACGGTCGTCATGCCCCAGATCGCCAGTGCCAGCCCGCGCTTGTCCGGCGGATAATTATTCATCAACAGGCTTTGCGACAGCGGGATCATCGGCCCGGCGACGGCGCCCTGCAGCACGCGCAGGAACAGCAGCACGGAGAAATTTCCCGCCAGCCCACAAAGCATGGAGAACAGAGTGAACAGGCCGGTGCAGGCGACGAACAGGCGCACCTCGCCGAAACGCTGCGCCAGCCAGCCGGTGAGCGGCACGGCGATGGCCGTGGACACCACGAAGGCAGTGATCACCCAGGTCCCCTGATCGGGGCTCACGCCGAGATCGCCTGCGATGGCCGGCACCGCCACGTTGGTGATGGTGGTGTCGAGCACGTTCATGAAGGTGGCGAGCGCGAGCGAAAGCGTGAGCGCGGCAAGCGTCGCTCCCTGATAGGGCTGCGGCAGCGTCTCCTCAGCCATGGCTGGATGCGGCATCCCCGCTGTTGGCGCGGATGATCCGCGCGACCAAGGCGCGGGCGCCCTTGAGCTGGTCGGCGTACACGTTCGTGTTCGGACCCTGCTGCGCACGCGGCACCGTCGCCAGACTCTTGCCGTGCGGATTGCGGATATCGATGCTCGCACGCATCGACAGGCCGAGGCGCAGCGGGTGCTGCCTAAGCTCGTCCGCCGGCAGCGAGATGCGCACCGGCACCCGCTGCACCACCTTGATCCAGTTGCCGGTGGCATTCTGCGGCGGGAGCAGCGAGAACACCGAGCCCGTGCCCGGCATCAGACCGACGACGTGGCCGTGATAGACCACCCCGCTGCCGTAGAAATCGGAGGTCACACGCACCGGCTGGCCGATGCGCACGTCGCGCAGCGAGGATTCTTTGAAATTCGCGTCGACCCACACGTCCGCCAGCGGGATCACGTCCAGCAGCGCGCCCCCGGGCTTGACCTGCTGCCCGACCTCCACACCGCTGTCGGCCACGTAGCCGGTGACCGGCGACACGATGCGGGTGCGCGCGCGGTTGAGATAGTCCGCGCGCACGGTCGCCGCCGCCTGTCGCACGATCGGGTTGTCGGCCAGCGAGCTGCCCGATACCGCCGCCTGGGCACCGGCAAGCTGGGCCTGATCGTAGGCGAGCTTGTGCTCCGCTACCCGCATCTCGGTCTGCATCTGCTGGGCCTGCTCCGCCGAGGTCATGCCCTTGTGCAGCAGGCGTTGCTGACGCCGGGCGTTGTCCGTGGCGAGCTTGAGCTGCGACCGGTCCATGGCCATCGCGGCCTCGAGCGCATGCACCTTGGCGAAAGCCTCGCGCACCTGACGCACCGCCGACGCCAGACGCGCCTCGGCCTGAGCCAAGGCGATGTCCGCGTTAGCGGTATCCAGCTGCACGAGCACCTGGCCGCGCTTGACGAAATCCGTGTCGCGCACGTCCACCGCCACCACCGTTCCCGCTACCTGCGGCGAAACGGTGATGCGGTCGCCGTGCACGTAGGCGTCGTCGGTGCTCACCGCGTAGCGGCCGACCAGCAGGTAGTAGCCGCCCCAGGCCAGGCCGGCAATCATGAAAACCACTAATGCTAAACGGAGTGCACGAGCGCGACCCCGCGATTTTGGAGTCACTGCATCCTTGTCTGAATTCGACACGGGAATTCTCCTTGCGGATTCTGTAGACCGGCTCGAACGTGCCGGTACTTGTCCATGCGCACCGCATTCCCACTGGAAGTCGATGCTGCCCCGGGGTTACCCGAGGTGGCTTGGCCCCTATGGCCCCGCGGCATCGTCCGCCGAGGGCGGTGGTGTAGGACCGAGATAGCCGTTGATGTGCTCAATATCCGCCATCGACAATGTGCCGGCGGCCTGCTTGAGCAGCAGTGTATTGACCAGATAGTTGTACCGCGCCTGCGCATACTCGCTCTGTGCCTTGTACAGATCGGATAACGCTGTCAGCACATCGAGCGAGGTTCGCGTCCCCACCTTGAAGCCCGCCTCCATCGACGCCACCGAGGCTTCGTTCGAGGCCACGGCCTGACGCAGTGCCTTGACCTGACTGATCGACGACTCTACGTCGAGAAATGCCGAACGCGTCTGACGCACGGCCTCGCGTTGTTGTCCTTTGAGCAACTCAGCCGTCTGCAGATATTTGTACTGCGCCTGGTCGGTCAGCGAATCGACGCGCAGGCCGGAAAACAGGGGCACTTGGATCTGTAACGCGATGATGTCGTTGGTGGTCTTGCCAGACTCCAGGCCGGCGTTGGCATCGTTGTAGGCCCGGCTCGCGACGAGATTGAGCGTGGGATAGTGGCCTGCGCGCTGTATGCCAACCTCTTCCTGTGCGGCTGACGTCGCGTAACGTGCAGCCACCACGCTCAGGTTCTGTTGCAGAGCAGCCTGAACCCAGGCGTGCAGCTTGTCGGGCTTGGGCGAGAGCAGCGGCAGGTCGCGCGCCAGCGGATCGAGTTGCTCATTTTCCTGTCCGGTCAACACGGCCAGGGCTTCGCGGGCATTATCGACCTTGCTCTGCGCCTGAATCACCGATGCACGCGCGAGATCGTAGCTGGCCTTGGCTTGCTGTACGTCGGTCACAGCCACCAATCCAACGTCGTAACGTTTGCGGGCCTGATCGAGCTGCCGCCCGATGGCACGCAACTGCGCCTTGCTGTAGCGCAGCTCGTCCTCCGCGGCGAGCACGGCGAAATAGGCACGTGCCGTATTCAGGATCAAGGTCTGACTGGCCGCATCCAGACGCGCTTGCGCGGCCGTGACGTTCTTGTCTGCCTGCTTGAGCGAAAGCCAGTCGCCATAGTTGAACAAAGTCTGACTCAGGCTGAGCGTGTAACCGCTGCTGCCGTAGTCATAGGTCGAATTCGGCAAAGATTGCCCGGCGATGCTGAAGTTTTCGAAACGCGAATTATTCTGCGCCACATTGGCTGACAGATTGATCTGCGGCAGCAGGCTGGAACGCGCCAGAGGGCGAGCCTCGCGCAGGGCCTTGTACTCCTGCTGCGCCGCGGCGAACTGCGCGTCGTTCGCGCGCGCCTGCTGGTAGACCTGCATGAGGTTGTCCGCCTGCGCTTGCATGCCCGCGCCCAACGCCGCGGCCCCCAGGATACCCACTACGATGCTTCTCGCCATCTTCATATCGATTCCTTCGCTGTGTGCATCGCGCCCAGGCGCGTTTCGGTGTGCATCATTGCCCGCCTTGCATTTCAAGCAGTTGACGCTGCAGCGGCGTCAAAGCAGGTTTCTTGCTCGGCGGCGGCGGATTGTTCTGATCCAACACGTAACGGCGGTGCTGCAGGTAGGCGTCGCGCAAGAACGTGTAGGGGTCGTATGCCTGATCGAGATTGGAGTCCAGCGGCAACAACTGAGCGCGCTCCTCGGCGACCTTGAGCCCCGTCAACGACCACGACACCGTCGTGTTCGGGTAATAGTACAGCGGGTTCAGGTAAAGGCCATCGACCACCGGCGACAGGCTGTTGCGCAGGGTGCTGGGACCGAAGAACGGCAGCACCACGTAAGGCCCCTCCGGAACGCCCCAGCGCGCGAGCGTCATGCCGATATCCTCTTCATGCGGCGGCAGTCCCCAGCCGCTGGCGACGTCGAACAGACCGAACACGCCGAAGGTGCTGTTGAACACGAAGCGCGTAAGGTCGCGGGCCGCCTGGCCGAGCTTGAGTTGCAGCAAGGCGTTGATCGTGACCGGCACGTCGCCCAGGTTGGAGAAGAAATTCGACACGCTGGTACGTACTGGGCGCGGTGTGACCGCCACATAGCCCTTGGCAACCGGGCGAACCACCGCCTTGTCCACGGTCATATTGAAGCTGAACATGGCGTGGTTATAGTCGCTCAGCAGCCCTGGGTTGTTCCCACCAGCGACGGGTGCAGAGGCAGTGGCACACCCACCCAGGGCCGGCAGCATCAGCACGAATGCCCAATGGGCCAGCCGCTTCACGTGACGCACAATGCGTTTTCCTCTTGAAGTCGTGGCGCGGAACCACGGGCGCCTCGCGTTCTGGCGAAAGGCGGCGATAAAGGATACGTTTAGTTCGGATGCCATGAGCACAGTCACAGCACGCCATCCAAAAATAGGGAGAATCAAGTCTGATGCGGCATGCCACCCGCCGCCTCGCTGGATGCATCCATTTCCGCCACCAGACGTTCCAGGTGCACAGTCGCCACTTGGTAGAACATAGCCATCTCCTCCAAGCGCTGGCGCTGAGCGGGATCGACGTCTGCGGGTAGCGCGGTCAGGGCATCCTGCACGATCGCGCGCATCTGACGCTTCCGCTCCAGATAGCCTCCGATCAAACGGGCATACGGCTTTTCCGCCAGCTGGTAATAATCCTGGCGATCGCCAGGCCGGCTAACCCGCTCGACCACGCCGAGTGAGGAAAGGATGCGTGCATTGGTACACACGCTCGCCCGGCTTACTTGAAGGCGCTCGGCGAGTTCTGAAAAGCTTACCGGCCCGCCGTTGAGTACCATGAAACCGAGCATGCGACCGGCAATACGCGTCAGACCGTCCGATTCAATGGACAGGCCAACCCGCTCGATGAAGCATTCAGCGGCTGATATCTCCGGGTGGGCATTCATGGGCCGAAATTCTATACGTTCTGTTCGTTTTGTAAAGACTGAACAAAATCATTGGCTGCTTCGCTCACGCGTCTGAGGTCACGCACCAAGCCTCAGCCAGGTCGCCAGTTCAGCGAGTTGGCGTATCAGTTCCGGCAGGGAATATGCGGCGTTCGCCGGGCTCGGATTGGGCGTCACCCAGACGGGCACACCGTCGATCGACTGTGTCTGCAAACCCCAGTCCCCATCGGCCGATGATCCCTCGGCATGACGCAGGTATTGTGCCCAGGGCGTGCGCCCCTGAAACCAGATCGCGCGCGGCGCCAGTCCGTGCAGGCGCATGCGCAGCGCCGATGCGCCCGCGCGGTAGTCGGCCGCACGTAACTGCGCTACGCCCGCGGTCGGACGCTTGACCAGGTCGGTGAAGCCGATGCGGTGCGCCTCGAACAGGCGGCGCATCGAGTCCGGGCTGGGCGAGAGCGTTTCGTCGATCAGGCCGGAGGCGTCGAGCATCGGCCAGAAGCGGTTGCGGGGATGCGCGAAATAGACCTGCGCGGCGACGGACGCGGGAGAGGGATTGAGTCCCACCGAGATCAAGCGCAACCCCGGCGCGAGCAGATCGGGCAGGGTCGCCGGCGGGATCAGCGGCTCACGCGGATCCACAGAACCTCGCCGTCGCGTGCGATCGGGCGTTTGGGGATCAGGTAGTCGGCACGGTACACGACGCCCAGGAAGAAACGGTTGAGGGTGAAGGCCCAGCGCGCATCCAGCGCCGTGGTCGCACTGGCCACCTGCCCGCGAAAGCCGATCCGACGGGCGTGACGCAGCACCTTGAGCCCGGCGAGTTCGGTCTCCATGGAGATATCGGTGACCACCGCGTCGTAGCGCTCGCGGCCGGCATCGAGCATGGCCATGCCCTCGGCGGCCGAGCAGGCGCGCTCGCAGGTGGCGCCGCGCGCAGCGAGGTCGGCGCTCAGTCGCTCAGCATAAAAATCGTTGTCATCGACCACCAGCACGTGTCTGAAAGCGGGCGACTCGCCCACCGCCAGCCCGTGCCAGCGCCGGATGGGCGTGGTGGACATGCTCGCCTCTGCGCCGCTGGGCGCGCTTGAAAGCAGCCGGCTTTGTAACCGCAGGCGGGGGTGCTGTCAAACCCGCCGCGCTGATCGCGGCAACCTGATAGGCTATAGACATAACGCTCTACCCCACCAAGCGGATCGATGAGCCGACACAGCCAAGAAGATGGCCGTATCCTGATGCCCTGGGAGCGCGCGCTGGACCGCGTCCTGACGCCGTTCGAGGAATTCATACACCATCAGACCACCGGCGGCATCCTGTTGCTGAGTGCCGCACTGATTGCACTCCTGATCGCGAATTCCCCGCTCGGGCCCGCCTATCAGCACCTGCTGCATACGAAAATTGCGCTGCACGTCGGCAGCTGGCGATTGTCGTTGAGCCTGCACCACTGGATCAACGACGGCCTGATGACCTTCTTCTTCTTCCTGGTCGGGCTCGAAATCAAGCGCGAACTGCTGGTCGGAGAGCTGTCCGACCTGCGTCAGGCCGCCATGCCGGCAATCGCCGCGGTCGGCGGCATGCTGGTGCCCGCGGCGATCTACGCCCTCAGTGTGCACGAGCCCCTCGCTGCGCGCGGTTGGGGCATTCCGATGGCAACCGACATCGCCTTCGCGGTCAGCGCCCTGGTAATCCTGGGGCGCCGTATCCCCTCCGGCCTGATCACCTTCCTGGTGGCGCTGGCCATCGTCGACGACCTCGGCGCGGTGATCGTCATCGCCGTGTTCTACACCGAGCACCTCGCTCTGGCACCGCTGGGCGCAGCCGCAGCCTTACTGCTGCTGCTGATCGGGTTCAACCTCGGTGGTATCCGCCACTCGCTGCCCTATTTCATTGTGGGGGCGCTGATGTGGCTGGCTATGCTGCAGTCCGGCATCCACGCGACCATTGCTGGCGTGCTGCTCGCGCTCACCATCCCCTCGCGGCCAAAATACAACCCGCAAAGCTTCTCGCGCGGCATCGCCGACCTGATGCAGAACTTCCAGTCGCATGACCGTGGCGACGGCAACATCCTCGCCAACCAGCACCAGTTCTCCGTGCTGCAGGCCGTCGAACAGCGCGCACAGAGCGCAGCGACCCCGCTGCAACGCATGGAGCATGGCCTGCACCACCCCGTCGGGCTGCTGGTGATGCCACTGTTCGCCCTCGCCAACGCCGGCATCCCACTGGGTCTGGGCGAAATCGTCCGCGCCTTCGACTCGCCTATCCTGTTCGGCGTCGCCGTCGGCCTCGTTGCCGGCAAGCTCCTGGGAGTCTTTCTATTCACATGGCTGGCTGTGCGTCTGGGTATCGGTCATCTACCGGCAGGCACGGATTTCCGCCACATCGTCGGCGTCGGCCTGCTCGCCGGTATCGGCTTCACCATGTCGATCTTCATTACCGAGCTGGCCTTCGCCGGTCAGCCGCAATCCCTGACCTATGCCAAGTCGGGCATCCTGCTCGCCTCGCTGATCGCGGGGCTCGGGGGATACCTTTGGCTGCGTTTCGTGGTGCCAGCCCCACCCGACCGCAGTCTCTACCGCACCGAAAGCTGAGGAATCACGCCATGGCACGCACGCCCTCCACCATGCTCGAACTCGGCACGCCGGCGCCGCGTTTCAATCTGCCCGAGCCCAGCACCGGACGCGACGTCAGCAGCGACGACTTCGCCGCCGCACCGGGCCTGCTCGTGGTCTTCCTGAGCAATCACTGCCCCTACGTGCACCGCATCCGCGAAGAGCTGGCCGACTTTGCGCGCGAGTATGCGGAACGGGGCATCGCCACGGTCGGCATCAACGCCAACGACGCCACCCGCTACCCCGACGACGCGCCGGAAAAGATGGTGGAGGAGGTCGAACGCTTCGGCTACGACTTCCCCTACCTCTACGACGAACGCCAGTCCGTCGCCAAGGCCTACCACGCCGCCTGCACCCCGGATTTCTTCCTGTTCGACGCCGAGCGCAAGCTCTACTACCGCGGTCAGTTCGACGCTGCCCGCCCGGGCAACGAGGTCGCCGTCACCGGGCGCGACCTGTGCGCCGCCTGCGACGCCCTGCTCGCGGGCGAACCGGCACCCGCGGAGCAGATCCCCAGCCTGGGCTGCAACATCAAGTGGAAACCGGGCAACGAGCCGGATTATTACGGATAATCAACTGGACGTTACCGGCTAGGTAATTTCGCTGCGGTACAGCAACGCCGCTTTTGCCGTTTGCTGTCCCGAAAGAGCAAACCCCATGAGATTTCCCTTCGCATCCCGGTAATCGATACGCGACCCGGCACCACTCGACTCCACCGACTCCCAGCTCGCCTCGCCCCAGCCACGGCAAACCGAAAGCGGCAGTGAAGGGGTCTTGACGGTGATCAGCGGTGGGCGCGACTCGAAACGCTCGCTTCCCCCAGACAGGTTGGCTGCGATCGCCTGCGCTTGTCTGCGGATGGGCTCGATATAGGAGTACACCCGCCCCTCGACCTCGGCACAGTCGCCAAGGGCGTAAATCCCCGGCACCGAAGTACGCATGAATGTGTCCACCCGTATGCCCTTGCCGACCGCAATTCTCGACTTCTCAGCCAGCGCAATATTGGGTTCGAGCCCTGCGGCGGACATCACCAGATCGGTTCGCAGCTCGCTCCCGTCTGACAGTAGCGCCCGGTAAGTCCGACCATCCCGTTGCAGCGCCGCCAGAGTGTTCCCGAACACCCAAACAACGCCTTTCTGGGCAAGGCGATGGCGCAGATCCTCGCTCAGTGGTCCCGGCAACAGATTTGCGAGCGGTCTGTCTCCCGGGTCGACCACGCTGACCGAGTACCCTGCGGCGCTGAGGTCTTCGGCAAACTCACAACCTATCAGGCCAGCACCGAGTACAGTGATGTGTCTGACCCCTCCCGCGTCGAGGCGGCTGCGCAGAATGCGGTAAGACTGGAGATCGTTGACACGCAGCAGCTCTTCGGACGCATCGCCGCTCACCTCAAGCTGCCGCTGGTGCGCGCCCAATGCGAGTATCAGGGCGCCGTATTGAATTCCACCCGAAGCAGTGATTAGGCGGTGCCGTGCCGGGTCGATGCGAATGACCCGGGTTCGTGTCCGCACCTGCATTCGCAGCGATTCGGCAAGGCTGTACGCATCGGCCTCAACGAGCTCATCGACACTCTGCCCGTGTGTCAGTGCAGTCGACAGGGCTGGCTTGGGGTAGACGTGCCCATCGCAGGCGCTAACCAACAACAGCGGCACGTCGCCATTGATCCTGCGCAAGGCCTTGGCAACCGACCAGCCGGCGATACCGGCACCGACGATGATAATATGATCCGCACCGCCCCGGCATTTCCCAGTCGGCGTGATCGATGGCGCTACGGCTGGCTCATCCGTGCCTGCCGCAACGGGTGATAGCGGTCGAAGGTCGCTCTTGCGCATGCCGCAAAGGGGGCAGAACCAGTCCTCGGGTATGTCCGCGTACCGGGTTCCTGGCGGCAAACCGGAATCGGCGTCGCCCAGGGCCTCATCGTAGACATATCCGCAGGCTTCGCAGACCCACTTCTGATAGCCGTCTTCCATGTCTCAATCCGGTGCTACGAAACGCAGGATGTCGCCGAAGATGACATCCAGTTCGGCCCCAATGCCTGACAGTTCGGCGCTGTCATAAGGCGCGAACGTCTCGCCGGGCATCCGACAGGCAACATGGGTTGCGCCCGCCTGTTCGTACACATGGATACGCAGCGGTATTTCAATGCCGGCCGGCTTGCTAGCCTGCCAGACACGGATAGCAAAATCGGGACGGAATACCTCGAGAATCTGATCTGCAGGCACCTCCTTACCCAGCTTGCGTGCATTCGCTTGCCCATTGATATGCGCAACGACACGCATATTGACAGCATCTATGCCGGCGAGCAGTTTCTCGACAACCGTGTCGACGCTTTCCGAAATAACGAGTTTTTTCATGGGATGGCTCGCTCGTCCTGCTTCTTTCTCAATACCGATTGGGTTTATTGGCCACGTTCCGCAAGCTCCTTGCGCAAGTGTTTGATCGCCGGCGTAACGATGGCAACGAAATAGGCTTCGCGCAGCTTGCGCTGGGCGGGTGCCGAGTCGAGATAACCTCTTGCCCCGGTATGCAGCATCGCCGACTGAGCGGCCCGCAAACTGAGCTCGCTAACGGCTAGGCGCAAGCGCAGGATTTCACAAAAGTAGTCGTCGTCCGCCTCACCAGGATCCTCGGCCAGGACCATGGCGGCTTCGCTCGCATCATCGAGCTCTTCGCGGAGCAGATCCGGCCGGTCGTCCAGATATTGATTGACGTGACCAAGCAGCGGTTCTACCTCGCGGCACAAGTCGATACAGGACTGGATGATGCCGAGCCCCATACCCAGCTGCAGCAGGACGATGCCGGCCCGACTCCTTCGCAGAAAGCCCGCGCCATCATGGTCGATCACCATGCTATCGGGAATGAATACATCCTCGAAAAAGCACGCATACGTGCGCGTACCTTCCAAGGCGGTGAAGTGAGCCGCCTGGCGTAGCGAAAAACCCTCGACGTCGCAGTCCACTAGCGCCATCACCGAGCGCAATTCACCATCCAGGGAAAATTGCGTACCGAAAACATGCCCTCGCCCAAGATTGGAAACCCAGGGCAGGCTGCCATTCACGATATATCCGTCAGCAACCCTGCGTCCCTTGAGCCGCATCGCTTCTATGCCGGCAAAGGCCTTCATCGTATTCGACATGCCTGTACCGCCCAGAGTCGTCCCGGAGGCCAGCGGCTCGATCCATGCCTCACGCACCTCATCGTTGACTGCATTCTGCAAATACCAGGCACAGGTATCCTGGCACCAGACTGCAAATCCGGTGGACAGGCATTCCTGAGAAACGCGAGCCATCGCGCGGATCGCACCAGGCAAACCAGCCGCAGCACCGCCCGCGACTGCAGGAAGATGCTGACGATAGGCACCGGCTTGCCCCAAACCACGCAGCACCGCCTCGGGATAGACACCCTCTCGATCGATTCGCACGGTCAGCGGCCTGAGTTCGTCCCGCACGAGGTCATCGATGGCGGAGTACAGACCGTCTGGCCCCGTCTTGTCAGCATGGTCTAAGTCACCCCGCAGGGACTCCTGCACGCTCCACTCCTCCACGTGGCGACTCAAGTCGGCTCGACGACGAGGTTGACGTTTCGGCGCAGGGTGTTCGCGACCGGCGACCACACGTTGGAATGCGCAACGATCTCATCAATGATCTCCTTGGGTGCGTCACCTTCGGCATCGATCTTTACACGCACATCCGTGAAACCCAGCGGCTTGGTCTCGTCGAGATCGCCAGTACCCCAGACTGCGGTGACGTTGATATCGCCCTCGAGGTACACGTCCAGCTTGGTGAGCCTGACACCCTTGGCCGTGGCATTTGCATGCACGCCCACCGCAAGGCAGGCTCCGAGCGTAGCCAATACGGCTTCGGACGGATTCGGTGCGTTGTTTTCCCCCAGAAGATGCGGCGGCTCGTCGATCAGCATCGGCGCCAGATCCCTGACATAGGTCTGCATGCGGAATTGACCTTCGCATACGGTCTTTGCCTTCAGGGTGACTACGGCATTGGGGTTGGCCTTACCTTTTTCAGCCAAGGCCGACAAGCCATCGCCATCAATGGGACGAAGGTAGCTTACTGATGACTTTACGGTTTCTGCAGGTGTGCTCATGCTCGGGACTCCGCTGTGAAATGGTTTTCACCCGAACTCAAGCAACGCGCATGCCAGAGGTTAATCTTCTGATTTTGTGTGAAATAAATACAATCCAGGAAACCTTGAAACCTGAATTGTCGACAATGTCCCGCCGAGTGGCGCGATTGTCCATATTGTCCCGCACGCCTATTCCGCAATCCCCAGCTTTTGCATGCGATAGCGGAACTGACGCGGCGTCAAACCCAGACTGATCGCCGCACGAGTCTTGTTACCCTGCTGCTGACGCAAGGCTTGCACGATGTCACCCATCTCGTCTTCACGCACCTTGGCATAGGGTCGCAACTGATCAACAAGCGGCTGTACGACCCGTGGCTGGGATGCAGTGGCGCTATCCTGCAGGGCTGTCGCCGCAGACAACTCGTGCGCAAGTATCGTATCGACCATATCGCGCGTTATCGCATGACCACCGCTCATCAGCACCGCCCGCTTGATGACGTTTTCGAGCTGCCGGATATTGCCCGGCCAAGCATATCGATCAAGACTCTCAACCGCCCCTGCTCCAAAGATTTTTTCCTGCCCAAATTCCTGATTGGCCGAATCCAGAAAATACTGCGCCAGGATGGCCACGTCTCCCTGGCGGGCGCGCAGTGCGGGCAGGCGGATCGGGAAAACATTGAGACGGTAGTACAGGTCCAGCCGGAATCTTCCCTCCTGAACAGCTTGCTGGAGATCCTTGTGAGTGGCAGAAACGATGCGTACGTCCACGGGAATGTCACGCGTCCCACCCACCCTTTGGATAACCTTGTATTCGAGCACGCGCAGCAACTTCGCCTGCAACTCCAGATCCAGATCACCGATTTCATCCAGGAACAGGGTGCCTCCCGAAGCGAGTTCGATTCGCCCCTGCTTGGTCGCACCGGCACCGGTGAATGCACCTTTTTCATGTCCGAAAAGCTCGGACTCAATCAGGTTGGCAGGGATGGCGGCACAATTGATGCTGACGAATGGCCCACCGGCACGCTTGCCGGCCATATGCTGCATACGCGCAAATCGTTCCTTACCGGTACCCGACTCGCCTAACAGCAGAACCGTGGTATCGGTCGTGGCCACCTGCAGCGCATACTGCACCGCCTCATGCAATGCTGGACTCTGCCCCAGGATGCCGTAACGTGCGCCAAGGCTTTCGAGCTGATTGCGCAGAAATTGATTCTTCGAGACCAGGTCCGCGGTGCGCTCCGCGACCATATCCTCGATCCTCAATACCTGCCCGATCAGGGTCGCAATCACCTGCAATAGACCGATATCGCTCTGAAATGCGCGTTCCCGTTTGCGCAGGCGATGCACAGCGAGCACGCCTACGGGCTTGTCCTCCCAGATGATGGGCACTGCGATGAAAGACACCGTTTCGTTCGGCAGCGTCGCCCGATCTACCGCGCGACGCAGGTAGGTGGGTTCATCGTCGATATCCTGAATCAGGGCCATCTGCCCCGTATCGAATACGCGCCCGGTGACCCCTTCGCCGATCACATAGCGGCCTCTTGCACGCTCTTCCGCAGTCAGGCCGTACGCATAGCGAATAGCCAGCGTCTGCCCATCGTGATCCGGCAGCAACACGCGGCCACGGTTCAATCCAAGCAACTGCGAAAGCAGGTGCAGTATGCCGTGAATCGCGCCAGCCGCATCGCTGCCGTGGGTAATCAGGCGCGCGGCCTCCTGCACGATCAGTAGATCCGATTCGGCCGTCGCGCTGTTCCTAGCAATGCCCATGCGAGACTCTCCTGACACCGAGGATAATTGTCAGGAGCAAAATAGGGGCCAACTCGGAATCCTGCACCCAGCCCCTCTGAGCCACAGTAGACAGTCCGCCCACCCCATCGACGCACCATACGATGGCAGCGCCGCCTCATTGGTGGGCGAACTCCCGCTTGGTCATTCAGGCAGCAGCCCAGGAGGCCGGACCCGACTCGATCGGCAGACTCGGGTCGCGTGACCACTCGTTCCATGAGCCGAAATAGAGGCGGACATCCTTCACCCCTGCCTGCTTGAGTGCGACAAAGGTATTGGATGCCCGAGCGCCCTTGAAGCAATAGAGGTAGACCCGTGTGTCGGGATCTATCCCTACCGTGCGGCACTCGGCTTGCAGCTCTTCCCGGTTCTTGAATACCTGAATGCCGTCCTCGTTCGGTTTCATCATGCGATACCACTCCAGCCAGACCGCCCCGGGTATGCGGCCCTTGCGCGGACAAAAGTCCACGCCATACGGCGATGAGCTGGTACCCACCCACTCGTCGACGTCGCGAACATCCAGAATCACAACCTGTGGGTCGTCAATGGCCGCCAACATATCCTCCTGCGTCAGCATCACACCGGCGGCCGCTTCGTCTATTGGGCAGGTCTTGGCAGTCGTTTCGGGCACGTCCGTTGTCGTCGACAACCCGGACGCGAGCCATGCATCGTATCCGCCATGCAAGATCGACGCACTGGGATAACCCAGAAATTGCAGCAAGAAATAACCTCGGCAAGACTGACCGAAGCCGGTATTCATGCTCTGCTCATACAGCACGACCGTCTCCTTGCCGGATACGCCTGCCGCACCAAAAGCCTCGGAAAACTTGCCTCGCAATGCAGCAAGCCCTTCCTTGGAGGAAGTCGCAAGATAAGTGAAAATTTCGTGGATATTTACCGCGCCCGGGATATGTCCCTCCGCATAGGCGGCAGGCGACCGAGTATCGACGATTACCGTAGAGACAGAGGCCTGCAGCTGTTGCAGTTCGCTGGGCGAAACAAGTGTATTGCCAGACATTACATTCCTCCTATTGGGATGTGCATCGATCGGATCAATATTCAATACGGATTAAATCCATGAAGTCGAATTGTCTACTTCGTGGGACGCAAACCGTGGCAACCTAGTCCTCGCGGTGCCAGCTGAACTGACGGATCATCGCGACGCAAATCGCATCAAGACAAAATCCAATGGCGCCGATGACCAATACGATGGCGGTCACCGTGCTGTAATCGAATTCATCGCGTGCATCATTGATCGCATAGCCCAATCCACTTGTGACGCCCAAGTATTCTGCAGGCACCAGAACGATCCAGGCGACGCCGAGCGCCAGCCGTATGCCCGAGAAAATATCCTGGGCAATAGCGGGAATAACGATCCTGCGCAGGAGCTGAAAACCGCTTCCGCCCAAATTTCTGGCAACCTTGAACCAAACCGGGTCGATGCGCCTTACACCCTGCGCCGTAGAAAACAATACCGGCCATACGGCAGCCATCGTGATCAGGAAAACAATGGCGCCATTCCAACTTGGAAATACCAGGACCGCGACCGGCATCCAAGACAGCGGACTGATCATCCTGAGAAATTGGAAGGGCACATGGGTCATTTCGCGAATCGGGGGCTTTAAACCTACCGAGATGCCGATTGGCACACCGATCACGATTGCCCAGAACAACCCCATCGCGATGCGATACAGGCTCGGCCCGGCGATGCCCCACAGTTGGCCAGTCATTATGAGATGCCACAAAGTGCGCAGCGTCGGCGCCGGCGCAAAACCACCGAAGGAAGATATACTGCGATCATGCTGCAGCCAGTATCCACCCAGCCACCACAATCCAAACAACACCAACATCCCAGCCAAGGGATAGAACACGCGTTTGCTCCAGCGAGCACCCCGGGGCCGGCCACGCATCGGAAGCGGAACCGCGGCCAGTGCCGCATCGCCTCCGTTGCTCATATCTTGACCACCTCATTCCGGAGATATTTGTCATAGGGGTCTACGCCATAGACCGTAGACCATTTGCGCCAGTCTCCATGACGCAATATCGCTTCCTTCACATACCGGTACTCGACAAGATCCTTGACCACGAAATCCGGATCGAGATTTTTCAAAAATGTCTTATCCCCCGTGACGACCGTCTTATTCATCTCCCTCACCATCAACTTGGTGGCAGACGGGTAGGGCCATGGCTGAAAGTCGATACGACCGTCGCCCCATTGAGCCACATGTTGTATCGCAGGTGGATCCGCATAATATTTTTCGTCATAAAATGTCATTGCCCGTTCGACGACCTTGGCCGGCATGGGCAGATACCCCTTCCCATCCTTGGACATCATGTGCGCCACTTCGCGTTTATGGCTCTGTGCATAGACTTCCGCGCGTACCACGGCATTCATGACCTTCTGCGTCCACGCCGGTTTGCGCGCGACTGTGTGTTCATTCATGCAGACGACACAACAAGGATGGTTTTCCCACATGTCACCTGAAAACCGGAGAATTTTCCCGCCCACGAATAGTTCGCCAGCGGCATTGAATGGCTCGGCAACGATATAGGCATCAATTTTCCTGCTTGCCAGAGCAGGTGGCATCTCCGGCGGCGCAAGCACGATGAGATTGACTTCGTCCTTTGCCAATGGCGCACTTTGCGGCTTGATCACCGCCTTTAGGCCGACTCGCCTAAGCGCCATCTGCAATAGTACGTTATGGGTGGAATACCAATAGGGGACGGCGACCTGCTTCTGCGCCAGAATACTGAATTCTTCAGGCCCGCGACCATCGAGTGTCTTGGCGTCGCGAGAAGACCAAACATGCGGTCCGACAAGCACACCGGAGCCGTTAACGTGTGCCCAGCCAGTGATTTTCACTGGAAATTTGTTGTTGTAACGCATCCAGATCGGTATCGGGATCAGCAAATGCACCAGATTGAATTTTCCAGCCGCGAAACTTTCAACGAGCGGAGACCAGCCTTGAATCAATGTAGGCCTGACGGATTCGAGTCCCTCGTCTTCAAAATATTTCATCTCATGGGCCACGAGTAGCGCAGTGGCATCCGTAATCGGCAGGTAGCCTATCCTGACCACATCGTCATCAGGCGGTGTATCTGCAAATGCGTTACCGGGAAAAAGTCCACTCGCCGCAGCCAACCCGCCGGCGGCCAGCAAATCCATGAGAAAATCACGTCGACTCATTTCATGCTGGAAGACATATTCCATATCCTTGTCTTTGCCTGCTAATTCATTCATCAATCAAGGCCTCTTCATTACCCGATAAACCCTTTCTGGAATTATTTATGCCGCCGCCTGCGGTGACGATCCACCGCTTGTTGCAAGGTCCGCAGGATTAGATACAACAGACCCCGACAGTTGACTGAATATTCGCATCAGACGCTCTCGCGTCCGAATGAAATCGGCCCCCACACGGTCGCGTGGAAAACTCATATCCATTTTTATCGAGCTTGCAATGCGCCCTGGATCCGCCACCATAATCAATACCCGGTCCGCCATCGCGACAGCCTCGTCGATGTCATGGGTAACGAGCACGAGCGTAATCCCGTTTTCCCGGGCTATTCTCGCAACGTCCTCCTGTAGCGAGGCGCGCGTGAAGGCATCAAGTGCGGAGAATGGCTCGTCCAGCAGCAAGACGTCAGGGGAGGTGGCCAATGAGCGGGCCAATGCCACCCGTTGCTGTTGCCCTCCCGATAGATCGCCAACACGTGCGTCCGACTTATCGGCCAGGCCGGTCATCGCCAGCAACCGTTCGATCAAGGCAATATCGCGCTTCCCTGCAAATGCAAGACCCAGTTCGGCATTCTGGCGAACGCTCATCCAGGGAAAAAGCGATGGCTTCTGGAACATCATGTTCCATTTGGCGCTCGGCTTCGTAACCTGCGAACCATTGATCCGCACGCAGCCATCGCTCGCCATCTGCAATCCGGAAATCATGTGCAGCAAGGTCGACTTGCCGCAGCCGCTTCTTCCAATCAATGCCACTTGTTCACCAGGGGCAATATCAAGATCGATATTCTGGAGCACGGGTGCATGCTGCCCCCTGAATGTATGTGACAAAAAATCGATCGAAATCCTGGCACCCATGTTCGCACTCCGACTGATGTCAACCGGAAGTAGCAGAGATCATGCCATTGAAGCTGACACCGCTTTATCTACTTCGGATGCGTCGTTGCGCCCTATTCGCCGGCTTTCAGCACGACCAATGGCAACAATGTCAAACAAAGTTGCTGGGTAGCCTTGCCAATCATCCATCCTCCTCAGACCCATTGCGGAATTTGCCATGGCATCGGATTTGCTGATCTCTCGGCAACCCTGCATAGCCACCCATGAGAGGTTCCGCACAATGACCAAAAACGAAATGCGTATCGCCATACTTGGCGCCAAACAAAAACTGGGGCTCAGCTGGGACGCACTGGCCGGCGTTACCGGGCTGTCCGCGGAATTCACATGCTCCGTTTGTCTGGGCATGAACAGCATGCAGGAGGCGCCAGCGAATGCACTTTGTTCCGCACTTGACCTACCATCCCAGGTCGCGACCGCGTTACAGGCCTGCCCTATGAAGGAATGGGATAAAACGGTGCCGACAGATCCACTGATTTATCGTTTCTATGAGATCACCGGTGTTTATGGTGAAACCATCAAGGAAATCATCCATGAGAAATTCGGCGACGGGATCATGAGCGCCATCGATTTCACCTTGAAGATCGACAAGGAGGAAAATCCCAAGGGTGATCGTGTCGTCGTCACGCTGAATGGCAAATTCCTGCCCTATAAATCCTGGTAATCTCCATAGGTCGTCCTGTTGTATTCCGATCGACTTAGCGGAAATAAGATTTCCTCAAGCACTGACGTATACGTTATTCTCCACGCCTGCAAACCCCTCGTGCGGTACGTATAAAACGCGCCGCACTCCCGTTTTCCCGAGGAACCCCGATGTCCGACGACGGCTCCACGCGCAGCGGCCTGCTGTTCGGGATCACGGCCTATTCGCTGTGGGGCGTGTTCCCGCTGTACTTCATGCTGCTCGCCTTCGCCTCGTCGATCGAGATCGTGGCGGATCGCATCCTCTGGTCGCTGGCCTTGTGCAGTCTCATTCTCGCGGCCACCGGCCGGCTGGGCGACGTGGTCCGGATGCTGCGAGCGCCGCGCGATCTCGGCTACCTCGCCACAGCCGCCTTCTTCATCAGCCTGAACTGGCTGGGTTACGTCTATGCCGCCAATCACGGGCAGGTGCTGCAGGCCTCGCTGGGATACTTCATCAACCCGCTGGTCACGGTGCTGCTCGCCGTGGTGATCCTGCGCGAGCGGTTACGGCCGCTACAGTGGGCAGCCATCGGCCTGGCACTGGTCGCGGTGCTCTGCATCGGCGTCGCCTACGGGCATCCGCCGTGGATCGCGCTGTTGCTGGCCTTCAGCTTCGGGTTTTACGGCCTGGCCAAGAAGTTCGCCGGACGTCGCGTGGGCGCGGTGCAAAGCCTGACCATCGAAACCCTGCTGCTCAGTCCGCTGGCGCTGCTGGTGCTGCTGTGGCTGGGCGCACACGGCGAGACTCACTTCACCGACCACGGGCTGAGCTCGATGCTGCTGCTCGCCTCGACCGGCGTGGTCACCACCGTGCCGCTGACCAGCTTCGCCGCCGCCGCGCGCCGCCTACCGCTGAGCACGCTCGGCATGCTCCAGTACATCGCGCCGATCCTGCAGTTCATCGTGGGCTATGCGGTGGTGCACGAACCGATGTCGCCGCTGCGCTGGGTCGGCTTCGCGCTGATCTGGGTCGCACTCGTCGTGTTCAGCGCAGACGCCCTGCTCGCGGGACGCCGAGTGCGCCGGCCCGACGGTGCGACCGCTGCCGCGCTGGCGCCGCTCAAGCGCGATCCGGGCTGACCGGGGCGTATTCGAGCAGCGCCTTGACGTGGGCCGCAACGCTGCGCGCCAGCGCCGGCAAGGCGTAACCACCATCCAGGGCCGACACCAGCCGCCCCCCTGCATGCCGTTCGGCCACCTCGACGAGACGCCGCGTGATCCAGTCGTAATCGGCCTCGATCAGCGCCAGATGCGCCAGCGGGTCGTCGCGATGCGCGTCGAAGCCGGCCGAGACGAATACGACTTCCGGCGCGAAATCCTCCAACGCGGGCAGCACGCGCGACGCGAAGGCATCGCGGTAGGCGACGCCGTCCGTGCCCGCAGGCAGCGGCACGTTGACGATATGCTCGCTGCGCGTATCGGCACCCGAATAGGGGTAGAGCGGGTGCTCGAAAGTGGAACACAGCAGCACCCGCGGCTCGTTGCCGAAGGCCGCCTCGGTGCCATTGCCGTGATGCACGTCGAAGTCGACGATCGCGACACGGGCCAGGCCGTGCGCCGCCAGCGCGTGTGCCGCGCCGATCGCGATGTTGTTGTAGAGGCAAAAGCCCATGGCGCGCCCGGGTTCGGCATGATGCCCCGGCGGACGCACGGCGCAGAAGGCGCGCCGTACCGGTCCCGCAATCACGCGGTCGACTGCAGCCACCACCGCGCCCGCTGCATGGCGGGCCGCCTCCAGGCTACCTGGTGAAAGCGTGGTGTCGGCATCCAGCGCCGCATAGCCAGCGACCGGGGAAGCCGCGTCCAGAGCGTCGAGATAGGTTGGTGTATGCACTCGCAGCAGCTGCTCCCGCGTCGCCTCTGGCGCTTCGACGTGCTGCAGAATCAGCTCCAGACCCGTGGCAATGAGCTGGTCGCCGATGGCGCCCAGGCGCGCCGGCGATTCGGGATGGCCCGGGCCAGGGTCGTGCGCCCGGCAGGCGGGATGGGTGAGCAGCAACACGGACATGACATGACCCTGAAGGAAAGCTTCGGCTAAGCTTAACACTCGCCTGCCGACCACCGAGGGACGCCATGCCGACTCATACCCTGGAGGCGCTGTTCGCCGCCGAGAGTATCGCCGTCATCGGCGCCAGCCCGAATGCAGAAGCGGTCGGGGGCCGCTTGCTGCGCAATCTGGTCGAAGCGGGCTACAAGGGCCGCATCTACCCGATCAACCCCAAGTACGACCACATCGGCCGCCGCCGATGCCACTCTGACATCAACGCCATCGACGGCCGCGTCGACCTCGCCATCATCGCCACCCCGGCCGCCACCGTGCCGGGCATCCTGCACCAGTGCGGCGAACATGGCGTGGGTGCCGCCATCGTCGTCTCCGCGGGCTTCGGCGAGGGCGGGGCCGAGGGCCTGCAGCTGCAGAGCGAACTGCTCGAGGCGGCGCGCGTCCATGGACTCCGCGTGCTCGGACCGAACTGCCTGGGTCTGATCCGCCCGTTGCTGGGCCTGAACGCGACCTTCAGCAACAACCAGGCGTTGCCGGGTGACGTCGCCCTGGTTTCGCAGTCGGGCGCCCTGTGTACCGCCATTCTGGACTGGGCCGAGCCGAATCAGGTCGGCTTCTCGGCCGTGGTGTCGATGGGCGACGCCGCCGACGTGGATTTCGGCGACATTCTCGATTTTCTCGCACTCGACCCACACACGCGCAGCATTCTGCTCTACGTCGAGGGCGTGAAGGATGCCCGACGCTTCATCAGCGGCCTGCGCGCGGCCGCACGCATGAAGCCGGTGATCGTAATCAAGGCGGGACGCCACGCCGCAGGCTCGCGCGCCGCCAGCTCGCACACCGGCGCGCTGGTGGGTGCGGACGACGTCTTCGATGCCGCCCTCGAACGCGCCGGCGCGGTGCGCGCCTACACCATCGAGCAGCTCTTTTCCGCCGCGCAGGTCCTATCCAGCGGACATCGCCTGCACGGCAACCGCCTACTCATCATCGGCAACGCCGGCGGGCCCGGGGTGCTCGCCACCGACCGCGCCAGCGAGCTGCATCTTGAACTCGCCAAGCTCGCACCAACCACCGTGGAGGCACTGGACAAGGTGCTTCCTCCGCAGTGGCCGCGGGCCAATCCGGTGGACATCCTCGGCGACGCCGACCCGGCGCGCTATGCCCGCGCGCTGGATATCTGCCTGGCCGACCCGGGCGTCGACGCGGCCCTCGTCATGCTCACCCCGCAGGGCATGACCGATCCCACCGGCTGCGCGGAGGCGGTCATCGACGTCGACCGGCGCGGCAAGGCGGTGACCGCCTGCTGGATGGGGCAGAAACAGGCCGCTGCGGCCTGGGCACGCTTCGCCGAGGCGCACCTTCCGTACTTCCACACCCCGGAAATCGCCATCGAGGCACTGGACTATCTGGCCCAGCACCACCGCAACCAGCACCTGCTGATGCAGGTGCCGGGCTCCCTGTCCGCGCACGCCGAACCGGACATCGAAGGCGCGCGGATGATCATCGAGGGCGCCCTCAGCGCAGGCCGCAGCACGCTCAGCACGCAGGAATCCAAGGCCCTGCTCAACGCCTTCCACATCCCGGTGATGCCGGCCATGCTGGCACGCGATCCGAACGAGGCGCTGGTCGCGGCCGAAACGCTGGGCTTCCCGGTGGCGATGAAGATCGCCTCGCATGCCCTCACCCATAAATCCGACGTCGGTGGGGTGCGTCTTAACATCGGCACCGCTGCCGGCGTGCGCGCGGCGTTCCGCGAGATGCTCGACGAGGTGCGGCACAGCCGGCCAGATGCGCAGATCGAGGGCATCACGGTGGAGGCCATGGCCCCGGTGCGACACGGTCGCGAGCTGATGGTCGGTGTGGTGCGCGACCCGGTATTCGGGCCCGCGATCAGCTTTGGCGCCGGTGGCACCCAGGTTGAGATCCTCAAGGACCGCGCAATCGCGCTGCCTCCGCTCAACGCCCTGCTCATCGACACCCTGATCGAACGCACCCGGGTCTCCCGTTCGCTGCGCGAGTTCCGCCAGATGCCCGCAATCGACCGCGCAGCGCTGGTGCAGGTGTTGCACCGGGTTTCGGAAATGGTCTGCGAACTGCCCGAAATTGCGGAAATGGACATCAATCCGCTGATCGCGAGCGCACAGGGCGTGGTCGCGGTGGATGCGCGCTTCGTGGTCGCTCCCTCCGCCGGCGGTCCTGATCCCTATGCGCACATGGCGATCCACCCTTACCCGGCGCATCTCGCGCTGCAATGGCAGCTTGCCGATGGCACGGGCATCCGCATCCGCCCGATCCGCCCTGAGGACGCCGAAGTTGAACAGACCTTCGTGCAAGGCCTGTCGGAAGAAAGTCGCTACTTCCGCTTCCGCCAGACGCTCAACGCCCTGACTCCGGAAATGCTGGTGCGTTTCACCCAGATCGACTATGACCGCGAGATGGCCTTCATCGCGGTCACCGGGCCGGAGGAAACCGAGACCGAGATCGGCGTCGCCCGCTATATCGCCAACCCCGACCGCGAAAGCTGTGAGTTTGCCCTGGTGGTCGCCGACGAATGGCAGCGTCGCGGCATCGGCACCCGGCTCATGGAGATTCTCATGCGCACAGCCCATGACCGTGGCCTGAGACGCATGGAGGGAGAAGTTGTGGCGAGCAACCAGTCGATGCTCGCGCTGGTCGCGCGCCTGGGCTTCGAGCGTCGCGCGCACCCGGACGATGCCGAGGTACGCATCGTCTGGCGCTCGCTCTGATACGACAACGAGGAGGCGGGCATGGCCCGCCCGCCTCCTCGCAAGCACACCGACTCAGGCGCTGGCGGCTTCGGTGGCCGGAAGCCCCTTGGCCGCGCGCAGCACGCGGTATAGCAGGCCAGCACCCATCGCACCCAGCGGCGTCGCCAGCAGATACACCCAGATGTGGGTGTACACACCGGAGGCGACCGCCGGCCCGATGGTCCGCGCCGGGTTCAGACTGGCACCGGTGAGACCGCCGAAGAACATCACCGAAATCGAGATGATCAGCCCGATGGCAAGCGGCGCGACGGCGCCCGCACGATCGCTCATCGCGGTGTGCAGCACGGTGGACATCAGAAAGAAGGTGCCGAGCATCTCAAGCACGAAACCGCCCGCGAGGGTGGTCAGCTTGGTGTTGATCAGGGTGGCGCCGAGATCGCCGTACGGCCCCATATGCGTACCGCTGTGGTCGTGGGCGAAGATGAAACCGAGGATCAGGCCAGCTACGATGCCTCCCGCGATCTGCGCCGCGATGTAAGGCACGATGCGGGCGGGCGGCAGCTTGCCTGCCACGGCCGCACCGAGGGTGATTGCCGGATTCACTAGCCCGCCGCTGATGTCGCCGAACACGAAGGCGGCAATCGCCACCGCCAATCCGTTGGCCAGCGCCGCATCCAGCAGACCGGCGTGTCCCGTAGTCACCATGGAGGCCGCGCCGCCCCCGAAAAAGATGAGTCCGAAAGTACCGATGAACTCAGCGATCAGAGCCTTACTCAAATCTTGCATTGCAGCATTCTCCTTTGGACAAAATGGAGCCCCATCCGCCGATGCATAAACTACTTCTATAACACATAGATAAATGATTTTCTGGACGCTGTTTAAATTCTGCCAGCGCCAAGCACTAGGACTGGCTCCGGCAGCGGGGGTTCGTGGGGATTGCATTACACTTTGGTAAGGCAGCGTCTATTTCGTCGATAGCCGATCGCTATCGGGAGGGCACGCAAGCCTAGGTACACCCTCACCCCGAGGCGGGGTGGTACACGGCGCGAGGGATGTCAGATGTCGATCTGGATACCGAGCTCGACCGAGCGCCCTGGCGGCAGACGGTAGTAGTCCACCGCGCCCTGCGCATTGCGCGCCATGAAGGCGAACAGCCGATGACGCCAGCGCGGCATCGAGGGGTTGCGACCGGCCAGGGAGATATGCAGACGGTCGGCGAAGAAGGTGGTGGTCTCAGCCTCCAGTCCGGGTATGACGCCGAGGTCCTGGCACAGCTTGGTGGCTACGCTCAGGTTGGGCGTCTGCATGAAACCGTAGTTCACGAATACACGGTAGAACTCGGCACCGAGCGGCGCGATTTCGAGGCGCTCGGAGGCCGGCACGCGCGGCACGTCTCGGCTCGTGGCCGTCATCAGCAGCACGCGCTCGTGCAACACCTGATTGAGCTTGAGGTGATGCAGCAACCCTTGCGGTACCGTGTCCCCCGGGCCGCACAGGAACACGCCGGTTCCGCGCACGCGCGTCGGGGGCTCGTAGGACAGGCTCTGCAGGAAGGTCGCGATCGGCATGCCGCGCTCCTGCGCCATCGCGCGGCGCAGGGCCATGCCCCGCCGCCAGGTGGACATCAGCAGCACCACAGCGGCTGCGACCAGCAGGGGCAGCCAGCCACCGTCCGGAACCTTGAGCAGATTGGAGCTCAGGAACACGAGATCCGGGATCAGGAACAGCCCGGCGATGAGGCCGGCATGCAACCGGCTCCATTGCCAGCGACGGCGCATGACCATATAGGCCAGTGTCGTGGTGATCGCCATGGTCGCGCTGACCGCAACGCCGTAGGCGCCAGCAAGACGCGCGGTCGAACCAAAACCGACCACCACCGCAATCGTCGCGACCATCAGCGCCAGATTCACGCCTGGCATATAAATCTGGCCCATTTCCTCGTCCGAGGTCTGCACGATCACAAGGCGCGGGCCAAAACCCATCTGGATCGACTGGCGCGCCAGGGAGTACGCCCCGGAAATGACCGCCTGCGAAGCGATCACCGTGGCCACCGTGGCGAGCAGGATCATCGGATAGACGCCCCATGATGGCACCAGGCTGTAGAAGGGATGCGCGGCCTTGGCGGGATCGCGGAGCAGCAGCGCGCCCTGGCCGAAGTAGTTGAGCAGCAGGGCGGGAAGCACCAGGCCGAACCAGGCCCAACGGATCGGCGCGGCGCCGAAGTGGCCCATATCGGCGTAGAGCGTCTCACCACCGGTCACCACCAGAAAGACGCTGCCCAGCACCAGGAAGGCCGTGCTCGGTGCATCCACCACGAAGCGCACAGCAGCCAACGGATTGGCCCCGGCGAGCACCGCTGGCGCCTGCACAATGCCGTATATGCCCATCAGCGCCAGCACCGTAAACCACAGCAGCATGATCGGCCCTAGCCAGCGCCCCAGACGGGCCGTGCCCTTGCGCTGGGTGGCGAACAGCACGAGCAGAATGATCACCGTGATTGGAATCACGCCGGGTTTGAGCATGGGTGCCGCCACCTTTAGCCCGCCGACGGCGCTGAGCACGGAAATCGCCGGGGTGATCATGCCGTCGCCGTACAGCAGGGAGGCTCCGAAGCTACCGAGCAGTATGGTCAGTGCCGCCGCCCGTCCCTTGCGGCCCCAGGGGTCAAGCAAGGCAAGCAAGGCCAGAATTCCGCCCTCGCCTCGGTTGTCCGCGCGCATCATGAAGCTGACGTACTTGATCGAGATCACCACGATCAGCGCCCAGAAGATCAGCGAGAGGATGCCGATCACGTGCGCTGGGGTCACCGCCAGGCGACTGCCGCTGTAGAAGCAGGCGTGCAGGGCGTAGAGAGGACTGGTACCGATATCGCCGTAGACGATACCTAGGGCCATCAGGCTCAGGGAGGCAATGCGGCGGCGCTCCAGCGTCTTTTCCGATTGGGGCTGCGGGCTCGTTTCGGGACGCTCCGCCGATGCTGCGTTCATTTTCGTATGGGCCATACGGGACTCACTGTTGGCCCGACGTTCCCGCTGTCGCTGATCATGTCTTGCCTCCGCGGCAGCCCGGAAAACCGGGTCTGCGCTCAGGAATACACTACGACGTCGTCATGCGGGAATAGTTCCCGCACTCCGATCAACCGTAACCCAGTGCGGATTCGCCCTCGCCCGGGTCCTCCAGGCTCAGCACCTCGGCATCGTCGTCATAGGCGAAGATTTCGGCGTAGCGGCCCCAGTTGATCACCACCTCCAGCACACGCTGCGACTCGTCGTCACTGAGGCTGTCCTCAAGCTCGGTGAGAAAACGCTCGGCCGGCGCGCGGTGGTTGGGGCGCTCATCGAGCACACTGCGGATGTGCGCCGCCAGTGGGACGTACTTGAGCAACTGCCGTGCGAACGCCGATTTGCGTTCCTGGGTGTCCCCGTTCACATAACGCCGGCCCACCGCGGTCAGCGCGATCTGGCCCTGCACGACCATCGCGAGATCCAGGATCTCCAGTGACTCGACCAGCGGGAACAGGTCGTCTACCGACAGCTGCATGTCGTCGGCCAGTTCCGGCAGACTGATGAAACGCTGACCCGAGGTTTCGCTCTCCGCGTCGATGGCCTCGATCAGGCCAGCGAGACGGTTGATCGCCGCAGTGGGCAGACGATAGCTGACGCCCTCCGCACGCCGCGGCGCCTGCGGTCCGCGGCGGGTCATGATCGCGTAGATCTCCTCGACCAGACGGCGGAATTCGGGGGCCTGGCGATTGCGCGGCTGCGGCAGGCGCACGGGAATCTCGGCCGCCACCCGCCCGGGGTTGGAGGCGAAGATCACGATGCGGTCGGCCATCAGTACCGCTTCCTCGATGTTGTGCGAGACCAGCAGGATGCCGCGCAGCGGAATCTGGCGCTCCTCCCACAGGTCAAGCAGATCGGTGCGCAGGTTCTCTGCGGTAAGCACGTCGAGCGCGGAAAACGCCTCGTCCATCAGCAGCACATCGGGGTCGACCACCAGTGCGCGGGCGAAGCCGACGCGCTGGCGCATACCGCCGGACAGCTCGCGTGGATAGGCCGACTCGAAGCCGTCGAGTCCGATCAGATCGATCGCCGCCAGTGCACGCCGCAGGCGTTCCGCACGCGGCACCCCGCGCGCCTCAAGGCCGAGTTCCACGTTCTCCAGCACGGTCAGCCAGGGAAACAGCGCGAAACTCTGGAACACCATCGAGAGACCCGGCACCGGCCCGGTCACTGGGCTGTCGCGGTACATCACCTCGCCGCCGGTCGGCGGCACCAGTCCGGACATGATGCGCAGCAAGGTCGACTTGCCCGAACCCGAGCGGCCCAGCAGCACCAGGATCTCGTCCTCGCGCAGACTCAGGTCCACACCGTCGAGAATCTTGAGATCCTCGCCGTCCGGCGTCTTGAAAGCCTTTTCCACGCCGCTCAGACGCAGGATGTCCTTGGCTGCCATGCGGATGCTCTCCTAGTCGAGACGCCAGTGCGTCTCGGCGAACTGATACAGTCGGTGCCAGACGAACCGGTTGATGGTGATGACGAACAGGGCCATCACTCCGGTGCCAAGCACGACATGATGCACATCGCCGCGCGCGGTCGCCTGGGCAATGTAGGCGCCTAGGCCTGTGGCGACTAGGGTGTGATTGCCCCAGCTCACCACCTCAGCCACGATGCTCGCGTTCCAGGCCCCGCCCGAGGCGGTGATCGCACCGGTGACATAGGACTGGAACACGCCGGGGAACAGCAACCGCCTGAAACGCAGCCAGCCGCGCAGCCCCAGGTTGTGCGAGGCCTCCTTGAGGTCCGAGGGTAGGGCTGCGGCGCCTCCGATGACGTTGAACAGGATGTACCACTGACTGCCCAGAATCATCAACGGGCTGACCCAGACGTTGACGTTGAGATGGAAACCGACGATGACCACGACCACCAGTGGAAACAAGAGGTTGGCGGGGAAAGCGGCGAGGAACTGGGCCAGCGGCTGGATCCGCTGCGCGAGACGTGGGCGCAGCCCGATCCAGATGCCGATCGGCACCCATACCACGCTGGCGAGCACCACCAGCACGAACACGCGCAGTGCGGTGGCACCGCCGAGCAGGAACACGTGCCAGACCTCGCCCCAGCCGAAGTCGCGCGGGATGATGCGCCACATTTCGATCAGGGTGCCGACCACGAGCAGTGCCAGCGCCAGATTGAAAATCAGATCGAGCCAGCGCATACGCCGCGAGTCATCCTCGCCGGGAAACGCCTTTGGGCTGGAGCCTAGGCGCAGGCTGGCCTGCCAGAATACCCCCGGCACCACCGCCAGCAGGCGCATGATCCGTGTCCGCTTGATGAAGTCGAGCACCATCGATTCCGGCGCGGTGCCGGAGGCACTGCTTTCGAACTTGAACTTGTCGGCCCAGGCCACCACCGGGCGGAAGAACAACCAGTCGTAGAGCAGGATCACGCCGAGCATGGTCACGATTGCCCAGCCGATCGCCCCGAGGTCGCGCTGCTGGATGGCCAGCGCGATGTAGGAACCGACGCCGGGCACCATGACCTGATGGCCGCCCACCGTGATCGCCTCCGCGGCGACCACGAAGAACCAGCCGCCCGATACCGACATCATGGTGTTCCATACCAGCCCCGGCATAGCGTAAGGCAGTTCGAGGCGCCAGAAACGCAGCCACGGCGAAAGCTGGTAGGTCGAGGCCGCCTCGCTCAGGTCGCGCGGCACCGTCTTGAGCGAGTGGTACAGGCTGAAGGCCATGTTCCAGGCCTGCGAGGTGAACACCGCGAAGATCACAGCCATCTGCACACCCCACAGACTGCCTGGAAACAGCGCGACGAAACCGGCCACGGTGATCGACAGGTAGCCGAGGATGGGCACCGACTGCAGCACGTCGAGCGCGGGCACCAGGATGCGTTCGGCATAGCGGTTCTTCGCCGCCAGCGTGGCGTAGACGAGTGCGAACACCAGCGAGACACCCAGTGCGGCGACCATGCGCAGCACCGTGTAGAGCGCGTACCCGGGCAAGTCCATTGGGTCCAGGGAGATCGGCAACGGCTGCCCAATCACATAGGGTGCGCTCATGCGCCCGCCCGCCCAGGCCACCAGATAGATCAGCCCGAACACCAGCGGCAGCGCGATCAAGTCGCGCCTGTTGGGCAACGGCAGCCGGGCTGGCAACGATGGAAGCTGGGCCACAAAAGATCTCCAGTGGGGGCGTATTGCCCGGGCGGGGCAGTGCGGCCCGTCCCCGATACATGTTCTGATCGGTATCGCACGCCGCTACCCGCATCGCAGGACCGCGCACGGCGGGGGCCTTTATAGCTGCAGGTTCAGGCGGATACAAGCCCCCCTGTCAACCATAGGGTTCTTCCTCTCGTGGTTCGACCAATTGCAGGCCGGGATGACTCAATGCACCCACCCGGTACAGCGAGTGGGCAAGGTTTTGCGGTGCATGGCGCACGACCACCGTGCGGCCCGAATCGGCCAGGCCGCGAAGCCGCTCGAGCAGTCCGATGACGGCGGTTGCATCGAGCAGATCCAGCTCGGCCAGATCCAGCGTGATATTCCCCATCACGTCCGCCTGAAGCTCTGCCGCAAGACATTCGAGGAACCCCGGCAGGTCGCGCGCGACCAGTTCGCCCTGCAGATGCAGGATACCGTCTGCGTCGCGCCGAACCAGGAACGCCGACACCGGCTCAGCGTGCCAGATCGACCACCACGCGCCCTTGCTGCACGCCCTGCATCACCCGCTCGAACACCGCGGGCAGACCCTCGAGACCGACCGTGTCGGCGATACTGTCGATCAATTTGGGGGGACGCAAGTCGCCGGCCATGCGTGCCCACACGGCGCGCCGCAAGGCGGGTGGGCAGTCGACGGAATGGATGCCGAGCAGGCTCACGCCGCGCAGGATGAAGGGCAGGACCGTGGTGTTGAGTTCGGTACCCGCGGCCAGTCCCACGGCGGCGATGTTGCCGTAGGGGCGCACGCTGCGCGTCAGCCAGGCAAGCACCGCCCCGCCGAGGGTGTCGACCGCGCCGCCCCATTGGGCCGATTCCAGCGGCCGCTCGCCCAGCGCAAGGGTGTGCCGATCGAGCACGGCTGCGGCACCCAGCTCGCGCAGGTAGGGTGCGGATTCCGGCTTGCCGGTGAGCGCGTGCACCTCGTAGCCACGCGCGGCCAGCATGGCCACGGCAAAGCCGCCGACGCCGCCGGTGGCGCCGGTGACGAGGATCGGCCCCAGTTCGGGGGTCTGGTGGTTTTCCTCCAGGCGCATCACCGCGAGCGCGGCACTGAAACCCGCGGTGCCGAGCGCCATCGCCGCATAGGCATCGAGCCCGTCCGGCAGCGGGACGACGCACTCGGCCGGCACCCTCACGAGCTCGGCGTAGCCGCCGTCGCGCGTCTCGGACAACCCGCAGCCGGTCACCACCACGGCGTCGCCGGGCGCGAAGCCGGCGTCGTCGGACGAAACGACTTCGCCGGCCACGTCGATGCCGCCGATCAGCGGGAAGCGGCGCAGGATGCGCCCGCGTCCAGTGCCGGCGAGCGCATCCTTGTAGTTGACCCCGGAATAGCGGCCGCGGATCACCACGTCGCCAGGGCTCAACTCGTCGAGCGTCGCCGTTTCGATGCCCGCGCGGATCGTACCCGCCTCGTCACGATGGATGCGAAAGGCTCTGAAACCTGTCATGCAACCTCCCTGCTAATGCTGGGAACGCCGGCCTCAAAAGCGGTAATTGGCCTGTGCCCCGAGCATGTTCACGTTGCCCCGATACTGCCCTGTCAGCGTATTCTGGTATGCACCTTCCGTGGTGTTGTCGATACGGACGTTGCGGAACAGCACATAGGTGTAGCCGACGTCCCAGCTCAGCTGCTTGCTGGCGCGGTAGCCCATGCCGAGCGAGATCCAGGTGCGGTCGCTGCCGGGCAGGCGCGCGGTGCGGTGCTGCGCGTCCGGCACCGGCGTCTGATCGAAGGCCAGGCCCCCGCGCCAGGTCAGGCGTGCATCCTGGCGGAAGGTCAGGCCGACGGCATAGCGCAGGGTATCGCGCCAGCTCTCGGTGGTCAGCAGATCGGGCTGCCCGTTGTCCTTGGTCACCTGCAAGCTGGAAAAGCGGCTCCACTGCGTCCAGGTCAGGTCGCCGCTGAGCGTCCAGCGCCGATCGAGCCGCTGCGACAGGCCGAGCGAAGCGGTGGCGGGCAAATCCAGCGCCGCAGTGGCGCCGGTATCCGCCAGCTGCGGGTTGCCGGCCAGCAGCGCCGGGATATTGCCGTAGGTCACCTGCCCCTTGAGCGTGTGATCCACGGCTGCACGGTAGGCGAAGCCGAGTCGGGTGTCCGCAGACAGGTCGAACACCAGTCCGAGGTTCCAGCCCAGCGCCCAGTCGTGCCCCTTCACCCGTGCGAGACCGTCGACCTGCGGGTTGCCGGGCGTCAGTCCGTAGGCATTGCAGGTGGCCAGGCCGCCAGGCACCTGTCCCTGGGCGGCGGCGCCGTAGCACAGCGAACCGCTATCGACCGCGGAGGTCAGATTGGCGCTCGCGTATTGCGCATCCAGGCCGAAACCGAGGCTGAGCCTGGGATTCACGCGGTAGGACACGGCCGGGTTGAGGTTGATGACCTGCAGCTCGCTGGTGAGGGCATGGTAGCGTCCGAGCCACCCGTCGCGATACTGCGTGGCGAGTCCGTACGGTACGCTGAGACCGAAACCGACGTGCGTGCGCGCGTCCACGGCATGGGTCAGATACAGGTTCGGCACCCAGGCGGACTCGCCGGCGTTGCCGCCCTCGTTGCCGTGGGTGATATTGCCGATGCCCGCGACGCTCGACTGGCCCCCGCTCAGGGTGAAGGTCGGCGCGATGTAGATCACGCCGGTGCTCAACCGGGTGCCAGAAAGATCGCTCATCGCCGCCGGATTGAAGTACAGGGCGCTGGCCTCGCCGTTGCCCGTGGTCGCGCCCGCATAGGCATCGCCAAGACCGGTTGCGTTCTGCTCCGTGATGGCGAAGCCGGCCGCGTCGGCACTCGGCGGCAGCACGCAGACTGCCAGCATGGCCATGGCGCCCACCGACGCCGTGAATGGATGTCGCATCATCGATTTCCCCCTACTTTATTTGTTCAGTTATTACGTCGATTGTTATTCGTTCGCGCGGTGCCGTCGCGGCATACGGCGTTCAGGTCCCGGTGGGAACCGGACGCGGCTTGCCGTGTTCGTCGATCGCCACGTAGGTCAGTTCGGCCGAGCACACATGGATGAACTCCGGCGGTGTGAGGTGGCGATGCACATAGACCTCCACACCGACCCGGATCGAACTCCTGCCGACCTCCTCCACCCGGGCATAGAGACTCACCAGATCGCCGACCTTCACCGGTTTGAGGAATACCAGCCGCTGCACCGCCACCGTCACCACGCGCCCCTGGGCGCGGGCTACCGCGGGAATGCTGCCGGCGATGTCGACCTGGGACATGATCCAGCCACCGAAGATGTCGCCCCCGGCATTGATGTCGGCTGGCCTAGCCGGTACGCGCAGTACGGGTTCCTCTCCTGCCAACAGTTCCTTGCCGTCAGGCATCGCAGTTGCCCTCGTAGAGTCGGTCCAGATCCGCCGCGTGCAGCTTGAGGATACGCACGCGCTTGAGTTTTTGCGTCGGTGTCATCAGACCCGCCTCGACCGTCCAAGGTTCAAGCTGCGCCGCTACCCGGCGGATCTGGGCGTATCCCGGAAAATCGTGCAGGGCCCGGCCGATCCGCTCCTGCAGGCGCCGCTCGACGAAGCGGTCGCGCAGCGATGCCGGGTCGGCGGGATCGACGTCCCAGGCCGCTGCGTAGGCCGGCCAGGCCTCGGCATTGAGCACGACCAGGGCACAGAGATAGGGCCGCCCCTCACCGGCTACCACCACCTGATCGAACAACTCGTCCAGTCCGATCGCCGTTTCCATTTCAGAAGGTGGCACTTTTTCACCGTTGTTGAGCACGATGATGTCCTTGATCCGGCCCGTGATGTACAAGCGGTTCGCCTCGTCCTGGCGCACCTGGTCGCCGGTGCGCAACCATCCGTCCTCACTCAACGTGGCACGCGTCGCCGCTTCGTCGCGCCAGTACCCCTGCATCACGTTCGGCCCGCGCACCTCAAGCTCGCTGTCCGCACCGATGCGCACCTCCACGCCGTCGAGCGGTGCGCCGATGCTGTCGAAACGGTTGTCCGCGGGGCGATTCACGCTGACCACCGGGCTGGCCTCGGTCAGCCCGTAGCCCTGCAGGACCGGGATGCCCAGGGCCGAGAATTCGCGCGCCAGTTTCGGCGACAGCGCGGCACCGCCGCACACCGCAAAACGCAGTCGCCCGCCGAGTTGCGTGCGGATTTTCGCGGCGACCAGACGATCGAGCAGCGGCCAGGACCAAAGCGACGGACGCCAGCCGGCCTGCCCGAGGCTGCGCGTGTAACGCCGCGCACCGACCTCGAGCGTCAGCTCGTACAACCTGCGCGTGAGCGCGGATTTGCGCGCAAGCCCCTTGGCGATGCGCGCATGCAGGCGCTCGTACACCCGAGGGACAGAGATCAGCACGGTGGGCTGTACCGAACGCAAGTCCTCGCCCAGCTGCTGCACCGAACGCGCATAGGCGACGCGGGCGCCATAGAACATCGGGAAGTAATAGCCGCCGGTACGCTCCAGGGTATGCGACAGCGGCAGAAAGGACAGGAACACGTCGTCCTCATACAACGGCTCGACCGCACAGACGGCCCAAGCATTGGCGAGCAGGTTGCCGTGGGTGAGCATCACGCCCTTGGGCCGCCCAGCGGTGCCCGAGGTGTAGACGATGCTGGCCAGGGTATCGGGTCCGGCGCCCGCGCGCTGCGGCTCGCCGTGGCAACCGAAGCTCCATTCGGCGAAGGACTCGAGATGCCGGTCGCGCGCGCCGTCCTCGATTTCGATGTTGGCCAGGCTGACGATGCGCTTGAGCGAGTCGAAACCGGTCTCGACCTCCTGCAGGCGCCGCCATTGCCGACGCCCGTTGACCACCAGCAAACGGGCCTGCGTTTCCTTGACGATATGCGCGACGTTGTCCGGCCGGTCGTCGGTGTACAGCGGCACGGTGACCAGACCGAGCCCCAGTGCCGCCTGATCGAGTACGACCCATTCGCGGGAATTGCGCAGCATCACGGCGACTCTGTCGCCCGGCTGCAGTCCCTCGCGACGCATCGCCGCCTGCCATCGGCCGACTTCCAACGCCATTTCGCGCCAGGTGGTGTCGACCCAGCGCTGACTGCCGGCATCGTAATGGGTGTAGGCCACGCGGTCCGGGGTGCGGCGCACGCGCTCCTGGAACAAGCCGCTGAGATTGCCGGCCTCCTCGGGCCGTATCAGGTCGCTCTGCCGGACCATTGCGCATCCTTGTAATCGTCCCGCCTCTGGCCGGACGGGCAGTCCGCCGGACGGTGTTAGAGTATCGGTCGCCCCGGCCGCTCGAGGCGGCCGGTATAGTGTAACAGTCCCTTCATGCGGTGCTGATCTTCATGCGTACCCTGGCCCTCTACAACCTCAAGGGCGGCGTCGGCAAGACCGTCTCGGCGGTCAACCTTGCCGCGCTCGCAGCCCGCGCGGGATTCAAGACCCTGCTCTGGGACCTCGATCCGCAAGGCTCGGCGGCCTGGTACCTCGGCCTCGACCGCGAGGCGACCGGGGGCATGAAGCGCCTCGCCCGTGGCAGGACGCCGATCGGCGAACTGATCCGGCACAGCCCGGTGCCGGGACTGGACGTGCTGGCGGGCGGACTTTCCAGCCTGCACCTGGAGACGGCCCAGGCCGGACAGCATGCCCTGCTGACGCAGCTTGCGGATCCGCTCGCCGAGGACTACCACCTGCTCGTCTACGACTGCCCCGCCGGGCTTCAGGCGGTCAACGAGGCCGTGCTCGAAAGAGCCGACGTGGTCGCCGTACCGATGATTCCCACCAGTCTGTCGCTCAACACCTACGAGCTGCTCGTGCATTACCTCGCCAAACACAAACTCACGCGCGTCAAGCTCTATCCGTTTCTTTCCCAGGTGGACCGCCGCCGCGGATTGCACCGCACGCTGTGCGAAACCCTGCCTTCACGCATGCACACGCTGCTTCGCGCCAGGATCCCCTACGCCTCGGTGGTCGAACAGATGGGTCCGAAACGCCTACCACTAGCGCTGTTCGCTCCGCACAGTCCCGCCGCGCTGGCCTACGCCGAGATGTGGGCGGAACTGAGCACGCGTCTAAAGCTGGAAGCGCCGATCGCACCACCGACTTAGTCCACCCGCTAGAATCCGGCACGCGCCAGCCAGAGGCGCGCACGCAGACCCCAGCTCGAGGTCAGCCCGACCAAGCGGAAGGCTATCCGCCCGGACGGGCCCAGCACGAAACCTGCCGGTACAGCAACCACACCCCAGCGCCTGAACAGTTCTCCGGTTGGATCCACGATCACCTTGAAATTCAGCCCATGCTGGCGCATGAAGGCGCGCAGTTTCGCTGCGTCGCCGGAATCCAGGGCAATGGTAACCACGGACCAATCGCGCGACACCGACTGCAGGGTACCCAGCTCAGTACGGCAGATCGGGCACCAGGTCGCCCAGAACATCACCAGCACCGGTCGGCCGTGCAGGGCGTCGAGGCTGACGGCGGCACCGTCGGTCGCAACCGCGGCCAGCGCCGGTGCCGCTCCGCTGGCGAGATGGCGCGTCTGCCACAGCGACACGCCGGCATATACCGCAAGCAAGATCGCCGCGTCACGTGCGAGGCGCAGCAGCGTACGCCGCCCAGGACGCTTCAACGCCGCGACATCATCGAATGACCTCGGCCTGTCCCGGACGCGCCTCGAGCCGGCGTCGTTTCGGTCCCTTGCGCGCCGCCTTGCGCACCAGAGGGTCCTCGTCGGCAAGCAGAAGCTGGCGCTGCTCCTCGGTCAGCAGCACGTTACGGGCGATGAAATAGCGCAGGTTGGGATCGCGGTCGGCTACGCACCGGGCCACCTGTTCGGCACTGAGATCCTCACGCCGCGCGCAGGTTATGCGCACCGTCTGATCCGGGTCTTCGATAAGCTGCGCCACCTCGTCGGGACCAAGATCCGCCCGGCGGCCAAAGTAGATTTTTACCAGGCTCCACTGATCGCGGACGAGATGTGGGCGGAAACCGGGGTCAAGATCCGCTGCCAACGCCAGCGTTTTGCGCTCCTCGGTCGAAAGTGCGCGGTAAGCCTGCGCGTAATCCATAAATCCAATCCTTTCCGACGAAAGGCGTCAAATTAGCGCCTGAGCCGCTTTGGGCCAAGCCCCACCATACGGACGCACCAACCCCCATCGGTTACACTTGTTACTGTATGCCCTTACGCGAGGTCGTCCCGCGCATGAGCTTGGCCGAAGCGATACCAGAGATTCCCAACATCATCGTGCCCAGGACCGCCGGCGTCATCGCGCTGGATCCCCCCCCGGCCGGCGCAGAGGCCGCACGCATCACTGCTCGCATCAAGGCGTTGCTGCGCGAACGTGACGCGGTCCTCGTAGCCCACTATTACGTGGACGAGGCCCTGCAGCGCATCGCCGAAGAAACTGGCGGCACGGTTTCAGACTCGCTCGACATGGCGCGGTTCGGACACGAACACCCGGCACGCACCATCGTGGTTGCAGGCGTGCGCTTCATGGGCGAGACGGCCAAGATTCTCAACCCTGAAAAGCGCGTGCTGATGCCTTCGCTGGACGCCGAATGCTCGCTCGATCTGGAATGCCCTGCGGAACGTTTCATCCCGTTTTGCGACGCCCATCCCGATCGCACCGTGGTTGTATACTCCAATACCAGCGCAGCGGTGAAGGCTCGCGCCGACTATGTGGTTACCTCCAGCATCGCCGTCAAGCTGGTGGCCCATTTGCATCGCCAGGGGAAAAAGATCATCTGGGCTCCAGACAAGCACCTCGGGGCTTACGTTCAGGAGCAGACCGGCGCCGACATGCTGATGTGGAATGGCGCCTGCGTGGTACACGACGAATTCCGCGCCCAGGCGCTCGAGCTACTCAAGACACAGCATCCAACCGCCGCCGTGCTGGTCCACCCGGAATCCCCGGCGGCGGTCATCGCGCTGGCCGACGCGGTCGGCTCCACCACTCAGTTGATCGAGGCCGCGCGCACGCTGCCCCAACGCGAGCTCATCGTCGCCACGGATAACCGTATCTTCCACAAGATGCGCGCGGCAGCGCCGGGCAAGACCCTCATAGAGGCACCCACCGGCGGGCACGGGGCTACCTGCCGCAGCTGTGCACACTGTCCCTGGATGGCGATGAATTCCCTGCGCGCTTTGCTGCAGGTTCTGGAAACGGGAGAAAGGGAGATCCACGTGGATGAGACTATTCGCGCCAGGGCGCAACTGGCCACCCAGCGCATGCTGGATTTCGCCCACGACCTCAAGCGCGAGGTCATGGGCCATGGCGACGCCTAAGTGGACACCATGAGCACCGCCCCGGAACAAAACTCTCCGCAGATCACCATCGAGATGCTGCGCAAGCTGGTCCAGGATCTGCCACCAATCGAGCTTGCACGCCTGCCCGTCGACAAGCTGCCGGACCACATCCCTGAAGATATCGTCGAGGAAGCGCCGTATTATTCGCGGAACGCCCTCGAAGGGCTGATCATGGAGGCGAACGCCTACCACCTCTCGCTGCGCGTGCGCCTGCAGGAGTCCATCGGCGACGCCGCCATTACCGCGTTAGACAAAGCGCGATACGCGGGTGCCACGGCGAACATCCGGGTCTTTCGGAATAAGCTGCTCGAACTGATTTCACTGCGACAGGACATCGCGCGCGGGGAACGTCGTGCGGACTTCACTCTGCTCGGCAACAACATCAAGCGCATGAACGATCTGCTGATCGATGTCCGCGCCGAACTGATCGACAGCCACCGCGCACGAGAACTGTTGCGCGAACGCATGCCGCGCGACGAACAGCTACAACCAGCCGTGCGTAAGGCCATCGCCAGACTGGACCAGGCCATCAACGGCATCAACCAGTTACTCGGTCAGTTCTTCACCCTGCGCCTACAGCTTGCACGCCTAGAAATGTCCCGCAAGCGTTCGCTGGTCGAGTCCTTGCAGGAAAAGCGCGAGACCATTCGTCTCGAGCTACAGCAGCTTTCCAAGGAACTCCAGTCCACCGGTGGCCTGCTGCAACGCACCCTGCAGCGCCGCAAGACCCAGGAACAACAGAGCGAGCTGCAGGGGCGAATCATCCAACTGGCGGCGGAACTCAAGAGTGCGGATGTGCCGATCTCGGAAACCGACCTGACTAACTGGCTCGATACCATCGTCGACGCGAGCCTGCACCCCCAAGCCCGCGAATTCGTGCGCGAGCTGCTCAGCCAGGCGCGCACCTCACTCTATTACCTGCTCAATCAGTACTGCATGATGCAGGAGCATTCCGCTCGCCAGATTGCCAGCAATCCCTTTCTTCAAGTGGACCCGCAGAGCGCGATTCGCTACGTGCTCAAGTCCGAGGAGTTCATCCTCATGTATTTCGCGCGCAAACGCGAACAGGCCACCGCCTGGCTGAGCAATGCGGCATTGATCCGCATGGAGGATCTCGACGAGCTGGAAAAGGACCTGGTGCAGGCACTACGCAAGAGCGCACGGTTGCTTGGTTGAACCCACCTCTGGGTTGGGTTCACAGTCCCCGCAAGGACGGCGCTTCCCCCAGCCAGGCGGCCCATTGTGCATGCAAGGTCACATCCACGCCCTCGTCGCGCGCACGCGCCATCAAATGGCGTTGCAAATCATCCAGCAAGGCCGCATCCATCAACTCAGGGTTGAGTGGCAAGGCTGCATGCAACGTGCGGTAGATCAATTTCAACTCCTGCAGGGAATATTTCTGCAAAGCATCCAAACTCATATCTCCTAAGATCTCATAAGTCGTCACATTCTCTTCAACCACGGCACTTGTGCCAATAGCTAGTGCAGGTATAATTAGCTGCCTAATTATTAGCTTTCTTTTACCGAAAGATGAAATCCGATACACACGAACAGTTCGGCGGCCACCTCTCAGAAACGGCCCGCATCTGGCGCAACAAGCTCGACCAGCGCTTACGCCCCCTGGGTCTGAGCCAGGCCAAATGGATGGCCATCATCTATCTCTCCAAGCAGGGCGACGGCCTGATGCAGCGCGAGCTGGCGAACTTGCTCGGTATAGAAGGGGCATCCCTGGTTGGCCTGCTCGATCGCATGGCCCAGGACGGGTGGATCGAACGACGCGAAGTACCGGAGGACCGCCGCTGCAAATCCGTGCACTTGACCGAGCGCGCCCATGATCTCTCGCGCGAGATCAAATCCGTCGCTGCTACGTTACGTGGCGAGCTGCTTGAGGGACTGTCCGCTGAAGAAATTCGTTGTTGCGAGCGCGTGTTGAGTCACATCAAGCAGCGCGCAGCACAAATCTGATTCACGTACACACACGTTCACCGAGGAACGCATGAAGCGCAGCCTGAAGATCGCCGCCGGCGTGGTGGTCGCTGCCGGACTGTTTGCAGCCGGCTATGCCTACTGGCGCCACGGCGAGTATTACCCAAGCACCGAAGACGCCTATGTCGGCGCGCATACGATCAACGTTGCGCCCAGAGTCTCCGGACGCGTGATCGCAGTGCAGGCCCACGATCACGAAAATGTTCACGCGGGACAGGTTCTCTACCGTATCGATCCGACCACCTTCAAACTTGATGTTGATGCAGCGAAGGCGCAATTGCAGCTTGCCAAACAGCAAGTCGCCGCCGAGCAGGCCTCCATCAGCGCGGCAAAGGCCAGCGTCAAGCAGGCAGAAGTCAAGCTAGCCAATGCCGAGTCAAAGGCTAAACGCCAGTTGGCCCTCGCCAAGCGAGGCTATACCAACGCCCAGGCGGTTGAGGACGCCACGGACAACGCCCGCGCGGCCCGTGCCACGCTTGCCGTGGCGCGCGCGGATCTGCAGCAGGCACTGGCCCAGATGGGCCCAGCCGGCAGTGACAACGGACGCATTCAGGCGGCCGAGGCAGCCTTGGGAGTCGCCCAATCCAATCTCGCGGATACCCAGGTCACCGCCAGCTGTGACGGCCAGCTTTCGCAGTTGGATTTGCGTCCGGGTGATTCCGTGACGCAAGGACGCCCCAACTTCGTACTCGTGTGCACACACCGTTGGTGGGTCGACGCCAACTACAAGGAAACCGATCTCGACCGCATACATCCGGGCCAGCCGGCGACCGTGAGTGTCGACATGTACCCAGACCACAACTTCCGCGGCCGCGTGCTGAGCATCAACCCGGCCAGCGGCGCTGCCTTCTCCCTGCTACCGCCGGAGAATGCCACGGGCAACTGGGTGAAGGTGACCCAACGAGTGCCTGTACGCGTCGAAATCCTCGACCCCAACCCCCGCTACCCCTTGCGCGTGGGCACCTCGGCCGAGGTCACAATCAATACGACAGCTAACGACGCGGGCCCCGCCGACAAGCAATGAGTGCGGCCGAAACCAGCGCCCGGGAGCGTCTGCTCATCACCATTGCTGTGATGTCGGCAACCGTGATGCAGGTCTTGGATACGACCATTGTCAATGTGGCCCTGCCGCACATGCAGGGCCAGCTCAGCGCCACCCGCGACCAGATATCCTGGGTGCTGACGAGCTATCTGGTAGCCTCGGGTATCTTCATGCCACTGACCGGCTACTTCACCGACCGGATGGGGCAGAAGCGTTATCTGATGCTGAGCGTCGGCGGTTTTGTACTCAGTTCCGCACTGTGCGGCATATCCACCAATATCGCCGAAATCGTGATCTTCCGCCTCGCCCAGGGCGTTTTCGGCGCTGCTCTGGTGCCTCTGTCGCAATCGTTGATGGTCAACACCTATCCGCTTGAGCAACGCGGACGTGCGATGGCCATCTGGGGCATGGGCGTCATGATCGGCCCGATCCTGGGACCGACTCTGGGCGGTTACCTTACCGAAGTGCTGAGCTGGCGCTGGACCTTCTACATCAATGTACCAGTCGGACTGTTGTCGTTACTGCTCGCCTGGCGCGTCGTACCCGATACCGAGCGTCGAGAACGTCGCATGGATTGGACCGGTTTCCTCCTCATGGGTGTCGCCATCGGTGCCATCCAATACGTGCTAGATCGCGGTAACCAGGATGCCTGGTTCTCATCCAACACCATCGTGCTGCTCTCGGCCATCGCCGCCTGCAGCTTGGTGGCCTTCATCTGGCATGCGATTCGTGCCGGCGAACATGCCATATTCCGCCTCGGCATCTTTCGGGACCGCAACTTCACCACAGCGAGCCTGCTGATCGCGGTATTCGGTCTAGGGCTCTACGGAACGGCCCTGGTCCAGCCGCTCATGCTCGAAGGCCTGCTCAGTTACCCGGCCCTTACCACGGGACTCGTGATGGCTCCGCGAGGCATCGCCAGCATGTTCAGCATGATGCTCGTGGGACGCTTGATCGGACGTGTCGAACCGCGTCTGCTGATAGCTGTCGGCATCGTGCTCGCCAGTGCCGGCGCCTGGGCCATGACACTGTACAATCTCGACATCGACACCTTCTGGTCGGTCTGGCCCATCGTTCTGCAGGGGCTAGGCATGGGACTGATTTTCGTACCGATGTCCACGGTGGCATTCTCCTCGCTGCCTCCGCGCGATTCAGCCGAAGCCGCCGGCCTGTTCAGCCTGTTACGCACCATCGGTTCGGCGATCGGCATTTCCATCGTTTCCACTGTTCTGACCCAGCACACCCAGATCGCGTGGAATCAACTCGGTGGGCACATCACGCCAATGAATCCTGCCGTCGACCACTATCTGCGGAGGCTGGATCTCGGCGCCGACTCTCCCGCATCTGTATCGGTGTTGGGTCAGCTTCTGCATCGGCAGGCTGACATGGTCGGTTTTCTCGATGCCTTCTTGCTGATCACCTGGAGCTTCGTCATTATGCTGCCGCTGGTGCTGCTCATGCGCCGGGTGGATCTGCGCCGCAGTGCCTGAGATGTTTACGGTCCGTACAGTCGCGTCGGCAGGTTAGTAAGGCTATCCTTAAATTTAGATAAATATTTAATCCTGCTCAGGCCTCGCCCGTGTCCCAATGCATGCCCGACCTGATCGCGATGGGGAGTACTTCCCATGTATCACACCATACTGCTTGCCTATGACGGCTCCCGCGAGTGCCGTGTAGCGCTGCGTGAAGGCGCCGAACTGGCGGTGGCCTGCAGCGCCAGCGTGATATTGCTTTCCGTCATGCCCATTTCGCTGGGCCTGTCCATCGGCGAAGGTTTCAGCGCAGGCGACATCCTCACCGCGGATCATGAACGCCAGGTGGCCATCCTCAACGAGGGCGTCACACGCCTACACCAACTCGGTCTCAATGCACAGGGCCGCTTGGTTCTCGGCGACCCGATCGAGCAGATTGTCGCCATCGCCCATGAGATCGAGGCTGACCTTATCGTCCTCGGTCACAGCCGGCGCAGTGGCATTTCGCGCTGGTGGCGCTCCTCGGTCGGTGCATCGCTGCTCGACGAACTCGAGTGCAGCATTCTGGTTGCGCAGGGCAAGGAACAGGATCTCGTGCAGCAGCCGTCGTCTAAGGACACAAACTGATGCCCTACAAACGCAAGGCCCGTGTCCTTTTCCTGTCCGTTGGCGACGAGGCTGAATATGCCTCGGCCTGCGCCAGGCGTCTGGGCGGGGACTGGGTGGACACACGCATAACACGGCCAGGCAACGGCGAGGACGCTGTCGACACAGCTTGGGCAGATTTATTCGTCACCATCGGCCAAGAGCCAGACAGGCTATCGTGCGCCTTGTCGCCTACCACGAGACATGTACACTGGCCGGATTGCGGGCGTGACGAAATCGCGCGCCGCGTCAACGGCATGATCGGCGGCATGCGCATGCTGGCGCGACTCGATCCGGTGGACACGGCATGAACTACGAACCTAAATCTCTCTGTCCGCCGATCGGCCCGAGCAGCCGCGTTAGACTGCATTACGCCATCACACTGGAAAACGGCACCGTCGCCGACGCCACCATGGGTGAGGATCCGCTCGACATCGAAATAGGTACTGGCGCATTGCACCCGAATCTCGAACGCCTGCTCATTGGGCGCAAGGCCGGAAGTACCGACGTGGTCGTGCTGCCGCCCGAACGCGCATTCGGATTGCATGACCCGTCACTGGTTCAAACGATGCCTAGAGAAGACTTTCCGCACGCCATGGCGCTGGAAGTGGGCGCGCTGGTTGCCTTCACCACACCAGGCGGTGACGAAGTCCCTGGGATCGTGCACGAACTCACCGACAATGCGGTCACTGTGGATTTCAACCACCCCTTTGCCGGCCACAGGCTGACCATCGGCCTGCAGATACTGGCCGTTGACGGCTGCCCGCCCGAGGCCTCAGAACAGACTTCAGGGTGACTGCTTGTCGAACGTGCGGTAACGTAAGCGTCCCAGCGATCACTGACAGCCTGCAGGAATACAGCACCATGGACATACTGCTCGCGAACCCGCGCGGCTTCTGTGCCGGCGTAGACCGCGCCATCGAGATCGTAGAACGTGCTCTGGAGGCCTTTGGCGCCCCCATCTACGTGCGTCACGAGGTCGTGCACAACCGCTTTGTCGTGGATGGCTTGCGCGCCAAGGGCGCCGTGTTCGTAGAGGAAATCGACGAGGTCCCCGATGGCGCAACCGTGATTTTCAGCGCTCACGGCGTCTCGCAACTCGTGCGCAAGCAGGCGGAATCGCGTGATCTGACGGTGTTCGACGCCACCTGCCCACTGGTGACCAAGGTGCACATCGAAGTGGCGCGTTTCTCCCGTGAGGGACGCGAGGTGATCCTGATCGGCCATGCAGGCCACCCCGAGGTTGAAGGCACCATGGGCCAGTTCGATGCCAGTGCCGGTGGGCACATGCACCTCGTCGAATCGCCCACGGACATTGCCGATCTGGATATCAAGGACCCCGACCGCCTTGCCTTCGTTACCCAGACAACCCTTTCCGTTGACGATGCCGCCGCCGTCATCGACGCCCTGCGCGCACGTTTCCCTGCGGTCGAAGGGCCCCGTCGCGACGATATCTGCTACGCCACGCAGAACCGCCAGGACGCCGTGCGCTCGCTGAGCGAGGCTTGCGACCTCGTCCTCGTCGTCGGCTCACCGAACAGCTCGAATTCCAATCGCCTGCGTGAACTGGCTGCTAAAGCGGGGATACCGGCCTACTTGATCGATGGTGCCTCCGACATCCGCCGTGAGTGGCTCGGAGAAAGCAGACGAATCGGCATCACAGCAGGCGCTTCCGCGCCCGAAAAGCTCGTCCGAGATGTCATCGCACAACTACTCGCCTGGGGCGCCACCGGCGTTACGGAACTTGCCGGACGCGAGGAGAAAATCACCTTCGGCCTGCCGTCAGCTTTGCGCGAAGCCACCGTTTAGTTTCAGACCGGCATTACATTCGGCGAAATCTCGGTCTTCGCATTTCCATCGCTTACGATGCTCATGTGAAAACTAGTAGCAGCTTAAAATTATCAAACACGCTCAATTTCAGTTGCCCCAGCAATTACTCACGCTTTGGGTAGTACTACTAACGCTTTTGATGCCTAAGGAACTCAAGGAGAAACTACCGCAGGCATCCTGAGCCTGATCCCCCACCGGGTTTGCCGTTAGAGTGAAACTTGTCATCGTGGTATTCACACCATAACTAATGTCGTAATAAGGATTGCTGGCATTAGGTACAACATACACGGTTGTTGAGTACCCCATGTAAGTCAGGCTCGCTGGATAGACGTTATTGGTGCTGTAATATTTTTCCAGTTGGCTGGACATGTTTAGCAGATTGGTGATTGCCGTGGTACGTCTCGAATCCCGCACTTGCTTTAAATAGTTGGGATAGGCGATCGCAGCAATAATAGCCACGATGGCTACTGCGACCATTAGCTCGATCAGGGTGAAACCTCGCGTATGTATCCTATGCAACTCTGCATGTCCGTTCATCATTCTTCCCTGATCCATCACCGTAACTCACGCCAGCTGATTCGGACGTTGGTCCCATTCCCGCCTAGGCCAGTTTGTATGAGCTTGGTATGACCGCTATTGGTGCTGACAAGCATGTAGGTCTTGCCGCCATAAGTGACGAATGCAGGACTACCGACTGCTCCAACCGTAATGCCAGAGAAAATACCTTGCAAAGTCGAAGCATCGAAGGCGCCAATATAGTCGGCGATATTATTGACACTGAATGCATTGAATTCGAGCATGGCACCGTCTGATGGGTCGAGCGCCATGGACCATCCACCATTATTATTTACACCGCAGGTTAAACCTTGCTGGCCCAATATCGTCGTATTGAAGAGGAACACGCCATTTTGAATGGTTGGATTATAAATCACCATTTCGCCTTGGTATGTACTGTTGTATACCAAGTCAAGATACCAGCCATATTGCGTACCCGGCGTACCGTTGTATGTCAAATCAGCCCAGGAAACGGACGTATTAGACGTCTGACGTAACCCAACCTGCACCCCAACTGAGTTGGTGCTGAATGTTTGATTCGTAATGGTCTGCTGCTGCAGGCTATTGCGGTTAATCGTCGGCGGTGACGACAAGTAAGCATATAAAGTGCTTGATGCCGGAACATTTATATTGCTGCTTGTAGTGTACCCGTTGTCCCAGTTGGACATATCCCAATCCCAGATGCCGTAGATACTCTGCACACCTGTAGAGGTCGTATTGGGTACGGAATCATTGGGTACTGAGTCAAGTAGTTGACCTGTGCCGAATTCCACCATTAGACGGTTTTGCGGCTCAGGAGACGGCAGACCCGACGGTATCGAGATGACCTGGATTTTTGTAGTAATCGGCTGAGGCGTGCCCGCCGAATTTACAGCACTGAATAGCGGCGTACCCGTGGAATTACCATAAGTAGAAACATGCCAGTCGGCTGGATTGCTGCTGGTTAGGTTAAATCGCCACACGTTGCCGAAAAGATCACCTGCATAGACGTAGTCGGTGATGTGATCACCGTCCAGATCCGCGGCGGTGACATAACCAATGCCGTCTGGACGACTTTGCGCCGTAGGGTCGTTGGATGGCCCATAGCCAGTACTGATCCAGTACACACTCATGGTGCCAGTGCTTGAGCTAGGGTCAATCAGTCCGATGAATATGCCTGCCTCGCCATTGGTGCTGTTATAACCATTGCCCCAAATAACGCCCCAATCGCCATTGTGGAATCGGCGTATCTGCGGGGTACCGAAGGTATAACCCAGGTCCTGCGCACAGTTGCTGTCGTTCACGCAGGTCAAATTTGATGTCGTCCAGTCGGCTTTTACGATGCTAGCTGCATTGGCCTCGCTGAAATTGGCTGGGTTGTTAATGTCCAGCACAAACAGCTCCTTGCCGCCTGCGCCAAGGCCGCTAGCCAACCAGGTATGCCACGAGCCTCCATAGAACACATCTCCCGTGCCCGGCGTCGCATCAACATAATAGTGATGATTGTACTGAGGATCAGTGAATTGGTTGATGTTGTCGTAAACGCTTTGCGGCACAAAAGCTAATACTTCTTTGCCATCATTGTCTGTATTGTTATAGACGTATTGGCCAGTTGACGAAACGGTATAGCTACCCGCTCGGAATCCATGCAGCATGCCGTCATTTGCCCCGACGTAAACCACATTGGTCCGTGTCTCGTTCGCTTGCTCGAATTGATCGAAAGTTTGTGCACTGCTGCTGTTCTCAGCCTGGTTAGCTGTGGGGTAGAGATCGTCCTTCCAGGTTACTGGCTGCCCCGGGGTACTGGGATAACTTTGCAGCGGGTAGCCGACCCAGACGGGACTTGAGTGGACTATGTCGCCGAGTAACCCTGTCCTGTTGCGTAATGTGCCACCTTGGCTCTCCTCGGCACTACGCGTTCCACGCAGATAGTCCAACCTTTCCTGGCCGAGATTGTCAGCGCCATTGAGCAGTGTTTGCTCAGCACTGCTTAGATCCGACCACTCAAACGCTACACCCTGGGTGCCGCTATCGGTCAGAATCACGCGACTGGAAGGTGATTGTGCGGTTAGCGTATTCGTAGCCTGCCCTTGCGTAGTGGTACCCATGGCCGGACAGGCGCCTCCAGTCAACACGCAGCTTGCGTCCCAGTTAGCCACGGTAGATACATAAGGCTGATTACTTGTCGGGTCGATCAAGATCGGTTCCGCCAACAACTCGCCCCACCAATTCAGGGGATGGTACAGCGCCTGGTAAACCTGGGTACCGGTTTGGATCTGCCCGGCCTTCTGTGTATTCGTCGCAACCGACGAACCGGAACCGGTTCGCGCCACAATCTGATACAAGGTATTTGCGAGCGCGGTGGCGAACTGTTGCGGATTCTGCGCGCTCAGGAAGGCTCCATGTCCATCTATACCCGCATGCCATAGGTCGTCAATATTGGCATTCGCATTGGGTGAAGGCGTCGGCCAGGAAGCCGAGCCGTTCTGCAGCTCGGCATAGACGGCCGCCTGAGCCTGGGATTCAGTAAGCACAACGCCGTTTTTGTTGTAGTACTGTGTGATGTAGTTCTGTACCAATGTGGGTGTCACACCTAAACCAATCGTAAATGTGACCATGTGCTGCCAGAACGCCGGATCTTCTCCGTTGGTCGGCACATCATTGATCATCTTGGGTTGGAGATCCTGCTCCCAGTAGTACATCGCCACGTCAGCAAGCGTGTCAGATACGCTATCCTGATAGGGATTCACAGGGTTATATTGATATTGTTGTCCGTTCGAACCTGTAATCAAAGGACCCTGGGTGCCATCCGCATTACCCACGCTCGGCTTATTGCCGTTCCAAGTACCATCAGTCACCAGCACAGTATAGTTAGCCCGGCAGGTCAGATAATTAGCGTGATTATTGGCCGCCTGCTCGGCATTGCTAGTGCCCCATGGGGCCGACGATCCCGGCTGCTTGCTAATCCATTGCCCCACGCCAGCCAGCGCTTGCCTTAAAGGGGTGTAACCTTGGCCGATAGGTTGCTGAAAGAAACGTTTTAGGAAGCCGGAGCGATTGCCGTTTGAAAGCAAAAATGGCTCGGTTGTGTTGAATTCCGGGTTGCTACTGCTAGACATTTGGCTGATCGTGCCAAAATCCACGCGGAAATTGGTCGGCAACTTCATGAAGGCAATGCTGGCACCGGCGCGTGCCATCAAAATATGTGAGCGGTAGTACTGGTACCAATTGGCGAAATTCTGCATTTCTGCCGTATAACTGCGATCTACCTGCGTCCCATCGCCTTCGATGTAAACATAGTCACCGTCACTTTCTATGTAAGTGTGGTAAGGCAGGGGCGAACTGGGTAAGGCTGGCGGTGGCGTGCAGGTACCCGTATTGCTGTTTGAGTTTGGGCTCAGAGTCGGCGGACAAATTTGCACCTCCTGGAAATAAGCAATATTGTCCAGATCATTGCTGGTAGCTGGTCGCGGGCCAATATAATTCCAGTAAACAGCAGGCCAAAAACCCGTGGTTGCTACACCACCAGTAGCATTCCAGGTAGCAGGAAAGGGCCCAGAATAATAATAGTACGTTGACGACCCCTGAGGGTAGTTGATCACCCAATTCAGCCCATTAGTACCTTTGCTGTTGCCGATATAGCCATTGTTAGTGGTATCGTTGGTAGCGTCTGTGGAATCGTTCCAGACATTTAGTGCACGGATATTGGCACTCGCGTTGTTATCGTTGTAAGGGTTGAGAAAAGCAGCATTCGGCTTGGCGTCCGGCATGACCCACAGATTGACGGTGCTGTCCCAGTGGCAAGTAGGGTTGCCGAGAGTCGCCGTTTGTGTAGGTGGGGTTTGGGTACTGCTTTCCGGGTACGACGCCGGGCAAGCCCAAGGCGTGTATGTGGCAGTAGGGTTGTAGTAGTTGGCATTGACATAGCTGGAACGGAATTGTGCGCCATAGATGTTTCTGGCACTGAACCCTGGAATGATGTCTGGGTAATCACCCGCACCGGAACCGTACACATTCGTACTACCAACCGGGTAGCCATACGTAAAACCACCTATCGATCCCTTGTCACCCAGCCACTCCCACTGCATGGACCCGGAGTCATCGAGCAAAAACATGATATTGGGATCGATACCCTGTTGCACGATGGTCAGCGGCGCTTGTGAAAGCGTCGGATAATTGACCGTTGCATAGGCTCGACCGATGACAGCGAATGCCAAACCTAGCAGCATTGCGACTGCCGTCGGATAGCCACGCGAAATCATCCATCTGCCGTTCATGTCATTACTCCTCCAGGCCAGCACTCAAGTGCCGCTCACCGATTTGGCCGGCGTGCTTCCCCCGGCACCTGCACCGACCAGAAAGACACTCTGCACGACTGCGATCGCATTCTGATTGCCGCCATACGCCCAAGCCGTTATGCGATAGAGATTCCCACCGGTTGAACTACTGAACCCAATGTACTGAATATAAAATTGCGGATAGCTGTAATAGGAATTAGCGCCACCGCTGCTGACCCCGGAGCTGTTGAGCTGCTGCACATCAAGTTTCAGCGAGCCACCCGCGTACTGATTTGAAAATGCCCACGGCACTGTCGTCGGGTTGGATAGCGCCGTAGTACAGACAAGTGGCACGCTGCTGGGTGAGCTAGGCGGACACGTTACGCCCTGGGTCGCATTGCTACCCTGCGTCAGCCACCATTGGGCGTATTGCAGTGCCGACTGTGCGGCCTCGAAGGCACGGTTTTTCTCGCGGGTGTTGCTCGCCATCCGTTGTTGCAACCCCACGTTGCCGAACATGCTCACTCCAAGCAGGGTGAGAATCACCAGAATCAGCAGACTAACCACCAGGACGAACCCTTCCTGGCGTCTGTGAGTGGATCGCTCTAGCGTTTTATGCATGCGCGCTGTCCGGTTCATTGTTGCAAGTTCTCCAATCCGATTACGCGCGTCATCGTCAGAGTCTGCGGTTGTCCCGCAGGTTGATTGGGGTTGTAGAGCGGGTTTACGAAATTGAGCGTGATCACGACGCTGCGCACCTGCATCCAGGCATTCTGCGCAGTTACCTGGCTGGCCGTCAGATATTGCTCGACAGAATTGCCGCTCTGGGTTGCGATGCCATACTCCACCTGCCAGCCACTGATACCTCCGCCTGTTGGGTTTAATGCCTGACTGCTCAGCGGTGAGACGATCGGCTGCGCGGACCCACTGTTAACTGCGCACTGCAACTCCGCCTTGCCCATATCAAGATCGAAGGCATTGACGTAGGTAACCTGCTGACTGCTAGCATTGGTGCCGCCATTACAGTTGATGATCGCGTCGTTGGACCCGGCAACATAGGGCCCAGCCACATAACGAACCATGATGGTGTTATTCGTCCCGTAGATCACCTGCCCTGCCGTTTTGAAGGAGCCAGCGGCCGGGAACGCCGCGAGATTCGTCTGTGTGGTCTGCCCGTAAGGGAAATAACCCGCTTGCTGAATGGTGTCCGCTAACACGGAAGCTGCCAGCCGCTCGTTTTCCTGCAGAGCGGCCATCGCCTGCTGTGCGTTGTAGCTTTCCTTGGTACCGACAAACACCGTTATCACGCCTGCCACTAGAAATAGGCTGAGAACCATGGCAACCATGAGTTCGACAAGACCCAAACCTCGCTGTGTTTGCCCGGGCATTCTCATGGCTGTGTCACCATCGAATAGGTTTGTGTACTCGTGGTCGGTGCCGGTGCGGTACTCGCCGTTGTGCTACTGGTGGCGTTCAGGCCCAAGGATTTCTCCTGCCACTGCACGGTTACGACGCAGGTATAGGGGTTGGATGTGGCAGCGGTCGCACCCTTGCACTGCACGCCTCCCTGACCGGAAGGCAGTTGTTGAGCCAGATCCTTGCCCCAGTTATACATATCCCAAGCCGCCATCTGATAGTTCGTGCACAATGTTGCTGTGCAACTTGACGGCAGTTGGCCATTGAGCGTGCTTGCACCGGCACCGGAAAAGGGCGTGGCACCTCCATATACAACCGTCACGCTGCTCGGCGCCACCTGTGCCCAGAAGGCCGGATTCGCGCCCATGTAAGCGGCCATGTTGGCCGCCTCGATCGCCGCGATGCTGCGCAGACTCGCCGTGTGCGTATTGTTCACCGCCAGCGCCTGCAGTCCGGCCACGCCGAGGAGGCCGATGCTGATCACGAGGAGCGCAACCAACGCCTCGATCAGACTGAATCCTCTCTGTGTAGCGTGGCTTATCATGGGCAACTGTTTCCCTTAAGCAGTGCAACACGTCCAACCATCGAGATTTTCAAGCAACGACGGTAACTTACATTGTTCGACTGGTCGTTGAGTTCAATCGTGCCGGCATTATTAGTGAATCCGTTTCTATCGAAGGTAATCCTGACCAACTGAGCACCGCTCCCGGTTATCGTTGAACTAAATTGGTCATTAGGTGAGATGGCTTCATGCACGCGGATCACCCCCGCCGACGAACTTGGTGAACTGGTCACGATCCATCCGCTATTCCATGTCGACTGATTGCAGGTCAGTGCCGGACCGCTACCCGTGGTGGAATTGCTCCCGCCGCAGACGGTGACATTGACGCCACGCATGATCGCCTCGCTGCGTGCATATTGGATGTCGGCCAGCAATCCGTTCAGCTCCGTCGCCATACGGTTCGTCGTCGTCAGGCTTTCATAACTCGGGATACCGACGAGTGCAAAAATCGCGACTAAGGCCACGACCACCATCAACTCGATCAACGTGAATGCCGCTTGTGTCGTTTTTATCCCCATGCGGCTTATGTAAAGGTGTGTACTCAAAGAGTAAAGTGCCTACGCAACTGCAACGGATGAAATACCGTCAATGGCTGACGAGCGGGATGCACTCAGATACAGGCGCGCGCACACGAACTCCGTTAACATGTCCACATCCCGTGCAACGGGTACATACACTGCAGACTTAAGATGGAGGACTTATGGCTTACGGTTTCTCGATCAGCCTGGATTCCGGTTTCGACGAGGCCATCGGCCGCGTGACCGAGGCGCTCAAGACCCAGGGGTTCGGCGTACTCGCGGATATCGACGTATCCGGCACGCTCAAGGCTAAGATCGGCGTCGACAAGCGCCCATACCGAATTTTAGGGGCGTGCAACCCTCAGTTGGCCAATCGCGCACTCGATGCGGACGCAGACATTGGGCTGTTGCTGCCCTGTAACGTCGTGGTACGTGACGAAGGCGAAGGCAAGGTTACGGTCGCCTTTATGGATCCGCAATCCGTGCTCGCCCTGGTGGATCGGGACGGGATCGCCGAACTGGCAGGGGAAGTACGCGCACGCCTGGAAACCGTACGCGACTCGCTGGCCGCCGGCTGATGTATCGACCGCCCGGTTGCTGCCGCAGCCGGGCATCTCTCCTCAAACAATCGCAAGCGCTGAACGCAGTCGCGCCGCGACACCGCCGGCCATGATCATCCAGGCCTTCGCCAGCGGCGGGTCCAATGAGCTATCCAATGTCTTGCGAAACAGCTCCAGCCAGCGCTCAAAATGTGCGGCCGTCAGCCCCAGCCCGGCATGTACCGAGACCATACCAGTTTCCACTGGCGCGCCGAGCGGCTTGCCGCCCATCGCGATCCACCAGTATTCCACGATCCGACGTTCATGCTCCGCAGGGTTTTTCAGGTCGACGAAAAAAGGGGACAGCAAGTCGTCAGAGCGCAGCAGCAAGTAGAATTCCGCGATCACGCGCTCGACGTTTTCACGCCCTATACGATCGCACAAGGGATTCAGACGTCGCGTTGGCATGGTGATTTCCTAACGGTCTTGGGCGATGGAGTTTTTTCGATGAAGCCAGATATTTGGGCTGACATAACGGCCCGAATTAATTCCGTTCTCGATAGACCGGAAATCTTCGTTGCATCGCATCCGCTCGCCGGCGGCGACACCTGCCAGGCCTATCGGTTGGAAACCCGAAACAGTGTCTTTTTCGTCAAACTGTCGTCTTCCTTGAAGGAAGAATCGTTTGCTGCCGAGGCGGCGGGACTCGATGAACTCGCAGCGGTGGGTGCGGCCCGCTGCCCACGGCCACTGCTGCATGGGCACATAGCGGATATCACATTCCTCGTACTCGAACATATTCGGATCTCTCGACAAGGCAATGACGCGGTTCTTGGGTCCGCTCTAGCGCAGATCCACCGACATACAGCGCATGAATACGGTTGGGATCGCGGCAACACCATTGGACGTACCCCGCAGGACAATCGCCGCACCTCCGACTGGGCCACATTCTGGCGCGATCGCAGGCTTTTGCCGCAGCTAAAGCTCGCTGCGCAATCCGCTGCGCCAAAGTCACTGCTCGATCTAGGCGAGCGGCTTTTGGCTGAGATACCCGCATTACTGCGCGGACACCGGCCTGAGCCCTCACTGCTGCATGGCGATCTGTGGGGCGGTAACCACGGATATGACGACACGGGTCGCCCCGTGCTTTTCGATCCCGCGGTTTACTACGGTGACCGCGAAACCGACATCGCCATGACCCAGCTCTTCGGTGGATTCGGTGCGGATTTCCTAGATGCCTACCACGAAGCCTGGCCATTGCCGTGTGGGCATGAGCAGAGACGCGATCTATACAACCTCTACCACGTTCTCAATCATTACAACCTGTTCGGCGCGAGCTATGCCGGGCAGGCGTCGCGCATGATCGACCGCCTGCTAGCTTCTGCAAGCTGATATTCACCATGGTAACTCGTGGCCGTCGACGTCGAGAAATTTCCCGTTATCGCGTTGGCTGGCACGATCAACCAACCTTCTCAGACCTGCAGCACTCTCATCCACACTCAATTGACCGTGTGGTCCGCCCATGTCGGTCCTTACCCAGCCCGGGTGCAGAACCAACACCGTGAAGCCGCGAGGACCCAGATCGATCGCCAGGCTCTTCAAGGCGGCGTTCAGCCCGGCCTTGGATGCGCGATAGGGGTAGTGCCCCCCGGAACCGTTGTCAGCGATGCTGCCCATCCTGCTGCTCAAGGTCGCTATGACCTTACGTGAACCGGCCAGCAGATTCGGCAATAGCGCCTGGGCCAACAGCAACGGCGCAACCGTATTGACGTGCAGCGTTGCAAGCAGCCCGGCTGCATCCAACTCACCGAAGGCATCAGCATCCGGTCCGTAGACGCCCGCGTTATTGAACAGCACATCCAATGGCTTACCTGCGAGGCTGGCGGTGAGTTCCCCGATCTGTGCGTCGTCGACCACATCCAGGCTATGCAGGCTGACGCCTCTCTCACCCAAGGCAGACAGCGCAGGTGATCGGCTGCGATGGCACGCAATGACTTGCCATCCGGCTTCGCAGTACTGCTGCGCCAATGCCAGACCGATTCCTCTGCCTGCTCCCGTAATCAGAATACTAGGCATGTGTCGGAACTCCTAGATAGTTCATAAAGGCAGCTTCGGAAAAGGCGCAACATTGTTTACACGATATCCGAAGCAATACGGTTTCATTTTTATTTTAAGATCGTTCTGAAGATGAAAAAATTCGATTTTTTTCACAAAAAATCATTTTTTCTGGAACTTTTTTGGAGGCGGCCACGTGCTTGTCCCTGACGAGGCAGACACCTGCCCGTTACTTAACATACCGACGGGCTATACCGACTGAATTGGGAGAAAATCCATGAAACGCTACGTCTATCTTTCCTCCGCTGTCCTGGGCTTGGCCGTTGCGGGCATTACTGTAGCCGCCAGCCCACTGAGCGCCCCGACACACCACAACGGTGTGCTCAAGGCTGAGTATTCACTCGCCGACCATACCCAACTAACCATGGGCATCGATTCATCGCGAGTCACGAGCGCAAGCATTTCCTATGGCAAAGCGAACCTATTCGGTCAGAGGAACGTCAGCTACTGGATCGACCATGGCAAGCTGATCAGCCTGTTCAGCGCACCGGGTGACACTGAAACCAAGGGCCAGACCGTGACTGCGCAGCGCATGCCTGGACTCTCAGTCGATGCCAGCAGCATTCGCATGGTGCCTACAGGTCAGAAAATTGAGATTGCAGGGCGTACCGGCCTCGTTTATCACGTCAGCGCACGGATCGGTGGGCAATACCAGACCTGGGATGCCGTCCTTGCTAGCGGACAGGGCATGCACCGCCTGAATCACGCCTGGAACAACTTGATTCGCCAGTTCGGCCCGATCCAATCTTCTGAGCGCATTGCAACCACCATGCTCGCCATCAACCTGCATCCTGAACTGTACGGTTCTGCGCCACTCAAGATTGGCCAGTCGGTCGAACTCAAGCAGTTACGCACAGATCTCTCCGTTGCGCGTATCTATCCGCCTACCACTGAACCGAGCCTCAACGGCTAAGGTATCTCCGCACTACTGTACACTACCCCCCATCTTGTGGCGCGATATCCTGTTGGTATCGCGCCATTTTTTGGTTCTTTACCTCTATTCATGTGCATAGCGATTTACATAGATTGCCCGTTTAGATTGGCACCCCGTGTAAAACTTGTCTCATTCTGGCTATAGAGTCATGATTCCTAGCTGCCCATGGAACGTTTTCCCGCATATCAACGTGTTACTCAACAAGCAGGTTGGAAGATAACGACCGGGAAACAAACCGCCAATCGACCGCTAAGACTGAGCGATTGCAAGGCAGAGAATTAAGCGTCCTATCGCATGTTGCGGTTGGAGACGCGAATGAGGAAACCACGATGCGACGCTACACATTGGCGACATGGATAATGCTGGCAGGCTTGGCGGTAATGAGCCCGTCTGCCTTCGCCGCCGGTAACGACCTTGACATCACCATCAACGTCGTAGGCCCGAACCAGGACGTTCAGGGCGCTATCGAAAACCATATCGCCATTCCTGAGGGCGACCGTAAACTTGCGCCACACCGTTCTGCTCCGGAAGGAATTGGCGCACAACCGGGTTCCTCAACCGATACCGCTTCTCAACTGGGTGAAACCGGACAGAAAGCACAAGACTCTGTTCAACAGAGTACGCAGCAAGCACAAGATTCTGCTCAGCAAAGTGCGCAACAAGCGCAAGACTCTGCTCAACAGTCCACACAACAGGCGCAACAAGCTGCTCAGGATGCGACTCAAGGGGATCAGTAGTTCAGAGATTTTTAGACCCGTTATTGGAACCGTTAGCAGAGCAATACACTCATTCCAGGTCATCAGCCCTAACGAGTTTACGAAAGGTACAATCAGCGGCTTAGATTATCTCTGTATTCGTCAAAGAGCCATCCGAGCGATTTTATCGCCCTGCTTAGCGGCCTTTTTGTGGCTCTTTTGAAAAAAGAGTAGGTTAGTGTGCATATTGGTTGATTATCCGGAAGTCGAGTTTGCCGGCAATGAGGAAGATGACGGTGCGCATGGTTGCGAAGCGAGTATAGCCGCGCGCCTTGCGCTTGGCGGCCTGGAACAGGCCGTTGAGCGCCTCGATGAAGCCGTTGGTTTGCCGTGTCTGGGCCCAGGCGACGATGTGCCATGGACGTGTCTGCGTATCATTTTGGCGACCTCTTTCATGGGCTGGACCTTGGATCGCATGACGATCTTGAACTTTACAAGAAGCGCAATGAAGTCGAGCGACTATTCCGAAGACTCAAAGGATTTCGACGAATCTTCTCGCGCTTCGACAAGCTCGATGTCGTCTTCACCTTCTTCATCCACTTCGCTCTCATCGTCGATACACTTATTAGTGTGAACAGGCCCTAAGAACCATGGTCTCCTCTCCTCAGAATGATTTCAGCAGATGTCTCACCCATGGCCGCGGTCGGGTCGGGTCGGGAGTGTGGATTCATTCTACGTTTGATTATGAAGATTTCCGGGTACTTCCTGGTTGATCGATAGTTCTTAGAACGCGATACATAATCGCGACTGCATATCGCAATACAAAAAGCGTCCTTCCAGAGAACAAGAAGGAAAGAAAGGCCAATATCCCGCCGCGGCGGCCGCTTTGCCCTTTCATATCGAGCTGGGCTTCACGAATCGCTCCGATGATCTCGTGCGCGGCGAGGGCACCATTTCCGCCACCACAATCACCCAGCAACGAACGTGCCTCCCGGGCCACAGAAGACCATGCAAGCAGCGTTTCACCGAGTCGGTTGACGCTAGCTTGGACTGCGCCTCTGTCCAGGACCTCAGGCAGTGTCTCGGATACCGTCTCCCAGGCCACTTTGAGTTGTGCGGACCATTGCTCGAGTGACGTCAATACAGACCGTATACTGGCTGCGGCTGATGGGTTGCCGCCCTGGATCAACGCTCTTGCCTGATTGAGTACTTCCACCCATTCCTGGATGGCTATGGCAAATTGCTGCAGCGTGCCTGAGCGACTCAGATCCGCCATGATCTCCGGCGCGGTTTCTCGGAGCGTTTCTAACCCGACCAATACCGGCTCCAATGCATGAACCGCCGCATTGATTCGAGTTTCGATGTCCACCACTGATTCAACGCCCATGGAGCCAGCCAGACGACTGACTGCGGACCATAGTTGACCTGCGTTTGATGCGATCCGAAGCGCTGCCTGCCGCACATCCTGATCCTGAGCAGACTCGTACAGGATGGTGGTAATCAACTCAATCTGAACTTTCAGATCGTCAGCCAAGCGGATAACGGCATCGTAGTTGCTCGTTCCCTGATCTGCCGTTTGTTCAATCGCGCTCATAGCGTGCTCCTTCCATTCGTAAAGAAGGCAATCTACTCGTGCACAGAGTAGACATTTATTAGGATCACATTCCTTAGAGTGGTCGTTGCCTAGCCGGATTTTTGATTAAGCGGTGATTCATCACTCTTGAGTCGCGATATGCCCAGCATCTGGAAGATCAGCTTCTCGTAGAAGGGTTCGGAAACGCCAGCCTTCATCTTGGCGATGAAGTATTTTTCAAAGGCGATCTTTGCCCAGTGCACCCAGCGCCCCTCGCCATACCAATCCACTTTGCGCGGCTTGAACTGTGGCAGTGCCACGAAGCCGACCCCTCGGTCGCCGAGATCAGCAAGACATATCGCATTCCACGTCCCAATTTCAGCCTTGCCTTCTTTACCTTCGATATTGGCCTTGATGTTGTGTACCAGTGCCGTGACCATGGATTCGATCATGTAACCTGTTTTGGGTGCTCCTGTCGGTACAGGGGTTGCTTCTACAGGTGGGATGGCAATACAGACGCCGGCTGCATAAATGTTGGGGTATTTAGGACTACGCTGATGTTCATCCACGATCACGAAGCCTTTTGGATTACACAGGCCCTCGACATTAGCGACAGCGTCAACGCCCTTAAAGGCTGGCAACATCATGGAAAACCCGAAATCGAAGGATTCCGCCTTCTCTTTTTCTCCTGCATCATTGAATTGCTCGGATAGCAGCTTACCGTCCTGAACCTTGACTGTATTCATGTTGCAGTGGTACTGCACCCCAAGGCTTTGCAGGTGACGGGAGAGGATTTTGGGAGAATCGCCCACACCAGCGATGCCAAGATGGCCGATATATGGCTCGGATGTGACGAAGTGAAACTCTGGTATCTTGCTGCGAGCGCCGCGCTTTTCCAGGTCTTTTTGCACTATCAGCGCGTACTCATAAGCGGGTCCAAAGCAGCTTGCGCCGGGCATGGCGCCAATCACAATAGGGTCGGGATTATCTGAATCGATATTATTCAGATAACTCTCATAGGCTTTTTCGGCGTGATCGATAGTACAGATCGAATGCGTCGCCTTCTGATGGCCACTAAATGGTCCAGCACCAGGTACCGCATCGAAAGCGAGTGCAGGGCCCGTCGTAATGACAAGGTAGTCGTAACCTAGAGTGCTCCCATCCGACAATGTCAGTTGATTCTTTTCCGGGTCGATCTTATCCGCACGTTTGGCCAAGAAATTGATACCTTTGCGTTTAACGTAAGGTTCAATCTCGAAGACGATCTGTTCTCGTGTTCTCCAACCCACGCCTGCCCACGGATTGGACGGTACAAACTGAAAATACGGATTCTCACTCACCAGCGTTACTTCATGAGAAGCGCCTAATTGCTCGCGCATTTCATATGCGGCAGGCATCCCGCCAGTGCCAGCACCGAGTATGACGACATGTGCCATGATATATCCTCCATTATGTTTAGAACTTGTATTGTGTATAAACTAAACACCAGCCCCAGACCTTCGCATCCCTATTAGTTAGGAGATTGATATTAGGAGATTGATCTCTCCCCACAACGATCCTGCGAAATGCCCTATCGATGGCTGGTATTCACATCGTTATTTTCATCCCTCTCAATGAGCACGCTGAGGTAGCGGCTTAGGGTTGCGGTATCGAGAGAGGTATTGTTTTTCGAACAAGCGTTTGGCGGCGTGAAGCAAGCGGCTCGGGGGTGTCACGAGTGTGCGAGTAGGGCTTCGATAGACGAGCACCCCCTTCCCGAGCATGTCCACAATGCATATAAGCTCTGTCTTGAATGTTGCCGACGCCGGTTTGCCGGCAAAGTCATTCAGAAGATTTTGGGCGGCTGCGGCCGCTTGAAGGTCGGCCATGTGTGCCTGCTTGGGCATCCAGTCGGGGCCTGGGAAGCTTCCTGAATCTCCTACAACATAGACCCGCTCAGTCCCTTCCACCAACGTATGCTGATCTGCCTTGATCATCCCTCCAGGGGAAAGGGTCAATCCTGAATTTTCGGCCCACTCAGGCCCTGTCATGCCCGGCATGAACAGGATGAGATCGGCATCAATCTCTTCACGTTCGGTCACGACCTTACCAGGCTCGAATCGCACCGGCTTGTGTCCAAGATACGTTTTGATCTCGCGTCGATGCATCGCGTCCAGCAGTTTCTTGACGGCTCTCTCACCCAACCGGGCGCCTGGCTGCTCCGAGCCATTAAAGAAGACCAGCGTGAATTGATTGCGTCGCCCCTGCTGACGCAGGTAAGCGTCAATACCGAACAGGAGCTCAAAGACAGGGCCTCCGCGTACGGCCTGTGGCTCATGAGGATTCGGGCCAAACCCGAAGGCAAGGGTGCCCCCTTGCATAGTATTCAATCGAACGTGGATTCTCTCTGCCGCATCGATTCCTTCGCAGAGTGCGATGGTGTGTTCAATGCCGGGCAGCCGTTTGATGAAGCGTCCACCACTGGCGATGACGAGACCATCGTTCTCCATGGAATCGCCATTATCGATACGCACAAGCCTTCCACCGGATTCTAGTCCGGTCACTCGAGCTGCGACGTGCTTGACTCGATTCGCTAATAGAAATCTGGATAGATCAACACGGAGATCTTCGGGTTTTCGGAGTCCGGTTGGAATCCAGATCAGACTGGGTAAGTAGATAAGCTCTGCGCGAGGGGCAATCATCGTGATCTCAACATCGCCGTCCCGCTTCCTGAGTTCTCGGATAGTGCTCAACGCTCCGAAGCCTGAACCGACCACAGCAACCCGCTTCATATCGCGCATTTGGTCCTCACTCAATCCTCGCCAGATAGCTTTCTGAAATACCCCTCGGGCAAGGAGGTGGCACGCCGTGCAGCTATAAACCCTTCATCGACGAAACTCGATACCGCTTGAGCATGTGTATAGATTAACTTGACGACATTAGGGTCCTCACTAGTCGAATTCGCCACCACACCATTAGGGAGCATGCCTATCTTGAAGACGATAGCATCAGCTTGTGCAAATATCTCAAGAAATGCGGGGTCCCAAAAACGCAACCCGAAGCCTTCAGACATTCTTTGATGCATTGCCTGAGCATGCTCTTGGATGAGCCTGACCAAATCAGGTTGATCCGAGGTGGTGACTGCCCGAATCCCATCAGGCAGATATGTCACCTCACGGCGCAATTCCTTGTGCCGTCTCAATAGCGTGTGAAATACCGCCTTATCATATAGGTGGCGGTCCTCCATCACTTGGGATTGCTCAAACAAATGGTCCTTCATGCATGCTTACCACGCCAAGCCAATAATCGCCCTGCCATTCGGCACATCGAATCGCCTTAACGAACTCCATTCGGCGAAAGCACCTGCATGGATAGTCGACGGGCGACGAAACGATCCCACACATCAACCATTTCGGCATCGTGCCACCGAGTTAGAATATTAGCAAGTACTTATTTATTAGACGGCTCTCTAAGTCCCACTGCATCGAACCTCTGATCATGTCATCAGAGAAAGTGCGACACAGAGTGTGTGCGCCACAAGGCGCAAAGCCCCGCCTTACATGGAACTAGCTCAGTGTTTCCGCGCAGGGCAGGTGCGAATTCCGAAGAGCGTGTAGGCCGGGCACCAGCCGACGATCGCTGTGACAATTGGTAGAACTCCAATCCATCCCCACGGAGACTTGGGTCCCCAAAAGACCAGAGCAATGAGGGCCAATCCGACCAAAACCCGGATCAATCGATCAACAGAACCGACATTCATCATTATTCTCCCAGGTAACTGGATACCTTGGAGGATGTTGATCTGTTATGTTCGGAGCCGTCAGTGACTTAGTCACCCGTCTTCAGCCAAAACCTCAAGCGCGCGCCAATCAATAATATCGACGGTCCTGATTCCACGTCGAATGAGACCGCGTCTTTCGAATTCAGCTAACGTACGACTGACCACTTCTCGAACCGAACCCAATTCAGTGGCCAATTCCTGATGAGTGCCCACAATAGAGCCAGAACTAGAAGCCATAGCAAGCAGTTTACGAGCCAGCCTGACATCAAGACGCGTAAAGACAACCTCTTCAATCAGCATCAACATGTCCGTTAGCCGATCGCCATAGGCTTGCATGACGAACTTACGAAAGTCTGGCGAAAACGCTATTGCACGCTCAAATGCATGAAGTGGAAGTACTGCCACATCCGTATTGACTTCTGTAATAGCCATAGCGGGATAGGGCTTACGCGCGAATAGGCACGCGGTCGTTAAAATGCACGCCTCACCGTCATGAATATGATAGAGCGTTATTTCACGACCAAGCCGGGAAACCTGTTGGACACGTATCCTGCCTGAGCGAACCAGTAAATATCGATTGCAGTCAGACCCACTTGTGAACACGACCTGACCCTTTTCCAAATGGACAAGGCTGGTCTGATTGAGCAATAGTGTTTTAACTTCATTGTCAATAACGTCAAGCGCAGGGAAAAGAGATAACCAATTTTCCACTTTCACATCCTCCTTATCTCATAATTATGATGTGTCAAAGACTTCTTGATTACCGCTTTTTGCATGGTGGCTTGGCGTGGGACGCGCATCAGCTTCGGTGATGTGCCGGCCCAAACTCAAAGGACCTTTCTCGCCGCGTCAGTTTGTCGATATCATCAGGAGTCGCGTCCGTGATTTCAATGCGAAACAGATCATTGGGCAAACACTGAAGCTCATTACAGAGCGTCTCGATCAGCGCCGGCGAGTATGCGGGAACTTCCTGTTCAATCTGACGGGCCAGTGAGGTCAGGGTAATCGAATAGCTCTGATTGGCTTGTTAAGCGTTCCGCGAGATCCTTCCACATTGTGATGTCACGACTCGCCATGGCGGTCCGCACGTTGTTTTTGAGCGAAGTAACTACTCAGCTAATTCTCAGAGATCGCCAGAGCAAAAGCCGGTAGCTTGCGATCGAATACTAGGCGCAACGCCTCCGAAGCCGTGACCCCCTGCTTTCGGCAGGTCGATAGATATCCCCGTATGCGGCAAAACATCGCGGCACCCTCCAGGCTGCGGAAGCAGCCGGAGATCTTCTGCTGCACTTTGGTCATACGGATATCGTTCTCCGCCTGATTGTTCGTGAACGGCACATTGACGTCCACCATGAAACGCAGCACATCGTCTTCATAGGCCATCAGACGCTCCAGCAGATTGCGGGCCTTGCTCCGCTTGATCCGCCCCCGAGGCTTGTTGTCGGGTGGTTTTTCCGGCTCAGGGCATTCCAGTTGCCCCGCCTCGAGCACATCTCGGTAGCGCTGCCGGTAAGCATTGGCCTCGGTCAGCGGCAGGATGCCGCCAGCGTTCTCGACGGCCTGATGAATCTCTCTGAGCAGCTTGCCCATCGCTTCCGCCCATTGTTGTCCGTCCTGCTCGAATGCTCGTTCCAGTTCGCGCAGGTGGTGGGCATTGCACAGGGCATGGGTGCAGTCCCGATAACGGTAATAGGGTTTCCAATGGTCATGACACAGCACACCGCGGAACCGTGGCAGGATCCCGATCGCGTCCATCGCCTCCTGGCCTCGCTTACTGTGGACCTGATAATGCGTCCAATCAGCATTGGACAGACCATGCAGCCAATGGCGTTTGCCATCAATGTTGACCCCGGTCTCGTCGGCATGAGCGGACACGGCTTTGGCCAATGCCGTTTTGCTGATCGCCTCAAAGGCCGCCAGGCGGGTAAATGCCTCGCGATTGAAGTTCACCAGTGAACCATCGCTCAAAGGGATGCCCAACTGATCGGCAAAGTAATCCTGGATCCGCTTGTAGGGCAAGAGCTGATATTGGGACAGATAGACGGCATGGGCCTTGAGGCCGGAACCATACTGCACCTTCTTATCCACCCCTTCCGGGAATGAAGCCACAAAACGTTGGCCTGATTCATTCTCCAGGATCTGCGCCCGATACTCGGTCACGATCCGGCTGATGTCGATATCAAAAACCTGGCGAGTCTCGAAACCCGCCTCGGTATAGCAGCCTTTCGGCAAGCGACGACGATCGATCTTGAGGACCTCGATCTCATCGGGATGCTCGACCGGGCGCAAGGTCTTGCCCACGTGCCCCGGCTGGCCACCGGAAGGTCGGCTTGAGCGCACACGCTGGCTGCGTGGCCGATTGGGATCCGATGCCGGCGGCTGACTGCTGTTGCGGCTATTGAGCCCGAGACGGTTGAGTAACACGACGAACAACATGAGCATCATCTCGATACTGGCGCGGAGTGCCGGAGATAGGTCTTTCTCCTGCTCCAGTTGCGCCCTGACCTGTGCCAGGGTGATCTCGATATCGACGCCGTCGATCCGCACGCAAGACTGCTCCAAAGAAGTAATGAAGCTATTATCTCACGGGTTTTGAAGTGCCAATTTTCTCGTTTGTAAGGCGATCTGGCGGCGTAAAATAATTGACTGACGGTGGGGCAGTGCCTCGCGTGATGTCGCAAGGAAGACTACGCCTCTGTCGCTTTCGGAGACCAATAATCGCACTCGTTACAGCGCCGCCATATTTTCAAAAAAACTACCAAAAACCCTGTCAAGTACTTTTTGTAATTATTTTCACTGAGTAGTTACGCTTATTCAAGGCACTTCTTCCCGACAAGACCAACCTGTCTGTAATCTCTGAAATCTTCAATCAACAACAATCCAGCATCACGCGCAACATGCGCTTGGCTGGGTCAGGGCCGGCATAGGCGAGGCCAAGTTTGAGGCTCGCGTCAGGTTTCCAGCTGCTCTCCGCCCAGCTTTGCACGTCGAAACCTGCTACGAAACGTGCGAAACCGTCAAATACGCGCGGGCCTCGATATTCCAGGCCACTTTGAACGAAGAGGCGTTTGAGAGTGGTGGGCACCGGCCAGAGCAGATAACCGCCTCCGCCGTAATACTGCCATTGTCCACAGCGATGAGACCAGAGTGAGCTCAGCTTTTCAAAGCTGAGTGAATAATCGCTTGGGTGCTGATTTGCGAAATATCGCGGCCCCAGATGCGAGCTTTGGTGCATCAACTCAACACGCAGCGAGTTGGCGCCCCGTCGCCAAGTGATTGGAATGCCGACGGTGAAGTCCGTGTTGACCAGTTCGGGTGAAGCAACGTCGAGATTGAATTGCGAGAATGCACCGGCCGCGAAATCGATTTGCATTTGCCCGCCGAAAGGAGCCGCTGTGTCCAGCGGTAAAGTCCCAGCGTTCCGCCATAGCCGACGGCACCTACGTGATAGATGCCAAATGGCATCCGGTATTCACGGTAGCTGACGAAGAACTCCGGTTCTTTGGGGTCGGCGAACAACGGATGGAACAAGGACCCGCGCGGGAAATATTCACCGCCGGTCAGGATGAAGGGGCGCTCCTCCGGATTGCTCGCTGCCGAACGCGTCCGTGTCGCTTGGCCCGCGCGCCTCTGCACGCGTACCGAAACAATGCCTGGAACATTCTGCAGCAACAGCAGAATCGTCATCCCGGAACCCTTCCAGGTCGGCGGGGGTGTTACAACCACGTAGCCGCTTCGGAAGGTCAACCGATAGTTGCCAGCAGACCAGCCGAGATTGCGCTGCAATAGCGCGTCCGTGTAGCCCTCTATATAAGTGGGTGAGATGATTGCAGTGGTCGCCGCACCATACGCCGGTAGCGCCAGAGCCAGCATTCCAAACCACAGTGCGCAGCATAATTTCACGGGCTTTATGCTTCTCCCCACAGTAGCGCTGTTCGCGAATCTCGAACCACCGCGCCCTGGTGTCACCTGATGCCTTGATTCCCGGTCAATCGCGTTAGCTATTTTTTTCAAAATAAGCGTTTAAATTGGGTAATGATGCGGTGAGCACTCAGCACAGAGAAATGACGAAGACCCGCCGCACTGTAGTGCCTCAGCGCGCCCCGAGCGCCGTCAGACCAAAGGCTTCGGTCAGGGTCGGATGGGGATGGATGGCCTCGGCCACCTGTTCCAGGGTCAGACCGTGGCGCACAATGAGCTCGGCCTCGCCCATGAGATCGGCGGCGCCTTCGACCAGGGCGTGGATGCCGACCACGCGGCGATCGTCCTTGCGATAGACCAGGCGTAGCCGGCCGAAAGCGTCGCCGCTGATCTGTGCACGCGCGTCAATCCGATAATCGTACTCGGCCACCGTCACGTCGAGCCCTGCCGCTCGGGCGGCTTCCGCGGTGAGTCCGGCCATGCCCAACTCCGGATAGGAGAAGATCACCGCGCTGTTGTACTCGGGGCGCGGATAAGCTGCCGGCGCGCCGAGCAGGTGGCGGGCGACGGCCAGCGCCTGCGCGGTGGCCCAGTGCGCGAACATCGGGTTGCCTACCAGATCGCCGGTGGCGTAGATGCCGGGTTCGTCGGTCTGCAACGTCTCACCAACCTTGATGCCGTGGCGGTCATGCTGGACCGCGGTCGTCTCCAGACCGAGGCCATCGACATTGGGATGACGGCCGGCGACGATGGCTACTACCTGGGCATCAACCTCATACGCTTTCCCGTCGCGCGTGTAACGGACGACATGCCGGCACTCCTCCCCCTCGATAGCTTCGACCGACACGCCAGTCTGTACGTCGATGCCGTCCACCTGGAGCCTTTCTGCGAGCAGGTTTGCAAGCACGTCGTCCACCGGTCCGAGGATGCGCGGCATGGCTTCCAGCAGGGTCACGCGGGCGCCGAGCATGGCGAATATCTGCGCCATCTCCACTCCGATGGGGCCACCGCCGATCAGGGTCAGTGACCTCGGAACGAAACCGATCTCGATGAGACCCCGCGAGTCGAGCACGCCGGGCAGATCCGCGCCAGGAATGGGTAAGCGCGACGCGACGGAGCCGGTGGCCAAAATGACGTTATCGAAACCGACTTCACGTCTCTCCCCGGCCGCTTCGATCACAGCCGTGCGCGGCCCTGTGAGGCGGGCGCGTCCGAACACCACTTCCAGTTCGGGCAATTCCCTGGCCTTGGCCAGAGCGCCTTGCGCGCGACTGTTGAGAATATGGTGTTTGCGGGTCTGCACCACGCTCCAGTCGACGCTGACGGTATTTGCGTCAGATCCAGGCAGACCAAATTCGGCCGCACGTCCGAGTTCGCGGCGGCGTGCTGCGGTTTCACGGAATATCTTGGACGGTATGCAACCCTCGAACAGACAGGTGCCACCCAAACCCCGACCGGCCTCAACCAGCATGACATGCTTGCCGGCCTGCGCCAGAGCCATGGCGGCAGGCGTGCCGCCCGGTCCGCCGCCGATAATGAGTACGTCGTACCGCGTGTCTGAACTCATGGTGTTCTCCTCCTATGCACGTGAATCAAATACGGTGTGTCCAAGCGGATTCAGGCGCCGTCCTGGCCGTGTTCATGCCGGTTTGGAGCGTGCGTGTCGACGTCCACTGGGGCGGCATCAAGCGTGATGCCCGCACTTTCGAGCAGTTCGGCCAGGGCCGTTTCCAACGGCGTATCGGGTGCGAAACGCACCCGTTCGGCGTTCTGACGGATCAGCCAGGCCGCCAGCTTGATGCCCTTGCCGCGCGTCGTGCCGCGGTAGGGATTGGCGATCCAGACGCTTTGCACCTGATCGGCGTCGGGGCCGGCCTCTTCCACGCGCAGCCAGGCCGCCTGACCGAAACGGTTGGCCAGCGTTTGACGGTCGTCCTCGAACAGGGTGATATTCCGGCGGTGGGCGCTTGCCGCGGGTTCGAAGTGCAGCGCGACGGTTTCCAGCCGCGGCAGTTTCGCCCGCAGCGTCGCCTCCAGTTGATCGACCACTTCGTGGGCGGCTCTCAGGCCGGACGGCACGACCTCGACCGTGGCCGCCAGGAACAGCGCGCTGCCGGCTCGACGCAGAATCACGTCACGCGCGGTCTGTACGCCTGGATGATGCACCAGCGTTTCCAGGACCAGCTTGCGCTCATCGCCCACCGCCGCGGCATCGAGCAGGGACAGTATGCCGTCGTGGAGCACTTCCCAGGCACCGTGCAGGATCAGCAGCAGGATGATCGCCACGGCGATCTGCTCGGCATAGGGCAAGCCCAGCGCATGTGCGACGACGCCGATGATGACGACGAAGCCCGCCCCGATGTCGCCCAGCCAGTTGGCCGCGTCGCTGCGCAAACCGGGCGAGCTGAGGCGGATCGCGGCGCGCCGCTCGGCGTAGAAAAACACCCCCTGCAGGACGAGCAGGACGGCGATGAACGCGCCGGTCAGACCCGGCATGGCCGCCGGCGCATCGCGCACGTCGAGCACACTGCGCAGAATCTCGTAGCCGGCGGCCAGGACGGCGAACCCGCTGAGTACGGCTGCCAGATCCTCCAGTTTGTGCAACCCGAGCGGAAAGCGCGCGGAGCGATGGGTGGAGAAGCGCACCGCGGCATAGATCAGCAGCGCGCCGACGACGTCGGACAGGCTGTGCACCGCGTCGGCCATCACGATGAGGCTGCCGCTCCACCAGGCCCAGCCAAGTTTGGCCAGCCCCAGAACGCTGTTGAAGGCGGTGGAAGCCAGCATCCAGCGGCGCTTTTCAATCTCGGCGGTGCTGAGTCCCAAATTTGTTTCCGCGGATGAATTGAGCTGATCCGCAAGAGACTGTTGAGTCATGTTTCGAATTTCTAGTCGGATGCGGGAGACGAATCGGGGTAACGGTGCCGATACAGCAGATAAAGCAGCACCGGCACGACCAGCAGCGTGAGGAACGTACCCACGATCAAGCCGCCGATGGCGACCACGGCGAGCGGCGACAATCGTTCGAGACCCACGGCCCATTCCAAGGCCACGGGCACCATGCCGACGGATGCGGCGGCCGCGGTCATCAGGATGGGCCGGGTCCGCAGGTCGACCGCCTGTAATATGGCCTGCTTGAGCGGGACTCCCTGTTTGAGCGCCTCCTGCGCGAAGTCCACCAGCAGGATGCCGTTCTTGACGATGATCCCCATCAGCAGGATCAGCCCCATGAACGAGGGCATGCAGCTGTGCTTGCCGGCAATCAGCATGGCCCAGGCCGCGCCGATCACGGCCAGTGGCAGGGTCACCAGAATCGCAATCGGACTGACGAACGAACGGAAGGCGATTACCAGCACCACGGCGAGCAGTATGATGCCCAGCGCCAGTGATTGCCCCAGACGGACGAACGAGGCATTCATTTCCTTGATCTCACCCTCGTGGCTGAGCGTGTACCCACGCGGCAATGCAAACCCCTTTAGCGCCTGGTCGACATGAGTATTCAGCGCACTGACCGAGATATTGCGCCGATACCCGATCACGTCCACGGTGCGCTGCAGGTTCTGATGCGTGTATGCGGTCGGTGCGTATACGGTCTTTACACGGGCCACCTGCGCAAGCGGCACGATACGACCGTCCGGCGTCGTGATGTTAAGCGCGGCGACGGCGGCGGCGCTCGAGCGCTGACCAGGTAGCAGTCGCACCCACACCGGGATGCTGCTCTGGTTCGGAACCAGGATACTTCCGGCCGGCATGCCATTGATCTGGGAGGCCACCTGCTTGGCGATGGCGGTGGGCGTCAGGCCGTAAGCGGCCGCCTGGGTCGGGTCGACATTGAGCTGCAGGCGTTGCGAATCACCCTGCCAACTGCGTTCGATGCCGGTGAAGCCACCAACCTTGCCCAAGCGTTGCTCGAGTTCGCCAGCCAGACGGTTAAGAACCTGCCAGTCCGGTCCGCTGACCATCAGATCGACAGTACCGCGGATCGAGGACAGCGGTGTGGCGCCGTACACCACCGCGTTTGCATCGATCACGCCCGGAATGGCGCGAACGCGCCGTTGTATCTCTCGGTCGATCTGGAAGAGGGTGCGATTGCGGTGAAAGCGATCCACCAGGTTGATGGTCGCCATGCCCTGCTGAAAGGTACGCGATGCACCGAAGGATTTGTCCTCAGGCTCGGCGCCAACCACTGTCGATGTAGACAACAGCCAGGCCGGTTTGACCGAGGCGCGGATCGCGGCGTCCACCTGCTCGGCGATGCGTTTCATATCTGCGGCGTCGGTGTCAGGTTGCGCTTCGAAGCTGATTTGCGCAATGCCGGTATCCATCAAGGGCATGAGTTCGCGTCCCACCACTGGCAACTGCTTGAGTGACGCACCGGTGAGTAAAAACGCCACGATCAGCACCCGCCAGGGATGCTTGAGTGCCAGCGTAACGGCGAAGGCATAGAAGCGCTTGAGTGGATTCAAACCCCAGCGCTCAAAATACAGCAGCGGACCGCGCAGGGGATCGCGTGCGCCGGGTTTGATGATCCAGGGCGTGAGCAGCGGGATGATGGTGACGGCCACGACGAACGAGGCGACAAGCGCGACGATCAGCGTGACCGAAAGCGGACGCAACACGGTTTGCACATAACCGCCGATGAACACGATGGGCAACAGCACCACGGCGTTGCTGAGCGTGCCCGAAAGCACAGCCAGCATGACTTCCTGCGTGCCGTTGGCGGCCACGGCGAGGCCGGACTCGCCGTGCTCGCGCATGCGCCGCTCGATGTTCTCGATCACCACGATGGCGTCGTCGGCCAGCAAACCCACGGCAATGATCACGGCAGTCAAGGTGACCATGTCGAACTCGAAGCCGATCAGTTTCATCACCAGAAAGGTGAGCAGATAGGTGAACGGCAGCGAGAGCGCGGTCACGAAAGCGGCGCGGGTGTCGGCCAGGAACAGAAGAATGACGAATACGGTCATGATGACGGCGTCGCGCAGCGCGCCAAGCATGTTGTCGACGGTCAGATTGATGAGCCGCAGCTGGCCGTCGGTGCGCTGGATGTCGAGCATCGGGAACTCGGAGCGGACCTGCGGCAGCGCGGCATCGATGGCGCGTGCCACAGTGGCGGAATAGCCGTCGTTGCCGCGCAGCATCGAAATGGCGATGGCGGGCTTGTCGTTGCCGAAATACATCGACGTCGGGTCTGCGCTACCCCACTGCACTTGTCCGAGATCGCCCAGGCGTACCAGCCCGCCGCCGGGCATCGGCACCTGGATGTTGGCGACCTGCCCCGGCGTGTGTTTCAGAGCGTTGAGGGTCAGCAGGAAACGGTAGCCCTCGCGGTGTACCAATCCCATGGGGGCGGTCACGTTGCTTGCCGCGATGGCCGATGCCACCTGCGGCACGTTCAGGCGATGGGCGGCGAGTTTGGTGCGATCCAGGCTAACCTGTAGCTGGCGCTGATGGCCGCCGAAGACTTCGACTTCGGCAACGCCGGGGATGCGCAGCAGGCGGTCGCGCAAACTGTTCTCGGCGATGCGTCGTACCTGATCGAGGTTCAAGTCAGAATGCTTTGCCGGCGTCAGCCCCAATACGGTCACCGGCTGCGCGGCGCTGGTGATACGGAATATCGTCGGCTGTCGCACGCCTGCTGGCAGACTGGATTCCACCCGCTTGAGCTCGGTCAGCACCTTGGTGGCGTCGATGTTGATGTCGTAGCCGTAATTGAACTCCACGGTAACTGCCGATACCTGGTCGCGGGAGACCGAGGTCACGCGGCGCACGCCGTCGATCGCCGAGAGCTGTGTCTCGATCGGATGGGTGACCTCTTGCTCCACGTCGGTGGCTTCCGCGCCCGGCCACTGCGTGACGACACTGATCATTGGGCGGTTGGTGTCAGGAAACAGATTCATGGGCATGGTCAGATAGGCGCCGATGCCTGCGACCACGACCAGCACCGCCAGCGCGACAATGACATGCGAACGGTCGAGCAGCTTTTGCATGAAGTTCATTACCTGCTCTCCGCCAAACCCGTGACGGCAGGATCGCCGCCGCGCAGTTGCGCCAGCTGCGCGGTCTGCCCCACGACAACCTGCATGCCGGGTTCGAGCTTGCCTGCGACGGCGGCACGTTCGGCGCCGGTCCGCAGCACCTGCACATCCACGCGGCGCAGCGTACCTGTCGCATACTTGCCGGTAGCTGCGACGAACACGAATACATGGGCGTGGGTGCCTTCGCCCACCAGCGCATCAATCGGTACGGTCAGTGCGTTATCATGCGCCGCCGTATAAACGTTGGCGGGCAACGAACTGCCGCTCGGCAAGCCGAATGGCAACGTTTTCGCTTCCGCTTCGGCGAAACCCAGGCCTGCCTTGTCCACTGCGGGGGCGACGCGCGTGATTGGCAGCGCCAGGGTCATATCGCCGCTCGAGAGAACAAGCCGGTCGCCCAGATGCACCAGGGCCAGTTGATCGGCCGCCAGGGTGACGCGCACGACCGCGCCTTTGCCCGCCGTCAAGCGATAGACCGGATGTCCGGGGCCGACCGTGTCGCCCACCGCGACCAGCCGTTCGGCAACTACGGCGTCCTGCGGGGCGGCGATTTCCGCATAACCCAGCTTGACCTTGAGAGCTGTGATCTGGCTCGCCAGCGCCTGAGCCTTGGCCTGCGCATCGGCGGCTGCGGTGCGTGCCTGGTCAGCCTGCGAGCGGCTGACGCCGCCGTTGGCCAGCACTTTTTGAATACGCTGATACTGACGCTCTGCGTAATCCGCCTCGGCCATTGCCGCGCGGCGCTGTTTTTCCAGAGCGGCAATATCGGCCCGGATCGTGCGCGCGTCGATACGGACCAGCAACTGCCCGCGCTTGACCGTCACGCCAGCCCGCGGGCCAACGGCGAGCACGGTCCCCTGGATTTGCGGTGACAGCGAAATCACGTCTCGGGCTTCGACAACCGCGCTCGTCTGGATTTCTCCGGACACGCTCCCACGCGTAACCTGCGCTGTCTGAAGAGCCCAAGGCGCTGCAGGGGGCGGCGGACTGTCGTCGGCCTGATGCAGGCGGTATTCGTGCAGGCTGTAGCCTGCCGAAATCAATAAGACCGGAATGAAAACCAGCCACCAGCGGCGGCGTTTATGCGGCACTGCCGCTTGTTGTTTTTCGGTCATGGTTTGGCTGCTCCAGAGAGAGGTTCTTGAACCGGCGCGGTGCCCGTCATGGCCAACGGCGGTTCGCCGTAGGTGTAACGCAGCGCGGCATCCGCCTGCCACCAGCCGGCCAGTGTGGCTGTCAGCGCCGCCCGCGACTGTGCCAGCGCCGCTTCGGCAGCGAGCAGGTCGGTGGCCGAACTCAGGCCGGCCCGGAAGTTTCCGCGTTCGATGCGCGCGCTCTGCAGTGCAGCATCGAGACCAGCCTGCGCTGCAGCGTAGGCCTGCTGTTCTGACCGCCATTGGGCGATAGCCGCTTCACGCGCTGCTCCCAACGCAAGACGCGCGCTGCGCAGTTTTTGGCGGGCGACAATGGTCGCGGACTGTGCGGCGTCAATGGCGCTGATCTGAGCTCCGCCCGACCACAGATTGACTTTCACGCCCAGAGCTAGCTGCCAAGTATGTACAGGATCGTGAAAACCCTGAATGGCGTTCTGATTCCAGCCGCCATCAATGAAGAACTGAGGCAGCAGACTGCGTTTTGCCGCAGCGAGCTTGTCCTGACTGGCACCGAGGGCGCTTTCTGCAGCCTGCACGCCGGGCGTCGACAAACCGAGATTTGCCGGCAACGCGCCGGGAGGCGCGGTCAGCGGGGCAATGGTGCCGTCGATCCGACTCTCGCCCATCAGTGCAGCGAGTTGCGCGCGCAATTTGCGGATACTGCCTTCGACGCCGGCACGCGTTGCGCGAACCTCGGCTAGCAGGCTGTTGAAAAAGTCCTGTAAACCCGGAAGATTGGTTTTGTATTGTTGAGTGAGGGTTGTGGCCGATGCGCGGTGCCGACATACATCAGGATGGGCTGTTCAGCACGGTCAGCCCGGAGCAACGGGTGCCGAAGGACCATCCTCTGCGCCCGATCCGGCGGATGGTCGATCAAGCGCTCAAAGAACTCGACGCTGACTTCGATGCGCTGTATGCCCATATGGGCCGTGACTCGATCCCGCCGGAGAAGCTGCTGCGCGCGCAACTGTTGATGGCGTTCTACACCATCCGCAGCGAACGCCTGTTGGTCGAACAGATCGACTACAACCTGCTGTTTCGCTGGTTTGTGGGCTTTTCCATGGACGATCCGGTCTGGCACCACTCCACGTTTACCAAGAACCGTGACCGCCTGCTTGCAGGCGATGTGGCCCGCACCTTCTTCGCCCGGGTGCTGGATCAGGCCCGTGCGGCCGATCTGCTGTCTAGCGAACACTTCAGCGTCGATGGCACGTTGATCGAAGCGCTGGCCTCGCACAAGAGCTACCGGCCCCGGGACGAGGACGCGCCGCCGAGCGGTGGCGGGCGCAATCCCACGGTGGACTTTCGCGGGCAGAAGCGGTGTCGGGAAACGCACGTCTCCAGGACCGACCCGGATGCCTTGCTGTATCGCAAGAGCGAAGGCACGACCGCCAAGCTCAGCTACCTCGGACACCTGCTGATGGAAAACCGCCACGGCCTGATCGTCGAGTCGCAGACGAGCCAGGCCACCGGCACGGCCGAGCGCGAGGCCGGTGTCGAGCTTGTCGACGCGCTCGGCGGGAGCCACCGGATCACGCTGGGCGCGGACAAGAACTATGACACGCAAGGCTTTGTGGCGGCGATGCGTGGACGAAACGTCACGCCGCATGTGGCTCAGAACACGGCCGGGCGCCGCTCGGCCATCGACGGGCGCACCATCGGCCATCCCGGTTACCGAACCAGCCTGACGATCCGCAAGCGGATCGAAGAATGCTTCGGTTGGCTCAAGACCATTGCGGGTCTGCGCAAAAGTCGGTTTGTCGGACGCGAGAAACTGGATTTCCAGTTTGTGCTCAGCGCGGCGGCCTACAACCTGGTGCGGATGCGCAATCTGGGACTGGCAGCATGTTGAAGGCACACATCAAGGGATCGGTGCGCCCAGAGATCGGGATTTGGGCTGTTTTCGGGAAAAATCAGGCCCCAGATCCGAAGGGGCACGTCGCCAATGGACCCTGATCAACATGATAACCGCTAAATCGGGGGAATTTTCAACAGCCTGCTAAAGCCGCCTCAACGCGCAGGCGCTTGAGTTTCGAAAAGGTTCCGGCACGCACACCGGCCTTTGCCACGTTGACGCTGGCCGTAAGGGCTGTCAGTTGACTGCCCAGAGCCGCAAGTCTGCCATCCAGGGCCTGCAGGTCGCGGTAGAGCGCTGCGCCGTTCAGCAACGCATGCAGCCGGGCATCGTCTGCGTTCCAGCGTGCCGCCTGCGCACCGGCTCTTGCGGCGTCCACTTCGGCCGCGATTTTCAGGCTGAAGTCCAGCGGCAGACTCACGTTGACGCCATAACCGAATTGATCGCTGGCGAAGGGATAGTTGGCAACATTGGGCGGGTAGGTGATCGGCCGGGTCAGACGCGGATCGTTGTAATGCTGGCTCAGGGCATAGACATCTACGGAACCGAACCAGGCCGCGCGGGCTTGGCCGACACGATCCTTGGCCTGCTGCCCCTCAGCCTGAGCCGCCAGGATCTGCGGGGATTGCGCTCCAATGACCTGTAAGACTTTAGAGAGACTCAATGTGGACTGGGCCTGTGCTGCGATCACAACAGTCGGACAGAACAGACCCCAGAGTGCCAACGGCACGAGCGATAATAGGCTGAGTCTCGCAGGGTGTCGAAGCCTTCTCAGGGATCTGGGGCACACGGAATATATCCTCATGAAGTCGGTCAACCTCGTCTTGACAAATGGTATTAGGGTCACGCTAATCTGTTTACCCGGGTGCAGCGCAACGTGCCAACGCATCTGTCGGCGCGTGCGCTCAGAGCCCCTGTCTACACTCTGATAACCGGCATCGCCAAAAGCCATCGACTTTTCGTGTATGGCAGCCGATTAACCTGCGTCACGTCATCGATCTGTGCTGAAGTTGCCACCACCGTGTGCACCAGCCCTGAGTTGGCATCAGCACCGATAGGCGCCTTCATGCCAAAGTGCCACGGGTTACTTTTCTTCGTCTGATGCATCTCGGGATCATGCTTGCCTTCTAGATTCTCGGTCGAGCTCGGCGCCTCGATGGTCGTCGCATCGACCAGCGTACCCTCCTTGAGCAGTAGGCCGCGCTCGGCCAAGGGTGGCGGAACTTAAGCAACGTTGTCACATCCGGCGCCTCCTCAAGGCTCAAAGCGATATCCACGAACCGGCGGATCACTTGGGTGTCATACACCGCGTCCTCGGCTCCTTCGTCCGATAGTCCAAAGCACTGCTGGGCAATATAGAGTCTGAGCGTCCGCTCCAGGCCGATCGGCGGACGACCCCGCCGGCCGCTCTTCGGATAGTGCGCCTCAAGCGCCTCGACCAGCGCCGCCCAGGGCACGAGCTGTTCCAGATCACCCAGAAACCGATCCCGGCGCGTGCGTTTCTTCTCGGCTTCATACTCCAACTCCAAAGCTCGACTGCATGGTATTGAACCCTCTACTGGGCGCTGGCTCATTACCTCAGACTCACAACTGTGGCGGTCAGTGGAGCGAATAAATCAGCGTGTCCTTGGTGGGTTAGGTTAACCAGCAGCTACGTGAGCGACGTGTCCGTCCAGCATCGAACTGCTTGGTTTTGTTCTTCACGTGTCTGTTTAAATATACGCATAACGCGATATAGCCGTGTGTGACCTATATCACCCAGGTAGACGAACGGAGATGGAAAGGGATGTGCGGTACGGAGAAGAACGCAAGCGTGGGATGATCACAGAGAAGCAAAACGCTAGCGCATGTGCCGATAGGCTGACTACTGGCTGCCTCGAAAAACCTCGCCACGCCAGCCCTCGGTAAAATTGCGTTATCCTGAACTGAACCGCGGCCTGCACCGATGAAGTCACGAAACGCCATCAAGACGGACCTGTTTTCAGACGAGCATCATCACCGGAAGATCGACTCGCTGGGCGATCCGCTGACCGAGATTGAATCTTACATCGACTTTGCGGCGTTGGCCGCTCAGGTTGATCGAGTGGCGCCATGGCCTGTGAGCACTCAGGGTGGCCGTCCCCCATACCCGTCGGAAACGATGGTTCGCATTCTGGTGTTGAAGCGCCTTTACAACTTCTCGGATGAGCAGATGGCATATCAATGGCCTGAGCGCATGAGCTACAAGCGCTTTTGTGGGCTGGCGAACGCCACGAACGTGCCTGATCGCACCACCGCGTGGACCTTTGAGCACCTGATCGGTGAAGCAGGTACGAAGGCGTCGTTCGACGGCGTCTCGGCACAGCTGCTCCAGAAGGGTTTCATCGCGGGTGGCGGTCAGATCATCGACGCGACGCTGGTGCCGGCGCCCAAGCAGCACAACAACCGGGGCGAGAAGGAACTGATCGGACAGGGCGCAATGACTCTGCCTCGTGGCGCCCGGCAAAGCGGCGCGAGAAGGACGTGGACGCCACCTGGACCAAGAAGCACAAGATCATTCGCCGGATCGAGGCCGATACGACCAGCACGTACGACAGCCAGCATTTCGACAACGTGTTCGATACGAACAATACGTGCCGCGACTTGTATGCCGATCGGGGCTATCCGTCCGAAGAGCGCGAAGACTGGCTGAAAGCGAACGGGTACCGCAACCAGATTCGGAGAAAGGGCAAACGCAACAAGCCGCTGTCGGAGCGCTAGCATCGGCGCATCGCCAAGACGCAGGCCACGCGTGGAGCAGGTGTTCGGCGGCATCGCTCAAATGGGCGGCAAGCTGATCCGCACCATTGGTCAGGCACGAGCGAACTTCGCCATGACCATGATGGCGGCCCGCTACAACCTTAAGCGGCTGGTCTATTTCGGAAAGTCCGCAGGAGCGCCTTTTGATGCCCGAAATGGATCGAATCGCCGGTGCCCGAGGCGATTCGAAGCAAAAAACGCGGCAGCACCGCCGAGAAAGCGGTGCTTTGCCGAAGCAGTTGAACCGAGTTCGGTCGCGTTCATCGTTGCGCGGCGGAATTCACCGAAAGCCTCGGGTTATTCGAGATGCCCTACTGGGAGATGCTTATGAAGATTTCGCTACGTAACTACTCAGTGAAAATAATTACAAAAAGTACTTGACAGGGTTTTTGGTAGTTTTTTTGAAAATATGGCGGCGCTGTAACGAGTGCGATTATTGGTCTCCGAAAGCGACAGAGGCGTAGTCTTCCTTGCGACATCACGCGAGGCACTGCCCCACCGTCAGTCAATTATTTTACGCCGCCAGATCGCCTTACAAACGAGAAAATTGGCACTTCAAAACCCGTGAGATAATAGCTTCATTACTTCTTTGGAGCAGTCTTGCGTGCGGATCGACGGCGTCGATATCGAGATCACCCTGGCACAGGTCAGGGCGCAACTGGAGCAGGAGAAAGACCTATCTCCGGCACTCCGCGCCAGTATCGAGATGATGCTCATGTTGTTCGTCGTGTTACTCAACCGTCTCGGGCTCAATAGCCGCAACAGCAGTCAGCCGCCGGCATCGGATCCCAATCGGCCACGCAGCCAGCGTGTGCGCTCAAGCCGACCTTCCGGTGGCCAGCCGGGGCACGTGGGCAAGACCTTGCGCCCGGTCGAGCATCCCGATGAGATCGAGGTCCTCAAGATCGATCGTCGTCGCTTGCCGAAAGGCTGCTATACCGAGGCGGGTTTCGAGACTCGCCAGGTTTTTGATATCGACATCAGCCGGATCGTGACCGAGTATCGGGCGCAGATCCTGGAGAATGAATCAGGCCAACGTTTTGTGGCTTCATTCCCGGAAGGGGTGGATAAGAAGGTGCAGTATGGTTCCGGCCTCAAGGCCCATGCCGTCTATCTGTCCCAATATCAGCTCTTGCCCTACAAGCGGATCCAGGATTACTTTGCCGATCAGTTGGGCATCCCTTTGAGCGATGGTTCACTGGTGAACTTCAATCGCGAGGCATTTACCCGCCTGGCGGCCTTTGAGGCGATCAGCAAAACGGCATTGGCCAAAGCCGTGTCCGCTCATGCCGACGAGACCGGGGTCAACATTGATGGCAAACGCCATTGGCTGCATGGTCTGTCCAATGCTGATTGGACGCATTATCAGGTCCACAGTAAGCGAGGCCAGGAGGCGATGGACGCGATCGGGATCCTGCCACGGTTCCGCGGTGTGCTGTGTCATGACCATTGGAAACCCTATTACCGTTATCGGGACTGCACCCATGCCCTGTGCAATGCCCACCACCTGCGCGAACTGGAACGAGCATTCGAGCAGGACGGACAACAATGGGCGGAAGCGATGGGCAAGCTGCTCAGAGAGATTCATCAGGCCGTCGAGAACGCTGGCGGCATCCTGCCGCTGACCGAGGCCAATGCTTACCGGCAGCGCTACCGAGATGTGCTCGAGGCGGGGCAACTGGAATGCCCTGAGCCGGAAAAACCACCCGACAACAAGCCTCGGGGGCGGATCAAGCGGAGCAAGGCCCGCAATCTGCTGGAGCGTCTGATGGCCTATGAAGACGATGTGCTGCGTTTCATGGTGGACGTCAATGTGCCGTTCACGAACAATCAGGCGGAGAACGATATCCGTATGACCAAAGTGCAGCAGAAGATCTCCGGCTGCTTCCGCAGCCTGGAGGGTGCCGCGATGTTTTGCCGCATACGGGGATATCTATCGACCTGCCGAAAGCAGGGGGTCACGGCTTCGGAGGCGTTGCGCCTAGTATTCGATCGCAAGCTACCGGCTTTTGCTCTGGCGATCTCTGAGAATTAGCTGAGTAGTTACGTAAAAGTTAACGAGCCCGATGAAAAGGGTCTCTATATGACCGTCGTCGCTTCTCATGGTGACAAGCATTTCAGTGTTGCGTTGCTGGAAAGTTGTGCAACTGAAAATGTGATTTACAAAATGCTCGCTGAGGAATGCATGGCTATCCTTTATTGTGGACCACCGTTTGAACAGGATTCTTTTGCCTACGGCGTTTCGGTGCATGTCGGTCCTGTTTTAGGCTGGCAGCCGCCTAAAGCTGGTTGAAAATGTTGTTGCCGGTTGCACCTTGACCCCTAAGTCAATACTGACTGAACCGCTACTAGTTAGCTAGGTTGATATTGACAGCTTCGGTTCGGAAACCTGCCATCGGTACAAATTAAAGGCACCGATTGCTTGGGATCGCGAAGAGACTGTGTGTCTCGTCTCAGATCGGCCGAGAGCGGCCAGTCACTCTCATTTTTTATTAAGTGGCTATAGGTCAGCAATGCGAGCTATAACCGGTCACTTCTTACCTGTCTTATTCGCGAGTAAAACACCAGAATGCTCAAGCCGGTTTTCCGCCCGGGTTGTGAGAGGAGATGCGGAGCGACAGGTCCTGAACATACTCTTAGACCTGCCGCTATATTTCAGGATGCCTTTGAACGTGTTTTAGCTTTCAATGTGGTGTGGATGTCACGTTTGAGATTTTTCAATGCGCGATAGTCACTTGGTGAGAGGGCTACGCAAACAAAGCGGCCATTTGGGAGAAATAATCGACCATGCTTTCCTGCGTACCGAAAAATGGCACCACGACGAGTCCATTTCCTCAGATAGTTGTTGATGTCCTTGTTGTTAGTCATGCGAATGCTTCGTTCTGTGCATTACGGACGCCCTTGCATGCTCCAGGTGAGCGACAAGCACAGGATGAGGGGACATGACATGCATGGCCAGCACAACGTGCAGCCTGCGTTTCCACCTCAGGGTAAGGGCCAAAATGCCGTTCATAGGCGATTTTGGTGAGCGAGTATGCAGTTTCAAGCTCATCCCTTGCCTCACTTGAACCCAGTCCCATGTAAGGGTAGTGATGCAGGTATTCGCCGAATACACTCTGGCAGTCCTTTACATAAGCCTGAGTGTCCAGAATATGCGCATGCCAGAATTCGTCTACGAGCCTGCTAGGCACGAGGTCAAGATCCGGCTCATAAATGCGCATGGATAAAAATCGGCGGTATTCGCATTCGGCAAACTCGATCTGTTCCAGGCGCATCCCGTTGCCTTCCAATGGATCAAGTAATTTCATCTTGATAGCTGCAAAGTCTAATTTTTCGACGTCAGGATGAATATTCATGGATGCTCTCCTTTAGATTTAATAAGCTCGTCAGTGAATTGAGACAATTGGATACGCGCCGATTTTGGAAGCTTACAAACGGCGATTTCGCCATCGTCATTTTGTTTAACCAAATCGACTCGGTAGGTGCAAAACGACCTATCTGAGGCATTCATAAGGTATAGCGCTCCTTCTATGTCCCGGTGATTCACCCACCTGCCGGGTTTTTCAAGAAGAATTGTTAGATGTTCTTTTAGGGCTTCTATCAGATTGAGTTGGATGTGCCAGGCTATTTTGTCACCTAAGCCCCCTTCTCTCCGAGGCCTAAAAGAGTCTTCTGAAATATCCGAAATTGAGTATTTACCTGTGACAAGAGTAGGTTCGGTCTGCTCATGAGTCTGCGTCATGCTTTGAATGCGAAATATAAGATCTTCAGCTAATGTGGTTTCTTCCCCCAGCATTTCGGTAGACCATGCATACTCTTGAGAGATTTTTTCCAATTTATCGATAATCAACCAATCCTGAATAACAGTTGGACGAGCGAATTGGATGCCTCTATTGTCAGGACTGGCAGTGCAACGCGTTATTTCTATGATGAAATTTCTATATTCAAATTCGTAAAAGAACGCCAATCTAAATACGTAATCATCCATTGTTAGATGTGCTTGATTAGCAACCCCTCTCTTTTTTTCAAGGGCATCTAGAATGGCTAGAAATACATCTTCCAAACCATGGAATATTTGCCCTGGTGGTGCATTGCCTGAGCTGTCTTTAATGAGCCAAAGACCTTTTGACATTATTGGGTCGTGCCATTTATCTTTGTCGATGCCCAAAAATTCCAAAAGGTTATCTTTATCACTTTTAATCCCAGTAAAGCTGTGTCGTTCTATGTAATCACATATCTCCAAAGTAGCCTTTGTTACAGGAGTTTCTCCAACTGAACAATTGTCTAGTTCTTCAAGTTTGTGTAAGAACCATGAATAGTTGCTTAAACCACATTCGTCTTTCTCCTGTTCCTTTTGTAGAAGGGCTTTGTACTCTCCAGAATCGTACAAGCGTTGGCATGCATCTTTGATCTGCTTTGCAAGCGGACCTATCGGTCCAATCAAGTTGGTGTCACCACCGTCTACTAGAAGCTCTAGTGGAACGCCAAGGATCTCAGCAATACGCTTTGCACGAATTCTTGTTGTTTTGCCCGTGCGTTCAAGGCGTTGATAGGTTGTGATATGGCTACGGTCATTTTTTGGAGTGCCAACGAGTTCTATAGCCACTGTGGTCTGTGACTTACGAGCCAATTCTCTGTAGTGACGAAGACGTTTTGGATCGAGTTGAAAGGACTTGTTTCCGGCCATGATGCCCCCCCCTGAATTAATGTTGGTGGGAGTATAAAGCCGTTATGAGATGCATCAATGCAGTAAATGCATCTTATTAGAGGGATAGGGGATTAAGAGGTAGAAGAATGTGCAAGTTGCGTCGAAGAATGAGATTGACAGGTAAAAGTGCCGATCAACCTATATGGCAACTTTTTATATCAAGGGTTGGATAAATCATCGGCTGAATTGCTTGTGATAAGCAGTCATTAACTGAACGGGAGGGTTTATGGCAGATGTGGGTCGAACTGAGACGCTGAACTTATTTGTTACTTCTACCTGGACCGCCTGTCTTACTCATTTTTTACCCTAGTTGTTCAGTACAACAACTAGTACACAGTAATAATCCGGAGTTCACAGAACTAATTCGAAGTTCACACAATTAATACCCAGCCACAGCAACCTAAAACTATTAGCTCTATTCCACGGTCACAGATTTGGCGAGGTTCCTGGGTTGGTCTACGTCCGTTCCCTTGAACACGGCTGTGTGATACGCGAGTAACTGAAGCGGGACCGTCATCAGTACCGGCGTCAGTGCACCAGCTCCTGATGGTACTCCGATAACATTCATACCGGGCCCATCGTCCAGCGAGACCCCAGCTTCAGCAAATACGAATAGCTCACCTCCTCGCGCGCGGACCTCTTCCAGATTTGATTTCAATTTTTCCAGCATCACGTTGTTCGGCGCCACTACGATCACTGGCATATCTGCATCAACCAAGGCGAGAGGCCCATGTTTCAGCTCACCCGCGGGGTAGGCCTCGGCGTGGATATACGAAATCTCCTTCAGCTTGAGCGCGCCTTCCATCGCGACTGGGTAGAACGCACCACGCCCCAAAAACAGTGCATGGCCTCGCTCCACGAAACGCTCAGACAAACGCATGATGACAGGATCAAGTTTAAGCGCAGCCTCGATCAGACTAGGCAGATGTAGTAACTGTTGGCGAAAGGATTGTAGTTTCTCCGAGTTCACACCGCGGTATTGTGCCAGCAGCAAGACAACCTGCATGAGCGCAACGAGCTGGGTGGTAAATGCCTTGGTCGAGGCCACACCGATTTCCGGACCCGCGTGCGTCAATAGTACGAGTTCCGACTCACGTACCAGCGAGCTTTCCGGGACGTTACAGATCGACAGCCTTGCCAGGTAGTTTTCATCACGAGAGGCATGCACAGCAGCCAGCGTGTCGGCGGTTTCCCCGGACTGCGATAACGTCAGGAACAGTGTATTCGGCAGCACGGCATGCTTGCGATAGCGGTATTCGCTCGCAACCTCGACCAGACAAGGAATTCCGACGATTCCCTCAAGCCAGTAACGTGCAATCAGGCCGGCATGAAAACTTGTACCGCAAGCAACGATTTGTACCGCACTCACCCTGGGAAGTATGTCTTCCGCTCGGGCGCCCAATATACCGGGAGCAATGGGACGTTCGGAATGTACTCGCCCCTCAAGAGTTTCGCTGATAGCGTAGGGTTGCTCGAAAATCTCCTTTTGCATGAAATGCCGATATTGGCCACGGTCGGTTGCCCCGGCGGACAACCCAGAGGTATGAATTTCACGCTCGACGCGGCGGCCATCGCGAGCATAAATGTCGATCCCATCGCGCCTGACATCGACCACTTCGCCGTTTTCCAAAAACGTGAAACGCTGCGTCACCGGCAGCAATGCCTGAACGTCTGATGCAACAAAATGTTCGCCGATACCGAAACCGACTACCAACGGGGGGCCATTACGGCAGGCCACGACACGTTCCGGATCAGCGAGGCTGATCACTGCCAGAGCGTACGCACCTTCCAGTTCGGCGACCGTCCGCTGTACCGCTGCCAGCAGATCCGCGCCACTGTCGAGATGAAACGCGATACGGTGTGCAGCTACTTCGGTATCAGTCTCCGACACGAACGGATAGCCCAGCTGGATAAGTTCCTCGCGCAGAACTGCGTGATTTTCGATGATGCCGTTATGGACAATGGCCACTCTATCGTTGGACACGTGCGGATGCGCGTTATGTTCGGTCGGCGCGCCATGCGTAGCCCAACGGGTATGCGCTATGCCCACCTTTCCGGCCAGTGGTTCATCCACGAGCGCCTGCGCCAACCCGGCCACCTTGCCGACACGGCGACGACGCTCGATTTTCTGTGATGCATCCAGTACCGCCATCCCTGCCGAGTCATACCCGCGATATTCCAGCCGGCGCAGACCCTCCAGCAGAATCTCTTGGATATTCCGTTCGGCTACGCCGCCGACAATACCGCACATAGCTTCAGTCCTCTTTTTTACGCGGTCTCTGCCAGTTATCGAGCGTTGTCTGGCGACTCCGGGCTATCGTAAGTTTGCCGCCGGGTGCATCGTGCGTAATCACAGAGCCGGCACCGATCGTTGCATCTGGGCCAACTTTAACAGGCGCCACCAGCACCGTATTCGAGCCGATCGAAGCACCATCACCGATGATGGTGCGGTGCTTGTTGGCGCCATCGTAATTGGCCATGATCGTGCCAGCCCCGACATTCACTTTTGTACCTACCTCCGCATCCCCAACATAGCTCAGATGATTGACCTTGGAGCCTTCACCGACGGCGGCATTCTTGATCTCCACATAGTTACCAACATGCGCGTGTGCCCCCAGACAAGCGCCTGGCCGGAGTCGCGCGAATGGGCCCACCCGACAGCCGTGACCTACCGCTGCATGTTCAATAACACAGTGACTCAATATCTCTGTATCGTCGCCCACTGTCGTGTCACTGATTACCGTATGCGGACCAATGCTCACCCGATCACCCAGCTTTACCGTACCCTCCAATACCACACCAATATCGATGGACACATCCTTGCCCACGGATATCTTGCCGCGAATTTCGATGTGGTCAGGGTCCCGCAGCGTCACGCCGCAGCGCATCAGTTCAGATGCCCTCCGGTTTCGTAGCGCTTTCTCTGCTGCTGCCAGTTGGGCCCGATCATTGATCCCGATAGTTTCTTGCGGATCGTGACAGCGGTGTACCCCGATGGGTACGCCTTGCGATGCAGCCAGACCGACACAATCCGTCAGGTAAAACTCACCCTGTGCATTATTGCGATCGATACGACCCAGCCAATCCAGCCATTGTGCACGAGTCGCCACCATGATTCCGGTGTTGACTTCATTAATATGCTTCTGGCTCTCGTTTGCGTCTCGCTCCTCCACAATCCCGATCACTTGTCCGTCATCATTACGGAGAATACGTCCGTAACCAGATGGATCAGCCACACTTACAGTGAGCAAGCCCATGCCAGTAGCGGGTCTGGCTGCTAACAATTCTTTGAGCGTTTCAGGTCGGATCAGCGGGACATCGCCGTAAAGGACGATAATTAGAGAATCGTCATCAAGGTACGGTAGCGCACAAGATAACGCGTGGCCCGTTCCGAGCTGAGGCGCCTGGATTGCCGTACGGATTTCAGTAGCTAGCGTGGCACGGACTTGGTCGGATCCATGCCCCACGACGACGAGTGGCCTGGAGGTCGCAACTTGGCCTGCGACCTCCAGAACATGCGCGAGTAAGGATTTTTCAGCCAGCGGCTGCAGCACCTTTGGCAGATCGGAATGCATCCGTGTACCACGGCCTGCAGCAAGTATCACGGGTACCACGGGAGCCTGCGACGACATGGCTTAGGGATCCCATTGGGTCAGGTCCGCCCGCGGCGGAGGTTCAGATCAGCCTTGACGGCCCTGCTTCAGGTTACGAATCATCCTTAGACGAGCCTCAGCCTCAGCCAGTTCGGCTTGCGCGCGGGCAAAATCAATATCCGCCTTGCGGTTAGCCATGGCCTCTTCGGCTCGTTCCTTGGCGGCCTGTGCCTCTGCCTCATCCAGGTCCTTGGCACGCACAGCACTGTCAGCCAGTACCGTGACAACGTGTGGCTGAACTTCGAGTATGCCGCCAGATACGAAAAAATGCAGCGTATCGTTGCTATCCTCCGTTTTTACCCGCACCTCGCCCGGTTTGAGCACGGATAGCAAGGGGGTGTGGCGCGGCATGATGCCGACCTCGCCCAGTGCGGCGGGTGCAAACAACTCCTCCGCCGTGCCGGAAAAGATCGACTCTTCAGCGCTGACGATATTGACGTGCATGGTCATTGCCATGTTGGACCCCGCTCCGGCAGCTTACTTAAGGGTTTTGGACTTTTCGACCGCTTCGTCAATCGTCCCCACCATATAGAAGGCCTGCTCGGGGAGATGATCGTACTCGCCAGCGACGATCGCCTTGAACCCCTGGATGGTGTCTTTGAGAGACACGTATTTACCAGGTGCTCCGGTGAACACTTCGGCAACGAAGAAGGGCTGCGACAGGAAACGTTGGATTTTACGCGCGCGGGCCACGATGAGCTTGTCGTCTTCAGAAAGCTCGTCCATGCCCAGAATCGCGATAATATCCTTAAGCTCCTTGTAGCGCTGCAGTACGTTCTGCACCGAGCGCGCGGTATCGTAGTGCTCAGCACCGATGATCTGCGGGTCGAGCTGACGGCTGGTCGAGTCCAGCGGATCCACCGCAGGGTAGATGCCCAACTCGGCTATCTGACGCGACAGCACGACGGTGGCATCCAAGTGCGCGAAGGTGGTGGCAGGAGAAGGGTCGGTCAAGTCGTCCGCAGGTACATACACGGCCTGAATCGAGGTGATCGAACCGGTCTTGGTTGACGTGATGCGCTCCTGTAGCACACCCATCTCCTCGGCGAGCGTCGGCTGATAACCCACCGCTGAGGGCATGCGGCCGAGGAGTGCGGACACCTCGACACCGGCCAGGGTGTAGCGGTAGATGTTGTCGATGAACATCAGCACGTCACGACCTTCGTCGCGGAAGAATTCGGCCATCGTCAAGCCCGTCAGTGCGACACGCAGGCGGTTGCCCGGTGGCTCATTCATCTGACCATACACCAAGGCGACCTTGTCGAGGACGTTGGAGTCCTTCATTTCGTGATAAAAGTCGTTACCTTCGCGAGTACGCTCACCGACACCTGCGAATACGGAGTAACCGCTGTGCTCAATGGCGATATTACGGATCAGCTCCATCATGTTGACCGTCTTGCCGACGCCGGCACCACCAAACAGGCCAACCTTGCCGCCCTTGGCGAATGGACAGAGCAGATCGATAACCTTGATACCGGTCTCAAGCAGCTCGGTAGAACCCGCCTGTTCGTCGAAGGAAGGAGGCTCGCGGTGGATGGGGTTGCGCGTCTCGGTCTCCACCGCACCAGCGTTGTCAACCGGATTGCCGAGGACATCCATGATTCGTCCTAGCGTTCCCTTACCCACGGGCACACTAATCGGCGCTCCCGTACCGGCCACATCCATGCCACGCTTCAGGCCATCGGTGGTGCCCATCGCGATCGCACGCACGACACCATCGCCCAGCTGTTGCTGAACCTCTAGCGTCACATCTTTCTCCGTGATTTTCAGTGCGTCGTAGATCTTTGGCACGCTGTCTCGCGGAAATTCCACATCGATGATGGCACCGATGATTTCAACGATTTTCCCAGAACTCATGGTCTGTCCCCTGTAAACACGTATTCTTTAAAGCCGCTGCTGCGTCCGTTTACACGGCCGCCGCGCCGCCGACAATTTCCGAAATCTCTTGGGTGATCGCGGCCTGGCGGGCCTTGTTGTACGCCAGCTGCAATTCGTTGATCAGCGAGCCTGCGTTATCCGATGCGCTCTTCATGGCAACCATGCGGGAAGCCATTTCACAAGCGACGTTCTCGACCGCACCCTGGTACACCAGCGATTCGACATAGCGCTTGAGCAGTTCTTCGAGGACGTACTTGGCCTCGGGCTCATAGATATAGTCCCAGTGATGCGCCAGTCGCTCATCCTGCACCGGCTCAACCGGTAGCAGTTGGGTCAGCTTGGGCTTTTGAGTCATCGTATTGACGAACTCATTCTCGACCAGGAACAAGCGGTCGATCTGACCCTCTTCATACGCCTTGAGCATGACACCGACGGTCCCGATCAGGTCGCCGATCCTCGGCTTGTCGCCTAAGTGCGTCGTCTGCGCCAGAATGTTCCCGCCGAAGCGCTTGAAGAAGCTGGCGCTCTTGGCACCAATCAGGCACAGATCGATCTCGACATTCTGGTTGCGCCATTCACGCATCGAGGTCAGCGCCCGCTTGAACAGGTTGATGTTGAGTCCGCCGCACAGTCCTCGATCTGTAGAGATCAGGATGAAACCTACGCGCTTCACATCACGAGTCTGCATGTAGGCATGGCGGTATTCAGGATGTGCCATGGAAAGGTGGCCGATAACCTCATGGATCTTCTCCGCGTAGGGTCGGCTGGATTCCATGCGCTCCTGAGCCTTGCGCATCTTGCTCGCGGCCACCATTTCCATGGCCTTGGTGATCTTCTGAGTATTCTTGATACTCTTGATCTTCGAGCGGATTTCTTTAGCGGCTGCCATCGTGGGTTACCAGACGTTGTTGGCCTTGAAGTGTTCCAGAGCTTGTTTCATCCCGGCGGCGATTTCATCGTTGTAATCGCCTTTTTCATTGATCCGGGCGACCAGCTCGACCTGTGCGGACTTGAGATAGCTGTGCAGAGCCGCTTCGAAATCGACCACCTTGTTGACCTCGACGTCATCCAGGAAGCCTTCATTGGCTGCGAACAGCGAGAAACCCATTTCTGCGATAGAGAGCGGCTGATACTGCTTCTGCTTCATCAGCTCGGTAACCCGGCGGCCACGCTCAAGCTGCTTGCGTGTGAAATCGTCGAGGTCAGAGGCGAATTGCGAGAATGCCGCCAGTTCACGGTACTGAGCCAAAGCCAGACGGATACCGCCGCCCAGCTTCTTGATGATCTTGGTTTGGGCGGCACCGCCTACTCGGGACACTGACAGACCCGCGTTGATGGCTGGGCGGATACCTGAGTTGAACAGGTCCGTTTCCAGGAAGATCTGTCCGTCCGTGATCGAGATGACGTTCGTCGGCACGAACGCCGACACGTCACCGGCCTGCGTCTCGATGATCGGCAACGCGGTCAATGAACCGGTTTTGCCGCTTACCTTGCCACCGGTGAATTTCTCGACGTAGTCGGCATTGACGCGGGAAGCACGCTCGAGCAGACGCGAATGCAGATAGAAAACGTCACCCGGGTACGCTTCACGGCCCGGCGGACGACGCAGCAGCAACGAAACCTGACGATACGCCCAAGCCTGCTTGGTCAAGTCGTCATAGACGATCAGCGCATCTTCGCCACGGTCGCGGAAGTACTCACCCATGGCGCAACCTGCGTAAGGGGCGATGTATTGCATTGCTGCGGAATCCGCAGCCGCCGCAGCCACGATGATGGTGTGCTCCAGCGCACCGTGCTCCTCGAGCTTACGCACCACGTTGGCGATTGATGACGATTTCTGCCCAACCGCAACGTAGATACACTTAACCCCGGTACCTTTTTGATTGATGATGGCATCGACAGCCACCGCGGTCTTGCCGGTCTGGCGGTCGCCAATAATCAGCTCACGCTGGCCGCGCCCGATCGGCACCATGGAGTCGATCGCCTTGATGCCGGTCTGTACGGGCTGGTCGACGGACTGGCGGTCGATCACGCCCGGTGCAATCTTTTCAATTGGCGATGTGCCATCGTTCGCGATCGGACCCTTCCCGTCGAGGGGGTTGCCCAGCGAGTCGACCACGCGGCCGAGCAGCCCCGGACCCACCGGCACCTCGAGGATACGCCCTGTGCACTTGGCCGAGTCGCCTTCACTGATGTGCTTGTAGTCGCCGAGGATCACCGCGCCGACCGAATCGCGCTCCAGGTTGAGCGCTAGGCCGTAGGTATCCCCAGGGAACTCGATCATTTCACCGGCCATCACGTCGGACAGGCCATGGATGCGCACGATACCGTCGGACAGGCTCACGACCGTGCCCTCGGTCCGAGCTTCCGCCACGGCCTGGAAATCCTTGATGCGCTGCTTGATAAGATCGCTGATTTCAGTCGGATTGAGTTGCATCTCTTAAATTCCTCTTAGCGGCTCATGGCCCGGGCCATCTGCCCAAGGCGTCCTTTGAGTGAGCCATCGATGACCAGATCACCTGCGCGCACGACCACGCCGCCCAGCAGCTCGGGGTCTTCCCGAGTTTGCAGATTCACATTCTTGCCCAGCCGACGCTTGAGCGCTTCGACCAACTGCTTGCGTTGTGCCTCATCAAGCGGATACGCACTGACGGCTTCGGCTTCAACCGTACCGGCCGCTGCATCGGCCATGGCCTCAAAATGCGCTGCAATCTCCGGAGCCACGTCCAGCCGGCGGTTTTCCGCCAGCACACGCACCAGATTCGACGCCTCCGTATCGAAGGCATCACCGCCTGCGTCGATCAGAATCTGCGCCTGTACCATTGGCGGGAGTCGCGGATCGCCGATTACCGCCTGCACATCAGGCATAACCGACAACGCGGCCAGCGTTTCGACAGCACTTTTCCAGCGCTCTATGGCATTCTCTGCCTGGGCCAGCTCGAAGGCCGCTCTGGCGTAAGGCCTAGCCAGGGTCACCTGTTCAGACATACCCGTCGCCTCCGTCAGATCTGACCGACGAGGTCGTCAAGTGCCTGCTCATGCACCTTGGCGTCGACTTCTCGTGACAGTACTCGTCCCGCGCCTTCGACGGCCAGGCTCACCACCTGGTCACGCAGCTGCTCGCGCGCCCTAGCGATTTCCTGGTTCAGATCCGCCTCGGCCGCGGCCTTGATGCGGTCGCTCTCAGCGGTGGCCGCATTCTTGGCCTCGTCTATGATTTCGGCACTACGCTTCTGTGCCTGCGCGATGATCTCGGCCGCCTGGGCCTTGGCTTCGCGCAGCCGTTCCTCGGCACGCTGTTCCGCCAGTTCATGTTCGCGGCGCCCACGCTCGGCTGCGGCGAGACCCTCTGCAATGCGGGTCTTGCGGTCTTCGAGCATGCGCGTCATCGGCCCCCACAAGGTGTCCTTGACGAACCAAACCAACAGCCCAAACGTCAGGATCTGGGCAAATAGTGTTGCGGTAATACTCACGGTAGCCCCCCCGGTCTGCAGGCTGGGTTTATCGGACGATCAACCGCCTACAGCCGCTTTTACAGCGCTGGCAGCCGCACCGATGAACGGATTCGCGAACAGGAACCACATCGCGAAGGCCAGGATGATGAACGGGAAGGACTCCATGAGGCCGGCGAAGATGAACATATTGGTCATCAGTGCAGGTCGCAGCTCGGGCTGACGGGCGATACCTTCGAGGGTTTTGGAGCAGATGAGGCCCCAGCCAATGGCCGAACCCAGGCCAGCGGCGGCAAGGATCACGCCCACACCAACGGCGGTGTATGCGTAGATCATGGTAATCATTTCGGGTGTCATGGTGTCCTCCTCAAGAGTCTGATGAATTTCGTTAATGGTTAAGTATCAAAGATACGTTAGTGATCAGAGTTATGCGCCATTCCCAGGTACACGATGGTCAGCACCATGAAAATGAACGACTGCAGCGTGATCACGAGAATATGGAATATCGACCAGCCCAGCCCGACCAACATCTGTAATGGATACCAACCCAACAGACTCCAGCTAAGCGTTTCGGAGTGAGTCAGTACCAGCAGTGCGATCAGCATGAACACAAGTTCGCCAGCAAACATATTGCCGAAGAGACGCAACGCCAGGCTGAGCGGCTTGGCAATCTCCTCAATCAACGTCATGACGATGTTCACAGGGATCAGGTAGGGCCCGAACGGGTGAAATAGGAACATCTTCAGATATCCGACGGGGCCCTTGATCTTCAAGTTGTAGAAAATAACCAAGGCAAACACGGTCAGCGCCATACCGAATGGCGCGCCAAGATTGGCCGTGGGTACCGCACGGAAATATACGGGCCCCTCGACGCCGAAGATGTGGTGTCCGATCCAGGTGACAATCGTGGGAATCAGGTCAACGGGGATCAGGTCGATGAAATTCATCAGAAATACCCAGACGAAAATCGTCAGGGCTAACGGACCAATCAGGGGATTGGGCCGCGAGGTAAACACATCACGCACTTGATTGTTTACAAACTCGACCATGGTTTCGAGGAGGTTCTGCATCCCGGTGGGATGATCGGGGTCGAGGTTCTTCCCGATCCGCCAGGCGACAAAACCGATCAGGATCGCAAGCAACAGCGCCATCAACCAGGAGTCTACGAAGAACGCATGAAAATCGATGATGCTGGAGGTCTGATGGGTATGCGGATTGCAACCGACGCACCAATCCGTCAGGTGGTGCTGCATGTACTCAACGGCATTCGCCGGTTGAGAGGATTCGGTTGCACTCATGCTCGTTCGCTCCTCAGTCGTGACTTTCTATCTGCAGTCCATGAATCGTGTCAGGGATTCTGGGCGCGCAGGCTCATCAACATGTACGCAGCCTGCGCACCGACAAAGGTACCAATCAGCGGGAGGGGAGCGAGCTTGAGAAAACCCAAACCGAACGCCAGCGCCGCCAAGACGAACACGAAGCGAAGGACTGCGCTGATGTAGAGTTGCGCCATCTCTCGCTGAGCGTTGGTCGAAACAGTCGCTTCGACGCGCCCGATGCGGCGTACCAGCATCAAGGTGTTTGCCAAGGCCACCGCACCGCCGTAAAACGCCGCGGGGATGCCTTTCTGACCTTCTATGTAAGCGGCTAATCCAACCCCGATCAGCACCAGTCCGGTCTGAAGCATCAATATCGCGCTGCGCATACTGCCCTCTACGACCGGATGGGCCCCGGGGCCACCCCCCGAACATGCCCGCGGCGCAGTATAGAGAGTCGCCCAGACAGCGTCAACCAAGCGGTAATCACTTGATATGCGACAAAATACCGTCCAGTTCGTCGAGGCTGTTGTAATGGATGACGAGTCTTCCCGAGCCCTTTTCCCCTTGTTCTATCTTCACTTTTGCACCCAGACGTTCGGCGATATCGGTCTCCACCCGGACCACGTCGGGTGACGTCTGTTGAACTGGTTTAGGAGGGCGCGAACGTTGTCGTATCAGCTGCTCTGTCTGCCGCACACTGAGACCACGTGCGACGATTTCGCGGGCAACCGAAGCTTGAGCCATACCCCCGAGTGCAAGCAATGCACGGGCATGTCCCATTTCAATGCTTTTGCTTTCCAGTAGCTCCCTAGCCACTTCGCCCAGTTCACGCAAGCGCAGCAGATTGGTCACCGCCGCGCGCGAACGCCCAACCGCGTCAGCCGTCTGCTGATGTGTGAGTCCAAACTCCTCGATCAGCCGTGCGAGCGCGAGCGACTCCTCGATTGGATTGAGATCCTCGCGCTGAATGTTCTCGATCAGTGACATGGCTGCCACTGCCTGATCGGGGAGGTCGCGCACGATGGCTGGAACCTCCAACAGGCCTGCAAGCTGGGCTGCCCGCCAGCGACGCTCACCCGCGATCAGCTCATAGCCGTCTTCCAATCGGCGGACCACGATGGGTTGTATCACGCCCTGCGCCCTAATCGACGACGCCAGTTCCTCCAGTTCCTCTGTGCGTATATGCATACGCGGCTGGTAGCGGCCGCGGCGGATTTCCTCTACGGCCAGCGTTCGCAGCTCTCCATCTTCTCCCCTCTCTTCCAGCGGCTCGGCCTGGCCCGAAAGCAGGGCATCCAACCCGCGCGAGCCCAGGCCTCTTTTACGTCTTACCATCGTTCTGATTCTCCTAAGCGCTGTCTCCAGCGGTGCGCTGGTCACGCCGAATGATTTCTCCTGCCAGCGCAAGGTATGCGAGCGCACCGGTCGAAGCGCGATCGTAGTGCAGCACCGGGATGCCGTGGCTAGGCGCCTCGGCCAAGCGCACATTGCGCGGAATGATGGTACGGTAAACCCGGTCACCGAAATGTTCGAGGAGCTGCGCCGAGACGTCGTTGGCGAGATTGTTTCTGGGGTCAAACATGGTTCGCAGCAGGCCTTCGATTTCCAGCTGCGGATTGACCCCCTCACGAATGCGTTCGATGGTCTTTATCAATGCGGTCAAGCCTTCTAGCGCGTAATACTCGCACTGGATCGGTATCATCACACCGCGTGCGGCAGCCAGTGCATTCACTGTGAGCATGTTTAACGAGGGTGGGCAATCGATCAGTACGTAGTCGTAACGATCACCCAGCGATTCCAGTGCATCGCGCAAACGGTATTCCTTGCGCGGGACCTGAATCAGGCCTACTTCCGCCGCCGTCAGATCGCCATTTGCCGGCACGATGTCATACCCGTGGCCTCCGGCAGCACTGATCGCCTGTTCAGCACCCGTTTGCCCCAGCAGGACATCCAGAACGGAGTGCTGCAGACGGTACTTGTCCACCCCGCTGCCCATCGTCGCGTTGCCTTGCGGGTCTATGTCCACCAACAGCACGCGACGCTTGGTCGCCGCCAACGAGGCGGCCAGATTCACACTGGTCGTCGTCTTGCCGACTCCGCCCTTCTGATTGGCTAGCGCCAGAATCTTAGTCATTCGCATCCGCTTCCCAGCCGATTTCCACCAAATGTCTCTGGGCATCCATACCCGGGATATTCAACGTATGTACCCCAAGCATATGGAACTCGGGGGGGAGGGCGGTCAATTCTTCGTCGGGGTAACGTCCCTTCATCGCCAGCAACCTTCCCCCTGGCGCAAGCAGATGGCTAGCCGCCGTTGCGAAATCGGCCAGTGTGGCAAATGCCCGGCTCACGACTGTATCAAAGCCTGCCGCAAGCGTGTACCGCTCAACCCGTGCGTGAACCGGGGTGATGTTGAGCAGGTTCAGTTGCAGCATGCACTGGCGCAGAAAGCGTACTCGCTTGGCGCTGGCATCGAGCAGCGTAAAGCTTCGCGACGGTTGGTATATCGCCAAGGGAATCCCCGGTAACCCAGCCCCGCTGCCGACGTCAAGAATACGGTTGCCATGCAGGTAACGCTGGATTGCGAGGCTGTCCAGAAGGTGATGCGTGACCGTGTCCATGTCACCCTCGATTGCGGTCAGATTATGCACCCGGTTCCATTTGCGCATCAGTGCAATGTAGTCCTGGAGCATAGCGAGGTGTTTTGCACCTGTATCCAGGCCCAAGGCCTCAAGCCCAGCTATCAAGCTGGCAGTCGCTGCAGGCTCCATCATCACATCTAGGCCGACCGTTTCTCGCCCTGCAGCCGCCTCAGGTGGACCAGCAGCAAGGATATGGCCGCAGGCGTCACGCCCGAGATGCGGGAGGCCTGACCTAGGGTGGCGGGGCGCTGGTGATTGAGCTTTTGACGCACTTCGATAGATAGCCCCGGCACGGAGGCATAATCCACCTCTCCAGGAATCTCGAAATCCTCGTGGCTGCGGTTGCGCTCGATTTCGTGGGCCTGGCGCTCGATATACCCGGCGTACTTGGCCTGGATCTCGACCTGCTCGATCACGCGCTCATCATCGCTTGCGCACTGGTACAGACCTGCCTCGGAGAGATCGCGCAGGCGAACACCCGGACGCCGCAGGAGGTCCATCACGTACACGGGTTCCGCGGGTACCTGACCGATGCGTTCGACGATGGCTATGTGTGTGCAATCGGCTGGCGTCAGGCGCACATCCCGCGCCCGCGCCTGTTCGCGCTCGATCGCCTCAAGCTTGCGTTCGAACGCCTGCCAGCGACCGTCGTCGATCAGGCCGAGCTCCCTGGCTATCGGCGTCAGGCGCAGATCTGCATTGTCCTCACGCAACGTCAGTCGGTATTCCGCCCTACTCGTGAACATGCGATAGGGCTCCTGCGTACCTTGCGTGACGAGATCATCAACCAGTACGCCGAGATAGGCCTCGCTGCGCGTGGGCCACCATGGCTTCTCCCCGCGCTGTGCACGCACTGCATTGATTCCGGCCAGCAAACCCTGTGCCGCTGCTTCTTCGTAGCCGGTGGTCCCATTGACCTGTCCGGCCAGGAAGAGGCCTGGAAGTGCCCGCGACTGCAACCCCGGCTCCAGTCCGCGTGGGTCGAAGAAGTCATATTCGATCGCATAGCCCGGGCGTGTGATATGCGCTTGCTCGAATCCATGGATACTGCGGACCAATTCGAGCTGTACATCAAACGGTAGGCTGGTTGAGATTCCGTTCGGGTACACCTCATGGGTATCGAGCCCCTCGGGCTCAACGAAAATCTGATGCGAATCGCGATCGCCGAAACGCACGATCTTGTCTTCGATGGACGGGCAGTAACGTGGACCGATACCCTCGATCTGACCCGTGAACAACGGCGAACGGTGCATGGCCGCGCGGATCAACTCGTGCGTGTGTGGATTTGTGCGCGCGATATGACAGACGACCTGCGGTGGATGCTCCGTACGCGCACCCATGAACGAGAAGACCGGTCTGGGTTCGTCGCCGGGCTGCACTTCGAGAACGCTGAAATCGATGCTTCGGCCGTCGATGCGTGGTGGTGTGCCGGTCTTGAGCCGACCGACACCGAGCGGCAGTTCACGTAGCCTCGCTGCCAGCGTAGTCGCTGGCGCGTCTCCTGCGCGACCGCCATCACGCTGATGTTCACCGACATGGATGCGCCCGGCCAGGAATGTTCCGGCCGTGAGTACCACCGCACCTGCAGCGATACGCATACCCATTTGGGTGATCACACCGACAACACGTTCACCTTCTAGAATCAGATCATCCACCGCCTGCTGAAAAACATCGAGTCTCGGCTGGGACTCGACGGCCGCGCGCACGGCGGCTCGGTAACGTGTACGATCCGCTTGCGCGCGCGTCGCGCGCACAGCAGGTCCCTTGCGCGCGTTCAGCGTGCGGAAATGGATTCCAGCACGATCTGCGGCCCGCGCCATCATCCCTCCCATCGCATCGATTTCCTTGACGAGGTGACCCTTGCCGATGCCGCCGATGGCCGGGTTACAGCTCATCTGGCCGATGGTTTCGATGTTGTGGGTCAATAGCAAGGTGCGCGCACTCATCCGCGCCGCTGCCAGTGCGGCCTCGGTTCCGGCATGCCCGCCGCCAACCACGATGACCTCGTAATAGTTTTGCATTGCCTCAACCCTGCCCGCACGACGGCAAATCTGATTATTCTCGGGCAAGCATCCGGCAGCGTCAAAATGCCCGAATTCCCAACTCTACTTGCCGATACAGAATGTCGCGAAAATTTCGCCCAGCAACTGGTCCGCGCTGATCCGGCCGGTAATCGAGCCCAGGTGCTCTTGTGCCTGTCTGAGTTCTTCGGCCATCAACTCAACGCCGGTTGCGTGAACGGCAAGCGAATGTGCTCGCTCCAAAGCCTCCAGACATTGTTCCAGAGCGCGTACCTGTCTTGCACGTGCGGTGAAAACGGTCTCGTCTGTACCCGGCCCGCCCATCCGGCGGATCACCTCAGTAACAAGGATATCTATCCCGCTGCCCGTCAATGCTGAAATGGCGAAGATATTCCGGGCACTATCAAAACCTGGAGATTCGCCGCTAACGTCGATCTTGTTTCTTACCTTCAACAAACAGGCCGAAGCCGGCAGCTCGACCAGAAGTTGGTCTGAGGCCGGCGTTTCCGCGGTGTCGAGCAACAACGCAACATCCGCATTGGCCAAGGCACGCCTCGCGCGTGCCACGCCCTCGCGCTCAACCGGGTCATCAGTATCGCGAATACCAGCTGTATCGATAACCTGTACGGGCATGCCCTGCACAACGAGGTCGGTATGCAACAGATCACGAGTCGTGCCCGCGACTGGAGTCACGATCGCCCGATCCTCACCGGCGAGCCGGTTCAGCAGGCTTGATTTACCGACGTTGGGTGCACCGGCCAATACCACAATGGCACCTTGCGCAAGTTTTACGCCTTGCTGCGCACTGCGTAAGAGTTGCCGGGTTGCGCCTAGTATTTCCTTCAACTCACCGACCATCCGCTCGGCGGCCGCCTCATCGACATCATCTTCCTCTACGAAATCGACGCTTGCCTCAACCTGAACCCTGATTGCGGTCAATCTCGCACGCAAGGCTTCGACCTGCTCCGAAAATTCCCCGCGCAACGAGCGAACGGCACCTAATGCCGCCTGACGACTGCCGGCATCGATCAGATCCGCGATCGCCTCTGCCTGGGCTAGATCGAGTCGCCCGTTGAGATAAGCACGTTGACTGAATTCTCCGGGAGCAGCAGCTCGGGCACCGAGTTCGAGAAATCGTTTCCAGACCAGAAGCGGAGCCTGCTGGCCGCCATGTCCCTGGAACTCGACAACATCCTCACCGGTAAATGATTGCGGACCGGAGAAGCACAGCAGTAGACCCTGATCCAGGACCACACCATTCTCGGTGAGGCAGCTCCGCAGAGCGGCCTGGCGGAACGGTGGTAACGGTCTGCCAGTCAGTTTCTCCGCTATGAAAAATGCATCCGGTCCGCTTACGCGAACGATACCGACCGCACCGCGACCTGATGCTGTGGCGACCGCGGCAATGGTGTCTCGCGCATACGGCGCGAGCATTTCTACTTGCCTTCGGTCGCTTTGGCCAGGTTCCGCGTGATCAGCCATTGCTGACCTATGGACAGCGTATTGTTCACCACCCAGTAAAGCACCAGACCCGCTGGGAAGAAGGCCATGAATACGGCGAAGCCGAGCGGTAGGATGGACATGATCCGCTTCTGCAACGGATCCATGGGTGCTGGATTAAGCCGCTGCTGCAGAAACATCGTGATGCCCATGATCACGGGCAGTACGAAGTAAGGATCACGCGCCGATAGATCGTGAATCCAAAAAATGAAGGGTGCCTGGCGCAGCTCGACACTTTCCAGAAGCACCCAGTACAAGGCAATGAATACAGGTACTTGGACCAGAATCGGGAGACAACCGCCGAGAGGATTGATCTTCTCGGTTCGGTACAGTTCCATGGTTGCCTGACTGAGTTTCTGGCGGTCATCTCCATAGCGCTCCTTGAGTGCCTGCATCTTCGGCTGCAGGCTGCGCATTCTCGCCATCGACCGGTAGCTTGTAGCCGAAAGCTTGTAGAAGGCCAGTTTGATCAGAATGGTCAAGAGAATGATCGCAAAGCCCCAGTTGCCTACGAGGCTGTGAATCTTGCTCAGCAACCAGAACAACGGCTTCGCAATGAATGTAAAAATGCCATAACCCGTAGTGAGATCGAGGCCAGGAGCAACCTTTTCCAGGGTTTCCTGGAGTTCCGGCCCAATCCACATACGGCTGCTGATTTGCGTATTCTGGCCTGGTGCGAGATTGAGTTTCTCTGTGCGGTAGCCGATCAGATACAGAGGTTTCTGCCCGCCGGTAAGTGCCTTGCTGTAGTAATCGTAGTGCCCGTCCTTCTCAGGTATCCATGCAACCAGGAAGTAGTGCTGCACCATGGCCATCCAGCCGCCTTGCACCGTCTTGGAAAGCGGCGACTTGGCCATGTCATCGAAAGGCACTTTCTGGTAGCTGCCGTCGTAATACGCAGCACCGGAATAGGAATGTGCCTGCAGCATACTAGTGTGGCTTTCGAGCGGACTGTGGACCAGTTGGGCATAAAGGTTGCCCTCCCAGGGCTTCGCGCCGATGTTCTTGATGCTGTAATCGACATCGACCAGGAAGCTGCGTCGGTGAAGTATGAAGGTTTTGGTAACCTCCAGGCCGTCCTTAGCTAGCCACGTCAATGGAACCCGCAAAACGTTTTCACCCGGTTTCAGCGTGTATTCCTTTGCGCCAGCCCGGTAAATCGCATGATGATCAGGTGCTGAGCCACTCGATAGCAGGCCGGATTGCGCGACGAAGGTCCCCTCTTTGTCATACATCAGAGTAAAGGGATCGTGCGGTTTCTCAACCGAGACAGGATAGGTAGGCAGCCGCGCCTGCAGAATTTCACCACCTCTTGTACTGATGGTCAGATCCAAGGTATCGGTATGGACGTGAATCAGTTCAGATTTACCCGCCTTGCCGTTGGAGACAGTGACGGCGGATGGGATTTGAGCCGTGGCCGTCTTACCGTTAGCCGTCGTAATTGTTGATGTTGCGGCCTGCGGCGGCGGCGGCGGTTGATGAGCTTTTTGCCAGTCTTGCCAGATGACGAAAAGCACGAACAGCAAGGCGATGTACAGCAGGGGGCGGAAGTTATCCATCGTGTCGGCTTGTACGTTGTTGTGTCGAATGATTCGGCAAGGGATCGTAACCGCCCGGATGCCAAGGGTGGCATTTGGACAATCTCTTCACTGCCAGCCAGGTTCCCTTGATTGCCCCGTATTCTTCCAAGGCCTCTATCGCGTAAACCGAACAGGTAGGTTGGAAGCGGCAATGCTGACCGAGAAAAGGGCTCAGCAGCAAGCGGTAGGCCTTGACCAGAAGTATCAGTAAAGTACGCATGGACTTACCTGATCGCCTGCCAATGTCGCTCCAACGCTTCGCGCAGTTGCCGTTTGCCCAGTGAGCCGGCCCCTGACCTGCAGGTTACGACCACGTCGACTGCCGGGAGGGATTGTTGTTTGAGCCTGAAACTTTCGCGGACAATGCGCTTGATACGTTGCCTGTCTACGGCACGGCGTGCGCATCGGCGTGATATTGCCAACCCTAATCTCGCTCTGCCGATGTCGTTACGCATCCACGTCAGCACGAATACACGACCGCCGGATTTGTTCCTGCTAGCAAAAACGCGACCGTACTCTACGCGTTCCGTCAGCCTGGCACAGCGTGGGAAAGACTGTGCCCCTACCACGTTAGGCTTGCCTTATGGAGTAAGGCGCTGACGCCCCTTGGCGCGCCTCGCAGACAGTACAGCGCGGCCGCCCTGAGTACGCATGCGTGCGCGGAAGCCGTGAGTACGCTTGCGATGAAGATTGCTCGGTTGGAAAGTACGTTTCATGGCGATTTCAATCCAGACTTCGGCCCAGCACGACGCCGGACCCAGGAAAAAAGAGTGGGAAAGTTACGCGGCGATGCCAACTCTGTCAAGCACGCCTTAGTATCCGATGTGGAACGCTCGGTGCTGTACGTATACACTCTTCCGTCCACCGAACACCATTCCAGCATACCTGCTACGGCCTGAGCTAGGGGACAA